>CAYGNO010000010.1:0-27484 GCA_964351305.1 uncultured Sulfuricella sp.
GCCGCAGAATCGCCTCCTGGTTCCGTTTGTTTTCCTGCTCGCTGATGGCCGCCTTCCGCTTGGCGTCATCCAGCAACACCTTGGCGAACAGCACGGCGAACAACAATGCAGCGCTGCCAAAAACGGCGGTCAGCAACGCTTCCAGCCAGCCACTGCTGGCGTTTTTATTGTAACCCTCAGTCAGCTTGTTGGAGAGGTCCAGCATCTTGTCGCCGTCTTTGAACAGGAAACGCTGAGCATCTTGAGCCGCCGCCAATCCCTGGACGTTTTGCAGTGTCTGATCGACATGCAGGGAGAAATCCTTGAAAGTTGCGTCGATTTCTCCCAGCATGTCGCGCGCGTCCGGGTCTTTGACCGGGTTCAGCAACATGCCGCCGCTCCCGTTTTCCAGACCGGCCAATATATTGCGGAAGATGGCGAGGCTTCTGCCTTGCAGGAAGGCTTCGTCGAGATCGAAATCGCTTCCCGACAGCAGCAGAATGTTGGCATTTTTCGCAATCCGCTGGGTCACCATCCCCATCTGCCGGGCGGCGGAAACCTCCCGCGCGCCAGCGCCCGACTGAATCAGCTGGCCGGCCAGCTGCTCGGTAAGTTCGAGCAAGGGCGTGTTGATGCTGTTAATCCCGGCAACGTTATTGCTCAGGTTGATCAGGTTTTTTTCCTGGGAAGCAATCCGCCCGATATCCTCGCGCATCTTGCTCCACAGCGCATTGATCTCTTTCAGCTCCGGCTGAACGGCGTCCGGCGAGGCGGGTACGCCGGCACCACCCTGCGACAGGTTTTTAATGTGGGCGGAAAAACGCCGCTCGGCTTCTTTCAACTGGGCAAAGGCGATGGGGTTGCCTTGCGCCGCCTGCTGTGCGCCCTTCGCGATCCGTTGCGACAACATCTGCATTTCCGTCGAAATACTCGTATGCTGTTTCAGGACATACAGGTTCGCGCCGTACCAGACCAGCGGAGAAAAAGAGAAAAGCACGGCAACGGCCCATCCGCCGCCGAGTATCTTCAACTGCTGTTTCACGGGTTTTTCGCCGATCAGCGGCAGGGAATGCCCCGTATCGCCGGCCATCTTCTGGAGCCCTTTCATCACCAGGGTAGTGTTCAGCCCCAACTTCGTCGTTGGTCCGGCCGGGGCAGCCTGTCCGGACTTTCCCTTGAAAAGATTGAAACTTGGCAACTTGAATCCCATGCTTAAATCTCCATCCCTGGTTTTATTTGCAACTCGCAGAATGATCATTCATCCTAAAAACCGCAATTCAAGCCACAGAGTTCACAGAGAGGACGGCTCTTTGCCGCCTTTCTTTGCCTCGCCCAAAAGGCGAGCCCCCATTTCGGTTCAACCTATTGTATTTCCTCTGTGATCTCTGTGTTCTCTGTGGCTAACTGCTTTTTCTAGGTTCATCGTACCCGCCGAACGCGCTTATGGCAGGCACACGTTCAAAAACCGGGCGTGCCCGGTCAACACCCGCATGTTCAGTTCCTGCCACCGCTGTCCGGTTTCATCATGGTATTCGGCGGCAACCCAGGGCGGAGCCTCGCCCTCTATTTCCGCCCGTCGCATGTTCTCGGGATTGCGCAATCCCAGCATGCGACTGACGACGATTCCGCAATTGACGGAAAATTTCTGGTGAACCAGCAGCAGGCGGCAATCCACGCCGAATTGCGTTGGCACGCCTCCGAGAAAATGGGAAAAATCAACGATGCCATAGAGATTGCCGCGAAAATTCGCCACGCCGCGAAACCATGGCTGCGCCAGGGGAACTGGCGTCAGCTTTGGAATGGGCAACGCCTCGCTGATCTCGGAAAGATTGACCAGCCAGAACTGCGAGCCAATCTGGACACCCAGCCTGGAGGGGCTGGCCGTATCGCTGGATGCCAGGCTCTGCAGCTTGGCCACCACGCTTGCCTGAAATTCTCGCAGGCTGATTTTTCTTGCCATCTGCTACCCTTGTAAACCCTGGGAGCCTGTCGGATTTATGGGGATCGAAGCGAAAATTCGGCTGGGCGAGGACAGATTTTGCCGGTTTTGCAGGTCAATAGTCGTTCTATTGACCAAAAAAGCGGCGAAATATGGACCGCCCAGGCGGGTTTGCAGCCGATTCATCATGAGTCCGACAGGCTCCCAGGCAACGTATAGGGTCATGGAGATCAACCGAGCGCCGCGATCTTTTTCAGCAACTCGTCCTGGTTCACCGGTTTGACGATGTAATCCCTGGCGCCCTGCCGCATTCCCCATACCTTATCGGTTTCCTGCCCCTTGGTGGTACACATGATGACAGGAATACCCTTGGTTTCATCATCCTTGGAGATCGCCCGTGTCGCCTGGAAGCCATTCAGGCCCGGCATCACCACGTCCATGATGATCAAGTCGGGCTTTTCCTGCTTGGCTTTGGTGATTGCCTCCTCGCCATTTTCGGCGGTAACCACCTGGTATCCCTGTTTACTCAGCAAGCCGCCAAGAAAGAATCTTTCAGTAGGCGAATCATCCACAATCAGAATTTTATTGATGGCCATATTTCCCTCTTTAAATCTAGCTATCGGCACGCTGGGCCATGTACTGACCCACGATTTTAAGCAGACTTTCCTTGGTGAAAGGTTTGGTCAAATATTCATCGGATCCCACCATCCTGCCGCGAGCGCGGTCGAACAAACCATCCTTGCTGGATAGCATGATAACGGGAGTGACTTTGAATTTTGGGTTTTTCTTGATCAGCGCGCAAGTCTGGTAGCCATCCAGGCGCGGCATCATGATATCGACAAAAATGACATCGGGTTGACGATCCGCAATCTTGGACAGGGCGTCAAACCCGTCTTCCGCGAGGATAACCTCACACCCGGCCTTGGCCAGAAAAATCTCGGCGCTGCGGCGAATGGTGTTGCTGTCATCAATCACCATCACCTTGGTTCCCGCAAGGGTTTGTGTTTCTCCGTTCACTTGGCTCCTTCCGCCACCTACCGTGGCCGCCTCCTTATAATACAGGGAAAGGTGCGCGATTCTTGAATTATCAATTCTTACATTTCTGTAATTTTATTCGGGGCGGCGCCAGTGCATGTTAACGAATTATTATTAACAAGCAAAATCCTTAAGCAATAAGCAATCGGTCAACTTGAAACCGTCGGGCAGACCTGCCCATTTGACGGAATTCGAAAATGGCGGGAGATTTCCTTGCAATTGGGTTAAAATCCAGCCTTCAATCAAGCGCCCTTACCCTCGATCTCCCTCATGCCAAACACGCGCGAAACACCCCCGATCGTCCTTGCTTTCGCCGCTTCCGATCCGAGCGGCGGCGCCGGCCTGCAGGCCGACATCCTGACCTTATCCAGCATGGGGTGCCATCCCCTGTCGGCGGTCACCGCCATCACGGTGCAAGACACTCTGGGCGTAGAGGACGTAATGGCCATGGAGGCCGAATGGGTTGCCGACCAGGCGCGCTGCGTACTGGAAGACATGCCGGTGGCGGTTTTCAAGGTTGGCCTGATCGGCAGCATGGAAAATGTTGCCGCCATCGCCGAGGTGGTCGCCGATTACCCGGACATCCCGCTGATATTGGATCCGGTGCTAGCCTCCGGCCGGGGAGACGATCTGGCCGGCGACGACATCCTCACTGCCTTGCTGGAAATGCTCATCCCCCAGACCACCCTGCTCACGCCCAACAGCCTGGAAGCAAGGCGTATCGCACAGCTCGATGACGACGATGGCGATGCCGAACCGGATCTCGCCGAATGCGCCCGGCGCATCATCGAGATGGGCTGCGAATTCGTACTGATCACCGGCACCCATGAAAATACGCCCCAGGTGGTGAATACGCTCTACGGCGAAAGCGGCGTGTTGCGCACCGACAGCTGGCCGCGTCTGCCAGGCAGCTACCACGGTTCGGGCTGCACCCTGGCTTCTGCCATTGCCGCCTCGATCGCCCACGGTCTGGATATTCCGGAAGCGGTGAAGGAAGCACAGGAATTCACCTGGCAAACATTGAAAGCCGGTTTCCGCCCGGGCATGGGGCAACACATTCCCGACCGTCTTTTCTGGGCGCGAGAGGAAGATGCCGACGCCTGAAGCAATCGTCGCGAAGCGACACCTCGTCCCCCTCGCCCGCCTCGCGGGAGAGGACAGGGGTGAGGGAAACGGTCATGGCGGAACGCCATGACCGTTAGCGGTCTCTATGCGATCACGCCCGAGTGCGCCGACACCGCGAGCCTGCTGCTGCGGGTAAGACAGGCGCTGGAGGGCGGCACCCGCCAGGTGCAATATCGCAACAAGGAGGGCGGCGTCGCTTTGCGCCATGAACAGGCCAGCGAGCTGCTGGCATTGTGCAGGCGCTTCCACGTGCCGCTGATCGTCAACGATGATGTGCGCCTCGCCGACCTGACCGGCGCGGATGGCGTCCACCTTGGCAGGGACGACAGCAACATCCGCCAGGCGCGCCTGATCCTCGGCCCCGACAAAATCATTGGCATGTCTTGCTATAATGACCTGCAGCGCGCGCTGGAAGCCGAAGCGGAAGGCGCAGACTATGTCGCCTTCGGCAGCTTCTTCGCTTCACCGACCAAACCCGGCGCAATGGCGGCGCCCTTGACCCTGCTGCATGAAGCCAAGCAATGCCTGCAGATTCCGGTCGTTGCCATCGGCGGCATCACCGCGGACAACGCCGGTACGCTGGTCGGGGCCGGCGCCGATGCCGTGGCGGTAATCTCCGCGCTGTTCGACAGCGACGACATCCGGGCCGCCGCCACCCGCTTCGCCGTGTTATTCGAGAAACCAACCCATCATACTTTGCACTAAGGCAACGACCATGACCTCACGCAACCAGCAGCTTTTCGAGAAATCACTACAGTTCATCCCCGGCGGCGTTAACTCGCCGGTGCGGGCCTTCGGCTCGGTCGGCGGCACGCCGCTGTTCTTCAAGCGCGGCGCGGGCGCCGCCGTCTGGGACGAGGACGGCAAGGCTTACATCGATTACGTCGGCTCGTGGGGACCGATGATCCTCGGTCACGCTCATCCCGACGTGGTCGGGGCGGTGCAGGAAACCGCCGCCAACGGCCTGAGCTTCGGCGCGCCCACCGCGCTCGAACTGGAAATGGCGGAAACCCTGTGTTCGCTGCTGCCCGGCATGGATCAGGTGCGCCTGGTCAGTTCCGGCACCGAGGCCACCATGAGCGCCATCCGCCTGGCGCGCGGCTACACCAACCGCTCCAAGATCATCAAGTTCGAAGGCTGCTACCACGGTCACGCCGATTCGCTGCTGGTGAAAGCCGGCTCCGGCGCGCTCACCTTCGGCCAGCCCAGCTCCGGCGGGGTGCCGGCGGAAACTGCGGCGCACACCCTGGTGCTGGCCTACAACGACCCGCTCGCACTGGCGGAAACCTTCAAGCAAATCGGCGACGAAATCGCCGCGGTGATCGTCGAGCCGGTCGCCGGCAACATGAATCTGGTCGCGCCCAGGCCGGAATTTCTCAAGGCGCTGCGCGAACTGTGCACCCGGCACGGCAGCGTGCTGATTTTCGACGAAGTGATGACCGGCTTCCGCGTCGGGCCGAAATGCGCCCAGGGGCTGTTCGGCATCGTTCCCGACCTGACCACCTTGGGCAAGGTCATCGGCGGCGGTATGCCGCTCGGCGCCTTCGGCGGCCGGCGCGACATCATGCAGAAGCTCGCCCCGCTCGGCCCCGTCTATCAGGCCGGCACGCTGTCCGGCAACCCGGTGGCGGTGGCCGCCGGGCTCGCCACGCTCAGGCTGGTGCAGGCGCCGGGCTTCTACGACAAGCTGGCAGCGGCAACCCGCAAGCTGACCGAAGGCCTGACTGCGGCGGCGAAGGAGCGCGGGATCGTTTTCTCGGCGCAATCCGTCGGCGGCATGTTCGGCCTCTACTTCCGCTCTGCGCCGCCCACCGGCTACGCCGAAGCGATGGAGTGCGACAAGGCCGCCTTCAACCGGTTCTTCCACGCCATGCTGGAAAAAGGCATCTACCTCGCCCCCTCGGCTTTCGAGGCGGGCTTCGTTTCCGCCGCCCACAGCGCGGAGGATATCGACAAGACCATACAGGCGGCGCGCGAGGTCTTCGCCCAGATGGCAAGCTGAAACACCCCGGCCTATGGCATTTTCCTTAGAATTTCGATACTATTAAACTTAGTCTAAATTGAGGAACATGCCATGCGCCCGGCCCAACTTGCCACCATCCTGGATCGCGAATTCCTGAGCGCGCGGGAAGGCCACCACACGCCCGTCATGCTGTGGGGCCCTCCCGGCGTGGGCAAATCGCAAATCATCGCCCAGGTCGCGGCGCGCCACGACGTGCCGATGATCGACATCCGCCTGTCGCAAATGGAGCCCTCAGATCTGCGCGGCATCCCGTTCAGGATCGAAGACCGCGTCGAGTGGGCGGTGCCCTCGATGCTGCCCGATGCCAAAAGGCATGGCCCGCAAGGCATCCTGTTCCTGGACGAAATCACCTCGGCGCCGCCCAGCGTTTCCGCCGCCGCCTACCAGTTGATCCTCGACCGCCGTCTGGGCGCCTATGAAGTGCCCAAGGGCTGGGCGATTTTCGCCGCCGGCAACCGCCAGGGCGACCGTGGCGTCACCTACTCCATGCCGGCGCCGCTGGCCAACCGCTTTTCCCATTTCGAGGTCGAGGCCAACCTCGACGACTGGGTGGCCTGGGCTTACGCCAACGGCATCGACGAACGCCTGATCGGCTTTCTGCGCTTCCGCCCCGAACTGCTGTTCGATTTCGATCCGGCGCACAACCCTGTCGCCTTCCCCAGCCCGCGCTCGTGGGAATTTGCCCACCGCGCGCTGCAAAAGTTCGGTGACCACCCCGAGCTGCTGCTGCCGACATTACAGGCCTGCGTCGGGCCGGCAGCCGGGCTGGAACTCAACGCTTTCATCGAAAACCTCGACCGCATGCCGGACCTGGACGCGATCCTGCGCGGTGAACAGGTGCCCGTGCCGCGCGAGGTGGATCTCCAGTACGCCGTTGCCTCGGCCCTGGTAGGTCGCGCCATCCGCGCCAAGGGCAGCCCCGACGCAAAAGAAATTCACGGCCACATTCTTGACTACGCCAGCCGCTTTCCGCTGCGCGAGATGGGCATCATGCTGGTTTCCGACATGCACCGCGCTGTCGGGCAAAACTTGTTTGCCGTGCCGCAGTTCTCGAAGTGGGCGAATGCGGTGGCGGATTTGATGCTGTATGAGATGTAATTTTGGAAAAATCCATTAACCACGAATGACACGAATAAAGGCCACGAATGATCACGAAAAATTGGGTTGATAAAGACTTTATTCGTGAACATTCGTGAACATTCGTGAACATTCGCGTCATTCGTGGTTAAGACTTTGCCCCCCACAGTTATCTATTCATGCCCGACATCGAAACCAAGCTCGCCGCCGCCCGCACCCGGCTGATTCTGGACAAGCCGTTCCTCGGCGCCCTGGCGCTGCGCCTGCCGATGGTCGCCGCCGATCCGAAGTGGTGCCCGACCACCGCCACCGACGCCCGCAGCTTTTACTACAACCCGGATTACATCGACGCCTTGAGCCTGGAACAGACCCAGTTCGTGCTGGCCCACGAGGCCCTGCACTGCGCGCTGTCCCATTTCGCGCGGCGCCAGCACCGGGTCAAGTTCCGCTGGGACGTCGCCTGCGACCATGCCATCAATCCCCTGCTGGTCAAGGACGGCCTCAAGCCGCCGCCCGGCGCGCTGGTGCTGGACAGTTTCGAGGGCATGACGGCGGAGGAGATCTACCCCTGCATAGCCGAAAACAACACCGACCAGCCGATGGACAAGCACGTCTATGACGGCGAAGACAGCCAGAGCAGCGGCCAGCAGCAGGGGGACGAACAGCGCGAGGGCGGCCAGGGACAGACGCCGCGGCAGGATGAAACGGAGTCTGGCGGCAACCCGGAAGGCGCGCAGCAGGCCCCGCAGGACAGCCAGAGCGGTGCGCCGGAGCCCCGCCCGCTGACGGCTGGCGAGCGGGAAGCACTGGCCGCGCAATGGCAGCAGCGCCTTGCCGGCGCGGCCCAGCAGGCGCAACAGGCCGGCAAGCTGGGCGGGCTGCTGGCACGCATGGTGGGCGAGCTGTTGCAGCCGAAACTACCCTGGCGCATGCTGCTGGCGCGCTACATGACCCAGATCGCGCGCGACGATTACAGTTACATGCGCCCTTCGCGCCGCGAAGGGCAGATGATCCTGCCCTCCCTGCGCAGCGAACAGGCCGACATCGTGGTCGTGCTCGACACCAGCGGCTCGGTCAACAGCGAAGAGCTGAACGAATTCCTCGCCGAGGTCAACACGCTCAAGGGCCAGCTGCGCGCGCGCATCACGCTCCACGCCTGCGACACCGCGCTGGCCGAGGGTGGGCCCTGGGTATTCGAGCCGTGGGAGGAATTCAAGCTGCCGCGGGAATTCCGGGGCGGCGGCGGCACGGATTTCAGGCCGGCGTTCGAGTGGGTAGAGCGCCAGGGCCGAGCGCCCGATCTGTTGCTTTACTTCACCGATGCCGAGGGCGATTTTCCCGAGCCGGAACCGCCCTACCCGGTAATCTGGCTGGTCAAGGGCAAGGCGCCGGTGCCGTGGGGGCAGCGCATTCAACTCAACTAATCGATTTCCATGTCCGAACTCACTCCCGAAGACGCCCTGCGTCTCAACGTCCTCCTTGCCGGTGAAATCCAGGCGATCCGAATCGACGAAACCGCCATGACCGTGCATGGCCTGTCCCCGCGCGGCGAGGCCGCGGTCAAACTGCACCCGACCGGGCGCAACGACCAATACCTGCGCCTGGTGCGCGAAATGCTGGCAGGCCACGCCATCGGCTCGCCCGGCGGCTACCCGGTCTATATCCAGCGCTGGACGCGGATGGGACAGGCGCGCGACAAAGGGCTGGATCGGCTGCTGCTGCTCGGCGAACCCGAAGCGGTGGTGTCGGTCGCCTATTCCAACGGCCTCACCGACGAACTGGCGCGTTGCGCCTGGTGGGCCATGCCGACCGCCGACAACGCCCGGCGCATGCTGGAGAGGGAATGTGTCGTACAAGGGAAAATGGGCAGAATTCTGGCGGATTACCTGATCGAACATCTGCCCTTCGAAAACGAACCCCATGTCATCATCGACACCGTACGGATCGTGCTCGGGCCAGGGTTGATTGATGCTTCATCCCGACAGCGCCTGTGGAAGAAGGGCGCCTACGACAACGCCTACTACATCGGTTTTCTCGAGCGCATGCCGGACGATCTGCCGGGACAGCACGCTGCGCGCGCCGACTGGGAGGCCCAGCGGGAAAAACTGACGCCGCTAGTCGCACAGGGCAATCCTTACGCCCGCCAGCTGGAACGGCTGCTATCCGGGCCGGGACTAGCCTTCCTCCAGACCAGCGAGGAAGTATTGCGCCGCCCGGAAAACCAGGACGTAGTGGTCGCCCTGTTGAACGTGGTGGCGGCCTATTTTTCTGCGATTCGGACGGGGATCGGCGCCTGTGGATGCTCGGTCGAGGCTGCCCTTGCCCATGCCGAAGCACTCTGCGCCGGCAACGAACAGCCGGTGGAAATACGGGAACTGCTCAACGCAGCGCCAGAGCTGGCAGGAGAAATACGGGCGATGATTGCACTGGCCTGCATGGGCGCGGAGGTAGCGTCGCCGGTGCTGGCGCTTACCACTGCCTCCGGCACCTTGATGCGCAAAAAGCTGGAGCCGGTGATCACCCCTATCCTGCAGCTGTTTGCCGTGCTCAGAGGCCAGCCATTCACAGCTACCGCCCCAAGGCGGCGGCGCTGATTCCGGGAATAAATCACTGCCTGGCGGCGCTCCGCTCCGGCATGGATAGCCTGGACATGTAGTCCACCACCAGCTCCATGTCGGCGTCGGTATAATTCCGCACCACCTTCACCATCTTGGGGCTGGCATTCCTGCGCTTGCCGTCGCGGATGTCGCGAATCTGGCGCAGCATGTACTTGTAATGCTGGCCGGCGAGTACCGGATAGAATTTCTTCTCGCTGCCCTCGCCATTGTCGCCATGGCAGGAATGGCAGTCGTTCATGTACAGCTCCTTGCCGCGCGCCAGATTGGCGCCCGGGCCCTTGCCGTTGTCGTGCGGAATTTTCATGTTCTGCAAGTAAACTGCGACATCGGCGATTTCCTGCATGTCGATGATGTGCTTGCCGGCGAACGGGAACATCTTCGGGTTTTCCCTGCGGCCATCGCGCACATCGGCCATCTGCTTGATCAGCACGGTGGCATGCTGGCCCGCCAGCTGGGGATAAGTGCCATCCGGCAAGCCGGCGCCGTTCGGCTTGTGGCAACCCTGGCAAACGCGGTAGGCATTGCGGCCGCGCTCGGCATCGCCCTTCAGTTTCAGGATTTCCGCCTTTTCGCCGCTTTGTTCATTCCAGACGTAGTCCTTGGATTCGATCCCCGGCGCCTTGGGTTGCTGAGGAGCCCCCGCCAAGGCGGAAGCGGCTTGCGCCAGAACAAAGGCCAGCGCCAGGTGACAAAGTTTTTTCATGATCGATTTCCTTCTCTACGATTCTGCATGGGCTGCAGCGGGAACCCGCCTATTTTACCGGAACGCCGGCAAGATACTCCGCCACGGCTTTCATTTCCTGCTCCGTCATTTTTTCCGTAACGGACTGCATCGCCAGCCCTTTGTCGTTATCGCGCTCGCCGGTGTTGAAGCGTTTCAGCTGCAGGTAAGTGTACTCGGTATGCTGGCCGGCAAGATGCGCAAAAGTACCGTAACCCAGCGCATTCGCCTCGTGGCAGCCGGCACAGGCCGGCACGCCGACATCCGGGATGCCGTCCAGGTAAATCTTTTTCCCTTGGGCCACCAGGGCGGGGCTCTTGACCACGCCGGGCTTGGCTTTCTGGCCTGCATAATAGAGAGAAAGGTTGGCCATGTCGTCGGGCGTCAGGTTCGCCACCATGCCGGCCATGATCTCGTTTTTGCGCTTGCCCGCCTTGAAATCCTTGAGCTGCTTGAGGAGGTACTCGGGCTGCTTGCCCGCCAGCTTGGGAAATTCCGGGTTGGTCGGCTCGGTGCCGTTGCCGTCGACGCCGTGGCAGGCGAGGCAAACCTGGGAGGCTGTCTGCCTGCCCTTTTCCGGGTCACCCTTGGGGGGGGCCGCTGCTGCGGTGCAGGAGGCGGCCACTCCTGCCAGCATTGCGGTCGTCACTATGAATTGCTTCACGCTTCATCTCCTTGATACATGGCACTCCGGCGTGCCACATTTTTGCAGTTTGCCCAATTTCCTTAAGAGCCAAAACACCGCTGTGGGGGCGGCGTTCCTACCATGAGCGAGCATTCCAATGGATAATCTGGGTTCAATGCATATCTTAACGTGCGTGCGGACAAAACATGGTGACATATATCAACCAAATTCACTTTGGATTCTATAATGTCCCGTAAGAATGCAGGCCGGAAAGGAACATGTTCACGCCGAGAAAGGCGAACACCGTGACCAGCAGCCCCACCACCGCCCACCACGCCAGCAGCGCTCCGCGCAGCCCTTTCACCAGCCGCATGTGTAGCCAGGCGGCGTAGTTCAACCAGACGATCAGCGCCCAGGTTTCCTTCGGGTCCCACGACCAGTAGCCGCCCCAGGCTTCCGCCGCCCACATGGCGCCGAGAATGGTGGCGATGGTGAAGAAAGCGAAACCGATCGCGATCGCCTTGTACATCACATCATCCAGCACCTCCAAACCCGGCAAGCGGCTCGCCAGAATGCCCTTGTGCACGAGCAGGTACGCCACCCCCACCATGGCAGCCAAGGCGAATGCCCCGTAGCCGACGAAATTGGCGGGCACGTGGATTTTCATCCAGTAGGATTGCAGCGCCGGCACCAAGGGCTGGATGTGGTGCGCTTCGCGACCGAAGGTGTACCACAGCAGGAAGGCGACGGCGGCGCTGATGACCGGCAGCACGAAGGCGCCGAGCTGGCGGTTCCGGTAGTACTGCTCGTAGTACAGGTAGAGCAGCGCGGTGATGATGGAAAACAGGATGAACACTTCATACAGGTTGCTGAGCGGGATGTGGCCGACATCGGCACCGATCAGGTAAGACTCGTACCAGCGCACCATCAGGCCGATCAGCCCCATCGTTGCGGCGCTCCAGGTTATGCCGGCGGAAACGCGGTTGGCGAAATCGGAGCGCGCCGCCAGGCCGAACCAGTAGCCTCCGGTCGCCATGACGAACAACGCGCTCATCCACATGATGGCGGACTGGCTGGCGAACAGGTATTTCAGCCAGAACGACTGGCCGGCGCGGGCCAGCTCGCCGTGATACTGGCTGATACCGAAAAGGGAGAGCGCCGCGACCACGGGCAACAGAACGCGTATCGGCTTCCAGAACCAGCCCAAGCCGATGAACGAGACGACCGTCAGGAACAGGATGCCTTTTTCGTAGGCATCCATATAGCCTCCATACAGGCTGTAGGCATAGACGCTGCCTGCCGCCAGGGCAGCGGCATAAACCCAGTCGAACCCGCTCAGACTACGGAAAAAAGCGGGGCGCCGATAACCACCTTGTATTGCTTCCATCGTTATCCTTTCAGCTATGTAGGGTGGCCACGTTTTTTGTGCCCGCGCAGTCAGCCGATGTCGTTTCCGCGTGGGCACAAAGACGTGCCCACCCTACACCTTGCAATGTTTCCATTATTATCCTTTCAGCAGCTCGGCCAGATTCTGCTTGTGCCGGTTGAATTCATTCTCGAAATCCAGGGTCTTGCGGTTGCTCGACATGGCAAACAGCACCTCGCCCGGTCGGCCCCGATTCTCCGGTTTGACCAGCAGCCAGATGCGGCGTTCCCGGATGTAGAACATCGCGAACACGCCCAGTATCAGCAGCACCGAGCCAGTGTAGACAATGTTCTTGCCGGGCGAACGGGTCAGTTGCAGGCCGCTGGCCTGTACTTCCTCATAGCCGGTCAGTTGCAGGTAGACAGGCCCGCCATAGGCGTAACTGTCATTGATCGCATTCAGGCTGTCGCGCACGAATTGCAGCGTTTGCGCGTTGACCGGCGCGGATTTTAGTCCGGCCCGCTCGCGCGAGATCTGATAGGCCTCGAGCAGGGCGTGCTCCAAAACTTTCAGGTAGGTTGCGGCCGCCTTTTCCTGATCGGGCTTCGCCACCGAGCTCTCGATGAATTTGGCGAGCGCCTCGAAACCGCCATGGGCGAATAGGTCCACCACTTTCACCGTGCTTTCCGTCAGCTTCGCCCGCAACGCCTCGCTGCCCGCGCTTCCGCGCATCGCCGAGTCGGTGAAGCGGCGCGCGATTTGTGCATAAAGCGCCGGGTCGAACAGCGTTGCGCGCAAACGCATAACCCCCTCGATCCCGTCATTTTCATCCACCGGGAAGCGCAGGTAACGGAACGGCTCGTTGGGCGCGCTACGCACCCCGCTTACCAGATAGCGGACGCCATCGATCGCCAGCGGCAGCATGAAGTTGTGGTACTCCCGTGCCTGGCCCTGGGCATCGCGAATTTTGTACTGGTAGCTGGGGCCGACGTTGCGCACGCGCTTCCTGGGCGCCGAGGAGGCTGCCTCGCCGAGCACGCGCGAGGCTTTCTGCCAGAAGTCCTGCGGCTTCCCTTCGACCGCCGGTTCTTCGCCCGTGTCCTGGACGTTGAACACCTTGAACCCGGTGATTTCTACGGAATACTGCTCCGCGCCATTGGAAAGACTGGAGCTTTGACTCACCACCCCGTTGAAGGGGAAGGGAGTGGCGGCCGGCGCAAACAGGTTCCAGCCGTTCATGGAAAGCCTCGAGCCGCCATCGCCGAAGCTCGCCTGATAAATGGCGACGCCCTTGTAGATGATGGGGTGATTCACCGACACCGTACCCTCGAACGCCTGACTGGAATCCCTGTCGGTAATGACGATGTCGCTTTCAAAGGATTTCGGCTGGCCGGTAGCGTAGTGTTCGATACGGAATTTCTTGAGCTGGATGCGGAAAGGCAAATCCTGCACCAGATAGCCGTCGGCAACATTCAGGTAAATGACGCCCGCCGCCCCCCCTTCCGGGATCGAAATGCTGCCGCGAAACGAGAGATTGGCCGGGGAGAGGCGGCTGAGCGCGGGAACCCGATCAACCGGCAGATCGCGTGTTTCGATTTTCTTGTAGCCCAGCAGTTCCTGTGCCTTGAGCGGGATATTTCCGTCGATCAGGCCGCCGAGGCAGACAATCACGATGGCACCGTGGGTCAGGATGTAACCCAGGCGATTGTAGCTGCCGGCCTTGGCGGCGATCAGCACAGACTGTGCGTCTTCACCCCCGACCTTGAAACGGTAGCCCTGGCCGGACAAATACCCGGTCAGGCGCCACCGCATTGCAGCGGGCGCCATTTCAGCCGGAAATGTGGCCTGATGGACGAAACCGCGCAGCGAAGATTCGGCGGCATGCTCCCGGAACGACCGGATTTCATGCAGCATGCGCGGCACCTGCCGGTAGATGCAGACGCTGACGGAAAGCACCAGGAAGGTCAGAATGCCGAGGAACCAGCCGGCATGATAGACGTCGTACAGCCCCAGCACAGCGAATGCCTTGAACCAGAAGGGGCCCAGCTCGATCAGGTAATTCGAATAGGGCTCATTCTGCTTCAACACCGTGCCGATGACCGAGGCAATCGCCAGCACGGTCAGCAGGCTGATGGCGAACCGCATTGAACTCAACAGCTCATAAACGGCTCTGGAAAACGGTGTGCGCATTGCTTGCATGGGTGCTCTCAACTGACAAAAAAGGGTGACTTGCGCCACCCTTTCTCTACTGCCGTCCGATTTTGGTCAGATTAGTGCAGCCCGGAAATATATTCCGCCACGGCTTTCATGTCCTGGTCGGACATTTTCATGGCGACCATCTGCATCATCTTGGCAGGGTCGTTGGCGCGCTCGCCGTTGCGGAACTTGATCAACTCCGCAACAATATATTCGCCATGCTGGCCGGCCAGGCGAGGGAACATCGCCGGGATGCCGGAACCGGCAGGGCCGTGGCAACCGCTACAGGCCGGCACGCCCATCGCGGCAACGCCGCCGCGATAGATTTTCTCGCCTTGCGCGACCAGCGCCTTGTCCTTGGCGGCGGCCGGCGCCTGCTTTTGCCCGCCAAAATAGGCCGCGACGTTCTTCATGTCTTCCGGTGTAAGCATGGCGGCCATGCCCGCCATGATGGCGCTCTTGCGTTCGCCCGATTTGAAGTTGGCCATCTGCTTGTCAAGGTAATCAGGATGCTGGGATGCCAGTTTCGGATTGGCCGGAGCCGGGCTGTTGCCATCCGCGCCATGGCATGCGACGCAAACTGTATTGACAATCTGCTGAGCCTTCGCCGGGTCAGCCTTGGCTGCCGTTTCCGCGTTTACCCCCGATGCGGCCATCAACCCGACAACCGCTGCCATCACCATGGCTTGTTTCATCGCTCGCTCCTTTAAAACCGTTGTGAATTTACTAAAAATAACTTGGCATTCTATATCAAATTTGCCTTATCATGCCAGACTGAAAAAGGAACAACATGGCATTATTTCAAGAGGCACAGTTTTTCATCTCGGCGGACAAGCTCACCGACCTGCCGCCGCCCAGCGGTATCGAGATCGCCTTCGCGGGCCGCTCCAACTCGGGGAAATCCAGCGCAATCAACACCCTGGCCAACCGCAACCGCCTCGCATTCGTCAGCAAAACGCCGGGGCGCACCCAGTTGATCAATTTTTTCAGCCTCGGTAACGAGCGCTTTCTGGTCGACCTTCCCGGCTACGGCTACGCCAAGGTGCCCGAAGCCATGCGCGTGCACTGGCAGACCGTGCTGAGCCGCTACCTGATGGAGCGGGAATCCCTGCACGGGCTGGTGCTGATCATGGATGCCCGCCACCCGCTCACCCCGCTGGATCACCAGATGCTCAACTGGTTTATCCCCACCTGCAAACCGGTGCATGTCCTGCTCACCAAGGCGGACAAGCTCAGCAAGCAGCAAGCCACGACCACACTGCGCGCAGTTCGGACGGAACTCGAGCGCACTTACCCGAACTGCACGGTCCAACTTTTTTCCAGCCTGAAACGGGTCGGCCTCGACGAGGCTGAAGCGATGATAGGGAAATGGCTGTCCGCCTCCCCGGAGGATGCGGGAGCCGTTGTTGCGCATTGACGCAATCGGGTGACATGGGTAATCTTTGGCAATAAAAAACCCCCGGGTAAAGGGGAGTAAACCCGGGGGACAAAACGCCTTAACAGGGGGTTAAGGCCCCGCTCAGGGAGGAAAAGCGGGGGACGATATAGGGTCATCGTCCACTTGCTCAGAGTGGAATGGTTAGCATAAAGTTCCGCGCTTAACATAAGATTCCAGCATTTTCGATGCCCCACACAGACACACCATAACGAGGCCGTGCGATCCGCGGACTCCATCTAAAACAGGACTGGTATGCACGCCTTGGGCAAATATCCTCATAAACGCATGCGCCGCATGCGGCGCGACGAGTTTTCCCGCCGTCTGATGCGCGAAACATTGCTGACGCCAGCCGACCTTATTTACCCGGTGTTCGTGCTTGACGGCAATGGCCGCAGCGAGGAGGTTGCCTCCATGCCCGGAGTGGTCCGGCAAACCCTGGACAAGCTTCTTCATCAGGCGGAGGAATGCGTCAGGCTCGGCATCCCGGCTCTGGCGATTTTCCCGGTGATCGACCTGCCCCTCAAAAGCCTGGACGCGTCCGAAGCTTACAATCCGGAAGGCCTGGTGCCCCGCGTGGTGCGCGCCCTGAAACAGCGCTTTCCGGAACTGGGCATCATCACCGACATTGCTCTCGACCCCTACACCATCCATGGCCAGGACGGGCTGATCGACGGCAACGGCTACGTTTTGAATGACGAGACGGTGGCCGTGCTGGCAAAGCAGGCGCTCACTCACGCCGAGGCCGGCGCCGACGTGGTTGCCCCTTCGGACATGATGGATGGACGCATCGGCGCGATACGCAACGCGCTCGACGGCCAGAACCATATCCATACCCGGATTCTGGCTTATTCCGCCAAGTACGCCTCGAGCTTTTACGGGCCGTTCCGCGACGCGGTCGGCTCCGCCGCCAATCTGGGGGCGGGCAACAAATATACCTACCAGATGGATCCGGCCAACAGCGATGAAGCCTTGTGGGAAGTGGGGTTGGATCTCGAAGAAGGGGCCGATATGGTAATGATCAAGCCTGGCATGCCCTATCTCGACATCGTTCGACGCATCAAGGACGCCTACCAGGCACCGACTTTTGTTTACCAGGTTAGCGGCGAATACGCCATGCTCAAAGCAGCCGCCCAGAACGGCTGGCTAGACGAGAGGGCCTGCGTGCTGGAGGCCTTGCTGGGATTCAAGCGCGCCGGCGCGGACGGGATACTGACCTACTTTGCGCTGGATGCGGCGAACTGGCTCAATGGGGTGATGGGTGATGGGTGATGGGTTTTTCCATTACCCATCACCCATCACCCATTACCACATGGATTATTGCCGATCCAGCTCCCTGGCCCTTCTCTCCCGCTCCACCTTGATAATGTAGCGTTGTATCATGGACTGCATATTTGCCGACAAGTTGATGAACTGACAACCTGCCCGCCGGGTTTTCACCCCGTTCCTTAAAGTCACTTCGAACACGCTCCGTATTTCCATTGCCGCCACAATATTGCCGATCTCGGGCAAAACCAGGCTGCATCCACTGAATATCATTCCCGGTTCAACGGCAGCATCCGACGGCGGAAGAACCACGCCGACTCCGCCGATACTGATATCGGCAACCGTCATTTCAATCTTGCGCCCGTCCTCCATTAACACGATACATTTCAATGAGTTGGCAATTGGCGTTGTCACCCGGTAATATTCCCGCCGCTGCAGCTTGATCAACGACTTGGGAAGCTCGATCCTGAACACATCCCGGCCTTCAAGCTGGATTTTTTCTACCCTGTGGGCGACAAACTGAACTTTGACCTTGTCATGGGTCGTAATAAAAATAACTTTTTCGCTGTCGAGAATTTTTTTATTGAACGCTTCGTTAGCGCCCAAATCCAGAAAAACAAGCTCCTCGTCCGGGTCTAAATCAATGATGGATGTCAGTATGAAGCTTTCGCCGCGGTTAAAATAAGCGCTTACCAGCTCGGTCTTTTCCATCACTGCGCGAAGAATATAAATAATCTCTTTCTTCCAGCTAACCGTAAAATCGCTGGCGTCGTCTTCGGCAACCGATAAGCCCTGGGGCGAATTTGGAGTGGTATTTACCATGTTGCCCCACCAGGAACTGCGGAAAGAATGTCATTTTGACACCCGGCAAGGATTGCCCATAAATTTATAGGGCAAGAGCACGGGCAGGAAAGCGATAAAGGCGTCATTAAAATTTTGGCTCTAAACTATTCGAAAAACAAAAACGCAAAAAACCTTATTACTATGCGCAGCAGGCAAAAGCTACGCTTGAAAGTATAAGGGCATTACCCCTCTTCAAGCAATGCCTCGACCTGCCGGGCGGGCGCGCGCGCGTTTTTTTCAGCATAGCCGCGCGGAATTTGACGTATATCCTCCGTGGCAAAAACCGTAACATTAATTTCTGCGGGACCATCCAGCAAGGTAAAGGCAGGGAAGGAGCGCTCTCCGCCCCCGAAACGGAGATGTTTTTCGCCACTTTTATAGGGTACCTGCCGGGCCAGCAGAAACAATTCCACCTCCTTGGCGCTATCCGTGAACAACTGCAGGTTAATGTCCGAGTGGCGAGTCGCCACGCCTTTCAAAACCGAACCGGTAAGATACGGATTGAACGGCTCCAGCAGGCGCATCGCCTCCAGTGCCTGCTCCCGCAACCGATGCAAACGCACACTTTGCTCATCCCGCTGGTAAAGCGCCTGATAATCCCTTAAGGCCCGTTCCACTTCGTCATTATCGGGCAGGTTGCGCGTGCCCGGCGCACCTATCTGGCGAGCGGCCTTGTGCTTGGCCGAGGCATAACTCTGAATGCCGTCCTCCGCAATGATGCGGGCCGCCTGCTGCGCGATACGCTCACGCATTCGGAGATTCGCGGCTTTTTCTCTCTCCCGATTCAGAACAATTGATCCTTGACTTCTTCTGCGGACTTGCCGCCGCCGCCAAAGAAGCCCTCGAAGAAGCCGGCCTGTTCGGCCGGAATATTTTCCTGATAAAAATATTCTAAAATTCCCTCGCTTCCATCGGCAACACGGCGTCCGCTTTGCGGATTGATCTTGACTGTCGCCACACCTTCCGGCACCGCCAGATCTGCTTCCGGCACGCCTTTCAGCGCCTTGCCCATATAACCCATCCAGATCGGCAACGCCGCCTGCGCGCCTGTTTCTACCCCCCCCATGGAACGAGGCTGATCAAACCCGATCCAGGCAACTGCCACCAACCCCGGGTTGAAACCCGTGAACCAGGCATCCACCTGATCATTGGTGGTTCCGGTCTTGCCGGCGAGATCCTGGCGTTTCAGTTGCATGGCACGCGTACCGGTACCAAAACGTACCACATCGCGCATGATGGAAGTCATGATAAAAGCATTCCGCGCATCGATCGATCGCTCGGCATCTTCGCCGGCACGCTTGGGTTTGGCCTGCGCCAGCAGAGTGCCGCGCGCATCGAAAATCCGGTCGATCAAATAAGGCTGCATACGATAGCCCCCGTTGGCAAACACCGAGTAAGCCGCGGCCATTTGCATGGGAGTTACCGATCCCGCCCCTAGCGCCATAGTCAGGTAAGGCGGATGCTGCTCGGGCGAAAAGCCGAAACGGGAAATGTAGTCCTGCGCATACGACGGGCCGATAGACTGCAACACCCGGATGGAAACCAGGTTCTTCGACTTGGTCAGGGCGGTGCGCAAGCGAATCGGACCGGCATACTCACCGTCGAAATTTTTTGGCTCCCAGACCTGGCCGCCGGTTTGGGCGGCCTCCACAACGATGGGGGCATCATTGATCACGGTTGCGGCGGTCAAGCCTTTTTCCAGCGCCGCCGAGTAGATAAACGGCTTGAAGCTCGAACCCGGCTGACGCCACGCCTGTGTGACGTGATTGAATTTACTGCGGTTGAAATCGAACCCTCCGACCAGGGCGTGAATCGCGCCATCCTGAGGAACCACCGAGACCAGCGCCGATTCGATTTGCGGCAGTTGTAAAATCTGCCACCCGGCCTTGTCATCCTTCTGGACGCGAATCAGCGCCCCTCGGCGCAGCCGTGTTTTCGGGCTGGCATTGTCACTCAGGGTTTTAAGCACGAATTTCAGGCCTTCGTTGCTAATCTGGGCAGTTTCACCCCCCTTGATGTAGCACTTCACCTGTTTCAGCCCAGCCTCCAAGACAATCGCCGGCACCAAGCCGTTACTTTCATCCGCATCCGCCAAAGCGTCTTCCAGCCGTTCTTCCAGATTTGCCGCTCTGACAGGCAGCTCGACAAAACCCTCCGGCCCACGATAACCATGGCGGCGGTCATAATCCAGCACGCCCTGGCGCAATGCCTGATTGGCCGCCTCCTGGTCCGCCTTGCGCAGCGTGGTATAAACTTTCATGCCGCTGCTGTAAATCGCCTCCCGATAGCGGTCAAACATCGCCTGTCTGACCATTTCCGCCGCATAATCCGCATTGACCTCCGCATTATGCACATCACGCTTCACCGCCAGAGGCTGTGCCAGAGCGGCCTGATATTCCGCATCGGTAATGTATTTGAGATCATGCATGCGGCGCAGGACATACTGCTGTCGAATTTTTGCCCGCTTCGGGTTAACCACGGGATTGTAGCGCGAGGGCGCCTTGGGAAGTCCCGCCAGCATCGCAACCTCTGCCACGGCCAATCGTTCAAGCGGGCGCCCGAAGTAAGTCTGGGCGGCGGCGGCAAAACCGTAGGCGCGCTGCCCCAGATAAATCTGGTTAACGTAAAGCTCGAGAATTTGATCCTTGGATAAATAGTGTTCGATTTTCAGCGCCAGCAGCGCTTCGCTGAATTTGCGTGTCAGTGTTTTCTCTCCGGACAGGAAAAAATTTCGCGCCACCTGCATCGTAATCGTGCTCGCGCCTTCCCGTGCGCCGCCAGCGGTCAGATTCGCCAGGGCGGCGCGCGCCACTCCCATATAATCTACCCCGCCATGACTATAGAACCTGTCGTCCTCTGCGGCAAGAATCGCCAGCCGCATCGGCTTGGGCACATCCCCAATCTTGATCAGCGCACGCCGCTCCTCGCCAAACTCGCCAATCAACGCGCCCTCCGCAGTATAAACGCGCAGCGGAATTTTGGGCCGGTAATCGGTCAGCACCTCCAGCGAAGGAAGATCAGGGTAGGCCAGAATTCCCGCCAGCATGATCGCGGCAGAAAAAATAAAGCCCAAAGTCAAAAAAACCAACAGCGGATATCGCCACCAACGTGAACTCATCAAACTCTTTCTTACCTTAATTTAATATCAGAGCCAATTGACATAAATCACTTAAGGGGGGGATTATAGGCGCACTGACTCGACAAAAGAAATGCCAAAAAAATACTTTACATGCTCAGCACTTGTTGCTAGCATTTAATGTAAATTATACGTAACGCACATAACCGGGCAATATTGAAAAGGAAATTCGTTGCAGTTCGACTTCAATTTGAATCTCGATTTCCTGCAGGCAAAATCTCCGCCTCTCATCGGCGTTGATATCAGCACTTCGTCCGTCAAGATGGTCGAGCTCAGCGATGCCGGTAAAGGCTTGTACCGTATCGAACGCTATGCGATCGAGCCCTTGGCAAAAGATGCGGTTGCAGACGGCAACATCTCAAATCTCGAAACAGTTTCGGAAGCCATTAAACACGCCTGGCGCCAAATGGGAACGCGGACCAAAAACGTTGCCCTGGCTTTACCCGCGGCGGCCGTCATCACCAAAAAAATCATCGTTGCTGCCGGATTGAGTGAAAACGAACTCGAGATGCAAGTGGAAAGCGAGGCTAACCAGTATATTCCTTTCGCCCTGGACGAGGTCAACCTGGATTTTCAAGTGCTGGGTTCCGTTCCAAACAATCCGGAGGAAGCCGAGGTTTTAATCGCCGCCTCGCGCAAGGAAAAAGTTGAGGACAGGGTCGCCGCTATCGAATCGGCCGGCCTAAAAGCGCTGGTCATGGACGTGGAATCTTACGCGACCCAAACCGCCTACGAGCTGATTGCCCCGCAACTGCCTAATGCCGGGAAGGATCAGACCATTGCCGTCATCGACATCGGCTCCGCCATGACGCATGTCAACGTGCTGCTCAACAACCAGTCGGTTTACATGCGCGAGCAGGCTTTCGGCGGAAATCAACTGACCCAGGAAATCCAGCGCCGGTATAGCCTGTCGGCGGAAGAGGCTGAAATTGCAAAACGCAACGGCGGCCTGCCGGAAAATTATGGGCCTGAAGTACTTCAACCCTTTTTAGACTCGCTCGCACTGGAAGTGACGCGAGCATTGCAGTTTTTCTTCTCTTCCACCCAGTTCAACCGGGTTGACCATATTCTGCTGGCCGGCGGATGCGCCATGATCCCGGGCGCGGACGAAGCCGTTTCGCAACGCACCCAGGTCCGCACCTCCGTTGCCAATCCTTTTGCCAACATGGCGGTCTCCTCACGCGTCAAACCCCGCCAATTGGCGCAGGACGCGCCGATATTACTGATTGCCTGCGGCCTTGCCATGCGAAGGTTCGATCCATGATCCGCATCAACCTGTTACCCCATCGCGAGCAAAAACGAGCCGCGCGCCAGCGTGAGCTGGCCTTCATGGCCGGCGGCGCATCGGTGCTGGGCTTGCTGATTGTATTCATGGTTCATACCGTTCTGGGCACCCAGATAGAAAATCAGGGGGCGCGTAATAATTTTCTGGAAACGGAAATCAAAAAACTCGACGACCAGATTGCGGAAATCAAAGTGCTCAAGGAACAAACGCAAGCCATGCTGGCTCGCAAGCAAGTAGTGGAAACCCTGCAAAGCAATCGCTCGGCAGTCGTCTATCTGCTCGATCAACTGGTACGCCAATTGCCTGACGGGGTATACCTCAAAGCGGTCAAGCAAAGCGGCAACAGCATCAGCCTGCAAGGGTATGCGCAATCCAATGCGCGGGTAGCCACATTGATGCGCAGCCTGGAAGAATCCCCTTGGTTGCAGGCCCCAAATTTGATCGAGGTCAAAACTGCCACAGTAAACAGCCTGCGTGCCAGCGAGTTTTCCTTGAATGTCAATCTTGTCCCGCCAGAGGCCGACAAAGGCAGGGGCAAGGATAAAAAAATATGACCCTGGACGATTTAAAAAGACTCGACCCGAAGGATATTGGCAACTGGCCAATAATTCCGAAAGCAGTTGCGCTATGCGGGCTGTTCATACTCATCCTTTTCGCCGGATACTGGTTCGACTGGCAAAACCAGCTTGCCGACCTGGATATCGCCAAGGAAAAGGAATCCCAGCTTCGCGAAACCTTTATCTCGAAGAAAAAACAGTCCGTCAACCTGGATATCTACCGCCGACAGCTCAAAGACCTGGAACAGGCTTTCGGCGCGCTGATCAAACAACTGCCCAACAAGGCTGAAATGGATGCACTCCTGACGGACATCAACCAGGCCGGCCTGGGGCGCGGGCTGGAATTTGACCTGTTTCGACCCGCAAACAGTGAAACCTTATCCGAATTTTATGCCGAGCGGCCCATTTCCATTCGCGTAACCGGCAATTACCATGACCTCGGCGCCTTTGCCAGCGATGTCTCGCGGCTACCGCGCATCGTCACCTTGAACGAAATCAATATCACCCCCAGCGGCCAGACATTGACCATGAGCGCCGTTGCCAAAACCTATCGTTACCTTGACGAGAACGAACTCGCGGCACAGAAAGCCACGCAGAGGAAAGCTGCCAAGGAGGCCAAGAAGTGAGGCCCGCCCACCTTTTTTTAATTATTATGGCCAGTCTTGGTCTTTCGGCCTGCGGCGGGGATGGCCTGGATGATTTAAAGCAATTCGTCAACGAATCCGGGGAAGGGTTGCGTGGCAAGATTGAGCCCTTGCCGGAAATCAAGCCTTATGAATCCTTTGCCTACAATGCTTTCGACTTGCCCGACCCTTTCAAGCCGCGCAAATTACAACCGGGCCAAGGCGGCGGACTCCAGCCTGATCTCAAGCGCAACAAGGAAGAACTGGAGAAATATCCGCTTGAAAACCTGAAGATGGTCGGCTTTCTGGAACAAAACAAGGTTAGATATGGCCTGATAAGAACCTCTGATGCCACTCTGCACAGGGTCAAAATCGGTGAACACATGGGGCAAAATTTCGGCATGATCACTAAAATCACGGATAGCGAAATCGTCATGACGGAAATTGTTCAGGACAGCACCGGAAATTGGATCGAGCAAAACACCAGCATTAACCTGGCCAGCGCGCCAGGCCAAAAGTAAAGAAGAGGCCGCCATGAACATGATCAAATCGACGATTCACTGTTTTCTCCAGGCCGTCTGCCTGATTACTCTGTTTCTTGCCAACAGCCACGCAGCCGTCGAGCCGGATGGCGCCAGCCCGGAAGCCCCCCAGACACCACAGAACAGCATCGAAAGCGTGGACTATTCCGCCCTTCAAGGTGGCAAATTTTTGATCACCCTGAAGCTGAAGCATGCCCTGAAAAACCCGCCTGCCGGGTTTACCGTCAACAATCCACCGCGAATTGCGCTGGATCTCCTGGATACGGCCAACGCATTGGGGAAAAACAGCATCGATGTCGGTGAAGGCGTGTTGCGTAACCTGAATATTGTTCAGGCCGGTAGCCGCACCCGGCTGGTCATCAATCTGGCCAAGCCCGCCGGCTATGAAACCCGGATTGCCGGAAACACCCTTTTGATCACTCTGCAGGGTACCGAAGCCACCGGAGTGACATCAAATATGAGCGCGAAATTTGCCGAAGCGCTCCCCGGCGCACAAAAACATGCTCTGCGAGACGTCGATTTCCGCCGCGGCAAAGGCGGTGAAGGCCGGATCGTTGTCGACCTTTCCGATACCAATACCGGCATCGATATCCGTACCGAAGGCAAATCCATCATCGTGGAATTTATCAATGCCACCCTCCCGCGCAACCTGGAGCGCAAACTCGATGTTGTGGATTTCGGTACGCCGGTACAAACGGTAAGTACGTTTGGTCATGGCAACAATGCGCGCATAGTGATCGAACCCAAGGGGCTGTGGGAACACTCCGCCTATCAAACCGACCGCCAGTTTATTCTGGATGTCAAACCGGTTGTTGAAGATCCCGGCAAGCTGGTGCAAGGCACAAAGACCGGCTACAGCGGCGAGAAGCTTTCCCTCGATTTCCAGAATATTGAAACCCGCACCTTGCTCGCGGTCCTTGCCGATTTCGCCGAAATGAATGTCGTTATCAGCGATTCCGTCAGAAGCTCCACTACTCTGCGCCTGAAGGACGTTCCCTGGGATCAGGCCCTGGATATTACCCTCAAGCAATCGGGATTAAGCATGCGCAAATCCGGCAATGTCATCATGATTGCCCCCAGCGAGGAGCTTGCCACCAAGGAAAAACTGGAGCTGGAAGCAAAGCAGCAGATCTCTGAGCTGGAGCAGGTGCGGACGGAAAGTTTCCAGCTTAAATATACCAAGGCCGAGTCTTTCCAGAAAATACTTGCTGACGACAAACAGAAAATCCTTTCCAAGCGCGGCAGCGCCGTCTGGGACCCTCGCACCAACATGCTGTTTATACAGGACATCCCATCCAAACTCGAAGAAATCAGGAAATTGATCAACCAGATCGACATACCGGTCAGGCAAGTAATGATAGATGCGCGCATAGTCGAGGCAAACGACCTTTTCAGCAAGTCGCTGGGGGCCAGACTCGGCTTTCAAGACCACGGTAGCATCACGGGGACCAATCAAAGGGCTATGGTTGGGGCAAACCTCGAAGTCCCTGGATATTTCACCGGGCAGGCTGCAACCATTCCGACATACAGCCCTCAAGGCATGAATGTCAACCTGCCCGCAAAAAGCTCCGCTGGTGCGGCGGGGGCCTTGTCCCTGATCCTCTTTCAATCGAATGCGACTCGCTTTCTGAATCTTGAGCTGTCGGCACTGCAAGCGGATGGCAAGGGGAAAATCATTTCCAACCCGCGCGTGCTAACGTCCGACCAGACGGAGGCCACCATCGAAGATGGCACCGACATCCCCTACCTGCAAGCTTCCAGCAGCGGCGCCACCAGCGTATCCTTCAAGAAGGCCGTGCTAAGCCTGAAAGTGAAGCCGCAAATCACGCCTGACGACAACATCATCATGGACCTGAAAGTCAACAAGGACAGCCGGGGAGAAAATACCGTCGCTGGCCCGGCCATCAATACCAAGCAGATCACCACTCAGGTGCTGGTGGAGAATGGCGGAACCGTGGTAATCGGCGGCATCTTCACTCAGGACGAGGACACCACGGTGGCCAAGGTGCCACTGCTCGGCGATATTCCGGTTCTCGGCTTTATGTTCAGAAAAACCGACAAACGCGATGAAAAGAGAGAGCTGCTGGTTTTTGTCACCCCCAGAATTCTCAAGGAAAGCCTCAACCTGAAATAGCGCCTCGAAATGGGTTTGTTGGTGCGTTAGCTGGGCCAGGCTCCCTTTTTTCCGCTAA
The DNA here is from genome assembly GCA_964351305.1 of uncultured Sulfuricella sp. Taxonomy (GTDB): domain Bacteria; phylum Pseudomonadota; class Gammaproteobacteria; order Burkholderiales; family Sulfuricellaceae; genus Sulfuricella. The sequence continues at coordinate 26,584 of CAYGNO010000010.1, forward strand.
AATGCCTGTCACGATGACCACCCTTAAAGGGAACGAGTGACAGGCAATATTTTTTTAGTCGGGCTGATGGGCGCAGGCAAAACCACGGTAGGCAAGCTGATCGCCAGACACCTCAACAGGCCATTTGTCGACTCCGACCATGAAATCGAAAAACGCACCGGGGTCAATATTCCCCTGATTTTCGAACTGGAAGGAGAGGCCGGTTTCCGAACCCGCGAAGCCGCGGTTATCGAGGAGCTGACAGGACAAAGAAACATTGTCCTGGCGACCGGGGGTGGCGCGATATTGAGCCAACGAAACCGGGACAACCTCCGCCGCAACGGCACGGTGATTTACCTGCGCGCGAAGGTGGAGGATCTGTGGCAACGCACCCGTCACGACAAAAACCGTCCCCTGCTGCAGACTGCCGATCCCCAGGCAAAACTGAAAGAGCTTTTTGCGCAGCGCGACCCCTTGTACTGTGAAATCGCGGACATCATCGTGGACTCTGGGGCTCAAAGCGTCCATACACTGGTTCACCAGATCGAAGAACGGCTGAAACAGCTCAACGCTGACACTTCAAAAACTGACTGAAATATAACCGCAAACCATGCAAACCCTGACCGTAGACTTGAAAGCGCGCGCTTACCCGATTCACATCGGCACCGCCCTGCTGACGCGCCCCGAACTGATACTGCCTCATCTGGCCCGCAAGCAGGTTGCCATCGTCACCAACACCACCGTCGCGCCGCTGTATCTGGATGCGCTGAGCAAACCGCTGGAGGCGGAAGGCGTGGATGTCGTGACTATCATCCTGCCCGATGGAGAGGAATACAAAAACTCGGATACGCTGAATTTGATCTACGACGCCCTCCTGACCCACCATTGCGAGCGCAAGACCACCCTGATCGCCCTGGGCGGG
>CAYGNO010000011.1:0-26875 GCA_964351305.1 uncultured Sulfuricella sp.
GAAGTCCGCCGCCCATCTTCTTGATCACCTTGGTCTGCGCCGCGCCGCCGACGCGAGACACGGAAAGACCGGCGTTGATGGCGGGGCGAATACCGGCGTTGAACAAATCGGTTTCCAGGAAAATCTGGCCGTCGGTGATCGAAATTACGTTGGTCGGAACGAATGCCGAAACGTCGCCGGCCTGGGTTTCAATGATCGGCAACGCGGTCAGCGAGCCGGTCTTGCCCTTCACGCCGGAGCGCTTTTCCACGTCCTCCGCGTTGATCCGAGCAGCGCGCTCGAGCAAACGGGAGTGGAGGTAGAACACATCGCCCGGGTAAGCTTCGCGGCCCGGCGGACGGCGCAGCAGCAGGGAAATCTGGCGGTAGGCCCAGGCCTGCTTGGTGAGGTCGTCATAAATGATCAGCGCATCCTGGCCGCGGTCACGGAAGTATTCGCCCATCGAGCAGCCCGAATACGGTGCGATGTACTGCATTGCCGCCGAGTCGGAGGCGGTTGCGGCCACCACGATGGTATGGCCCATGGCGCCGTGCTCTTCCAGCTTGCGCACGACGTTGATGATGCTCGATGCCTTCTGGCCGATAGCGACGTAGATGCAGACTACCCCGGTGCCCTTCTGGTTGATGATGGCATCCACGGCCACGGCGGTTTTACCGGTTTGACGGTCGCCGATGATCAGTTCGCGCTGGCCGCGACCGATCGGCACCATGGCGTCGATCGACTTGAGGCCGGTTTGTACCGGTTGGGATACGGACTGGCGGGCGATCACACCGGGTGCGATTTTTTCGATCGGGGATTTTTCGGTGGTGTTGATCGGACCCTTGCCGTCGATCGGCTGACCCAACGAGTTCACCACGCGGCCCATCAGCGCTTCGCCTACCGGCACCTCCAGGATGCGACCGGTACACTTGACGGTGTCGCCTTCCGTAATGTGCTCGTACTCGCCCAGCACCACGGCGCCGACCGAGTCGCGCTCGAGGTTGAGCGCGAGACCGAAAGTATTGCCTGGGAATTCCAGCATCTCACCCTGCATGGCGTCACTCAGGCCATGAACGCGGACGATGCCGTCGGTCACCGACACCACCGTTCCCTGGTTACGCGCCTCGGCCGTGGTGGCCAGGTTTTCGATTTTGCTCTTGATCAGCTCACTGATCTCTGAAGGATTCAACTGCATGATTTCCCCTTAACTTTTGAGCGTAAACGCCATGTTCTGTAATTGGCCGCGCACCGACGCGTCAATCACGACATCTCCCGCCACGATTCTGACACCGCCGATAAGCTCGGGGTCCAGGGTTACGGTCGCTTCAACTTTGCGCTTGTATTTGGATTCCAGGCGACGCACTAAATCTTCTTTCTCTGCGTCGCTCAGGGGATAGGCACTGAAAATCTCGGTGTCCATGACGCCGCCGTGCAATGCCCGAAGGAGCTCGAACTGCTCGCGAATTACCGGCAACAAAGTCAGCCGGCCATTCTCCAGCAGCAGTTGCACCATGTTAACACCTTGTGCATCGAGACTCTTTTCGCACACTGCGAGAAACGTGTTTTTTTGCTGCGCCGCCGTCAACCGGGGGTTGCCGATCACCGCCTGCATCTGCGGATCGCTCACGACCGTTGCCGTGAACTCCAGCATCTGCGACCACTTGTCGAGTGCGCCACCCTGCTCGGCGATGCGGTAAACCGCTTCGGCATAGGGCCTGGCTATGGTAGTGACTTCTGCCATGATGTCCCTATAGCTCGCTCTTGATTGAAGTCAGCAACTCGGCATGAGCCTTGGCATCGATCTCGCGACGCAGAATTTTCTCCGCGCCGGCGATCGCCAGATCGGCTACCTGCTGGCGCAAACTTTCCTTGGCACGATGGACTTCCTGCTCCATTTCGGCGTGGGCTCCAGCAACCAGACGGTCGCCTTCTTCCTTGCCATGCGCTTTGGCGTCCTCGACGATCTGGGTTGCGCGCTTCTCCGCTTGGGCGATCACATCAGCCGCCTTCTGCTTGGCCTCATGCATGCCTTCAGAAGCACGGCGGGAGGCCAGTTCCAGTTCGTGCTTTCCGCGCTCACCGGCAGCCAATCCATCAGCGATAGACTGCTTACGAGCAGTCAACACTTGCATGATGGGCGGCCAGACGAACCGCATGCAGAACCAGACAAACATGACGAACATGATCGTTTGCCCGAGAAGGGTTGCATTGATATTCATGCATGAACCTTTCTTGTATTAAGAATCACAGCCAGCCTTAGCCCGCAACCGCAAACAGGACGTACATGGCAATACCCACAGCAATCATCGGCACCGCATCGACCAAACCCATGACCACAAAGAACTGGGTACGCAACATCGGAATCAGCTCGGGCTGACGTGCGGCGCCTTCAAGGAAGCGGCCGCCCAGAATGCCGATACCGATAGCGGCACCCAGTGCGCCCAGACCCATCATGATCGCGCCAGCGATGAAGAGTAGTGCATGTGCTTGATCCATTTATATATCTCCTGATTGATTTAAAGTGAAATTGTTAATTGAATATCGTTAGTGGTGTTCCTGATGAGCCATATCCAGGTAAACAATGGTTAGCGTCATGAAAATGAATGCTTGTAGCGTCACGATCAGAATGTGGAAAATCGCCCACCCCAGAGAAAGAACAACCTGCGAACCGAACAGCAGCGTGCTGCCAAAAGTAACGCTCGCCCAAGACGCGCCCATGAGCGCGATCAGGATGAAGATCATTTCACCAGCGTACATGTTGCCAAACAACCGCAAGGCCAGCGAGATTGGCTTAGCGATCAAATTCACGCCTTCCAGAAAGATGTTGGCAGGCAAACCAAATTTACCAAAAGGCTGTAACGTCAATTCACCGACAAATCCGCCCAGGCCTTTCATCTTGATGCTGTAATAAATCACCAGAACGAATACCCCGATGGACATGCCGAACGTGGCATTGGGATCGGTCGTGGGAACAACTTTCAGGAACGGAAGGCCGGCCGCATGGGCGATTAAGGGCAGATAATCAATGGGCAGCAGATCCATCAAATTCATTAGCAGGATCCAGGCAAAAATCGTCAGGGCGAGCGGCGCCACCATGTCATTTCTGGCGGTAAACGACCCGCGCACACTGGTATCAATGAATTCAATGATCCACTCGACGAAATTCTGTAGCCCATTCGGCACGCCCACCGAGGCTTTTTGCGCCGCACGCGCAAAAAAGAACAAAAATAGTGCGCCAAGGACAAAGGAAAAGAACATGGTGTCCAGGTTAATGGCCCAGAAACCCATTTCCTTAGCCTGCTCGGCACTGCGCGCAATACCCAAGGAACCATCCGGCAGCTTGCCAAAAGTCAGATTCTGCAAGTGGTGCCTGATATATTCCGAGGAGGTGAGTGTTTCGCCAGACATTGTTTATTTCTCTATTCCACTGAATATTGTCGAAACTGCCAGGGTCAACTGCCCCAGAACAAAGCCGATCAGCAAAGGCACCGGCATCAGTTTCAACCAACCCAATCCCGCCACTACCAGCAGCGCGACCATCAAAAAACGTTCCATGCTGAAACGTACCAGCCAAGCCAACTCCTGACGCGCGTCTTGCACTGGCCGCTGCGCGCCGGCTCGCATGCACCAGACCAGAAACAGTGCATTCGCCACAGCCACCGCGCCGCCGAAAAAGGCCGCAACCGCGACATTTCTTCCCAGCCAGAAAAACAACAACGATGCGCCAAGAATTACCGTAACGGCCTGAACGCCAACCACCCGGTACGCTGCACCCATTTGCAAATCGCCGTCAAAATGAGACGCGATTTTAATCCCTCCGTGACCCACTCGTCAATTTAAGGGCATTGCGGAGGCCCGTTAAACCGGGCCGTTTCTTAAACATCTTTGGGTTCGGAACACTCTCGCATTATAGCGCACTGCTAAATAATTATATTCTTATATGCCCTGTCTTCCGCATCACTTTTTACCCAGTCGACCGATAATATCGTCCAGTTGCTCCAGGCTGTCGTAATTAATGATTAACTTGCCCCGGCCTTTCTTCTGCGCCTTCAGCATTACCACGGCACCCAATTTTTCCGCCAGGTCTTCCTGCAACCTCAAAATATCCCGGTCGGGCTTGGCCTTGGGCTTTGCGTCCGGTCGTTGTTGACGCTGAACCAGCCTTTCCGCTTCGCGCACAGACAAGCCTTTGCCCACGATCTCATTGGCCACGGTAATCTGTCCCGCATTAGACAAACTCAGTAGCGCTCTGGCATGTCCCATGTCGAGCTGATTGTGCATCAGCAAGTCCTGCACCGGTGGCGCCAGATTGAGCAGGCGCAGCAGATTGCTTACCGCGCTACGCGAGCGCCCGACCGCTTCGGCGGCAAGCTGGTGGGTCATGTCGAATTCGTTAATCAGGCGCTGGATTCCCGTAGCCTCCTCCAGCGGATTGAGGTTCTCGCGCTGAATGTTCTCGATCAGCGACATTGCCAGCGCCGCCTCGTCCGCCACCACACGCACCAGCACCGGCACTTCTGTCAAACCGGCGAGGCGGGCTGCGCGCCAGCGCCGCTCGCCGGCAATGATTTCATAGTTGCCCGCAATCAGCGCCCTTGCCAGTATCGGCTGCATGATCCCCTGGGATTTGATGGACTCGGCCAGCTCGGCCAGTGATTCCTGGTCCATGTGGGTGCGCGGCTGATATTTGCCGGGCTGAAGCTGGTCCAGCTTCAGCTTTTGCAGCGTATCTTTATTATTTCCTTCGCTGTCGCCAGCCAGCAGCGCGTCAAGGCCGCGCCCCAATCCCTTCACTTTTACCATTTCCTCCTCACTTTCTTACCAGTTCGCCAGCCAGCGCCAAATAGGCCAGCGCGCCTTTCGATGTTTTGTCGTGGTACAACACCGGCAACCCATAGCTGGGCGCTTCCGCCAGCCGGACATTACGCGGAATCACGGTGCGGTATACCTTATCGCCGAAATGCTGCAGTAGCTGCTCCGATACCTGCTGCGCCAGGGTATTGCGCGGATCGAACATGGTCCGCAGCAGCCCCTCGATTTCCAGCTGCGGGTTAAGGTTGGCACGCACCCGCTTGATGGTCTGCACCAGATCGCTCAATCCCTCCAGGGCGTAATATTCACACTGCATCGGGATCATCACCGCTTGGGCGGCGCACAGAGCGTTAACCGTAAGCAGATTCAGCGCCGGCGGACAGTCGATCAGAATGTAATCGTATTCCGCCTCGATTTTTTTCAGCGCGTTTTTCAGCCGCCATTCGCGCGCCATCTCTTGCACCAGCTCCACTTCGGCACCCGCCAGCTCCCGGTTGGCGGGGATCAGGTCAAACTTGCCACAGGTGTTGGCAACACGCACCTCCGCGATGCTCTTTTCCTCCAGCAGCACATGATATACCGTCTGCGTCAGGGCCATTTTGTCGACGCCGCAACCCATGGTGGCGTTGCCCTGCGGGTCGAGGTCGATCAGCAACACCCGGCGCTTGGTTGCCGCCAGGCTGGCGGCAAGATTGACCGTGGTGGTGGTTTTCCCCACCCCGCCTTTTTGATTTGTAATTGCGAATATTTTTGCCATCACCCCACCCTAACGGACATGGCGAGAAGCGCCACCCCGAATTATGAACATCGCTTCTCGCCGTATCCGTTCCCTTCGCGAGTTTCGCATTAAGCCATTGCTTCCATTTTGATCGGTCGCAGCAAAACCAGATGCCGTTCGGCATCCAGGCCCGGCACCTTGAGCGGCGCTACGCCCTGTAACGCAACCGTAGCCGGCAATCGAGTCAACTCCTCATGGGGATAAATCCCCTTCATTGCCAACATCAGCCCCGTATCACCGCACAAATGCAACGCCAAGCGGGCGAACTCGGCCAAATCGGAAAAAGCACGGGAAATCACTACATCGTATTTTTCTTCAGGCCGCCATGCCTCTACCCGTTCGCAGACTACCGTCGTGTTATTCAGGCCCAACTCCAGACAGGCCTGCCGAAGAAAACTGGTTTTCTTATGGTTGCTGTCCAGCAGGGTAACCTCCAACGCCGGATTCGCCAGCGCCAGAGGGATTCCCGGCAGACCGGGCCCGGTTCCGACGTCGATGATTCGGCGCCCGACGAGGTGTGGCAAAACCGCCAGGCTATCGAGCAAATGCTGGGTTAGCATTTTTTCCGGGTCGCGCACGGCAGTCAAATTATAAACCTTGTTCCATTTCTGCATGAGCGCAACATAGTTCAGCAATCTCGTCTGCGTCGCCGGATCCAAATGCAGGCCCATTTCCGCCAGGCCACAGGCTAATTTTTCTTCCAGGCTCATGCGCTTTTCTTGTTGTCGCTGATGTTCTGGCTACGCTTCAAGTGCACCAGCAGCACCGAAATCGCCGCTGGCGTCACCCCGGAAACGCGCCCCGCCTGCCCCAGCGTTTCAGGCTGGTGCTGGTTCAGCTTCTGTTGCACCTCGATGGAGAGCCCATGCACCTCGCGGTAATCCAGCCCCGGCGGCAGGATCATGGCTTCATGGTGCTGATGACGGGCGACCTCCTCCTGCTGGCGAGCGATGTAACCCTGGTATTTGGCCTGGATCTCGACCTGTTCGGCCACCTTCGAGTCTACGACTCCCACACCGGCGCCCGGCAGCGTCATCAAGGCGCGGTAGCTGACATCGGGCCGGCGCAGCAAGTCCGATAACGAATACTCGCGCTCGATGCCCTTGCCCAGCACCCTTTCCGCATCGTCCTGGGGCAGCAGCTTCGGGTTCACCCAGACGCTTTTCAGGCGTTCCTGTTCGCGCGCGATAGCCTCGCGCTTTTCCACGAAGCTCTGCCACCGCGCATCATCAACCACGCCCAGCCGCCGCCCAGATTCCGTCAACCGCAGGTCGGCATTGTCCTCGCGCAACATCAACCGGTATTCGGCACGGCTGGTAAACATGCGGTAAGGCTCAACCACGCCACGGGTGATCAGGTCGTCCACCATCACTCCGAGATAGGCCTGATCCCGGCTTGGATGCCATGCATCTTTCCCCTGTGCCGATAACCCGGCATTGATGCCCGCCAGGATTCCCTGCGCCGCGGCTTCTTCATAGCCGGTTGTGCCGTTGATCTGGCCGGCGAAGAACAGCCCCTGTATTGCCTTGGTTTCCAGTGAGCTTTTCAGCCCAAGGGGATCGAAAAAATCATACTCGATCGCGTAGCCGGGGCGGGTAATATGCGCGTTTTCAAAGCCCCGGATCGAGCGCACCAGTTCCACCTGCACATCGAAAGGCAGGCTGGTGGAGATGCCGTTGGGGTAAATTTCGTGGGTATTCAACCCTTCCGGCTCAACGAAAATCTGGTGTGAGTCCTTGCCAGAAAAACGCATGATCTTGTCTTCGATCGAAGGACAATAGCGTGGACCCACTCCCTCGATCACGCCCGTGTAAAGCGGCGAGCGGTCCAGCCCACCACGGATGATGTCGTGAGTACGCAAATTGGTCTGGGTAATCCAGCACGGCAATTGGCGCGGATGCTGTGCGGCAGAGCCGAGGAAGGAAAATGCCGGCGCCGGGTCGTCGCCGGGCTGCTCCACCATCACCGAATAATCCAGACTGCGACCGTCGATGCGCGGCGGAGTACCCGTCTTGAAACGCTTCACCGGCAATTTAAACTCGCGTAGCCGTTGCGCCAGAGTGATCGAGGGGGGGTCTCCGGCGCGCCCGGCCGGGTAATTCGATTGGCCCACATGAACCAGACCAGCCAGGAACGTGCCTGCCGTCAACACTACGGACTTGGCCTGAAAGCGCAAACCCAGCTGGGTAACCACGCCCACCACACGGTCTTGCTCAAGCATCAAGTCGTCCACCGCCTGCTGGAACAACCACAGGTTGGGTTGATTCTCCAGTCGGCCCCGGATCGCCTGCCGATAAAGAACGCGGTCTGCCTGCGCGCGCGTCGCTCGTACTGCCGGGCCCTTGCTGGAATTGAGGATGCGAAACTGAATGCCCGCTTCATCTGTCGCCGCGGCCATGGCGCCTCCCAGGGCATCGACCTCCTTCACCAGATGGCCCTTGCCAATACCGCCTATCGAGGGGTTGCACGACATCTGGCCGAGCGTTTCAATGTTATGCGTCAACAACAGCGTTTTCAGGCCCATGCGGGCGCCGGCCAGCGCGGCTTCCGTTCCGGCGTGGCCGCCGCCGATCACGATGACATCAAATTGGGAGGGATAAGGCATGGTCAACCGGGGGCGCGAAATAAGTGCGAATCATAACCCAAAATGGCTATTGTTTCACGTGAAACGCTATTTTCCGATGCAAAAACGGGAAAATATCTCGCCCAGCAAATCGTCCGATGTAAATTCACCGGTTATGCTGGAAAGCGCGTTCTGGGCCAGACGGAGCTCCTCCGCAAAAAACTCGACCCGACCCTCACACGCCGCCGCCAGAGTCAGGCGCTCCCTGGCTTCGCGCAACGCGCTCAAGTGGCGCTCGCGCGCCATGAACACACCCTCGCCGCCATCCTGCCAACCGACGACTCGCAGCAGGTGCTCATGCAGCAGATCGACGCCCGCGCCAGTCTTGGCCGAGAGGTAAATATCCGCGACTCCGCCCACGGCATCCGCTCTGGGCTCCTGGCCGAGGAGATCGACCTTGTTGAAAACACGGAGCAGCGGCAAGCCTGACGGCAATTTGGCAATGATTTGCAGGTCGGCTGGCGCAATTCCCTTCGCCGCATCGATCAGGAGCAGCGCCGCGTTGGCTTGCTGAATCGCGCTCCAGGCGCGGGCGATGCCGATTTTCTCGACTTCATCATCGGTGTCGCGCAGCCCTGCTGTGTCGATGAAATGCAGCGCCACGCCCTCGATTTCGATGTGCTGACGGATCGCATCGCGGGTGGTTCCCGCCACGGGGGTGACGATTGCCACCTCCTCGCCCGCAAGCCGGTTAAGCAAACTGGATTTGCCCACGTTTGGCTGGCCGATGAGCACTATATGCAAGCCTTCGCGCAGCAGGCTACCCTGATTTGCCTGGCGGAACACCTTATCCAGCTGCGCGTTGATGGTGGCCAGCTGGCCGAGCGCGTTGGACTCCTCAAGAAAATCGATTTCCTCTTCCGGGAAGTCCAGGGTCGCCTCCACCAGCATACGCAGGTTGATCAGCGCATCCACCAACTGGTGGATGGCATGGGAAAACTCTCCGCGCAACGAGCGCATCGCGGTTCTGGCCGCCTCGGCAGTAGCCGCATCGATCAGGTCGGCAACGCTTTCCGCCTGAGCCAGGTCCATCTTGTCATTGAGAAAGGCGCGCTGGGTGAACTCCCCCGGCTCAGCGGGGCGCGCGCCCAATTCCAGGCAACGCCCCAGCAACCGGCGCAACACTGCGTCGCCACCGTGGCCTTGCAGTTCGAGAACATCCTGGCCGGTATAGGAATGGGGGGAGGGGAAATACAGGGCGATACCCCGATCGATCACCTCTCCATCCGCCGCCAGGAAATTGCTCAGAGTGGCGATGCGGGGAACCGGAATTTTTCCCAGGAGATTCTTGGCGAAAACGCTCAGGTCTTCGCCGGAAACTCGTACCACGCCGATACCGCCACGCCCATGGGCCGTGGCAATTGCGGCGATGGTATCAGTGCTTGCCATGCCCCTTGGCAAGGGCCTTTTCCTGCTCGACACCATGCGTGACATACCATTGCTGGGCAATCGACAGCACGTTATTCACCACCCAGTACAAGACCAGGCCTGCCGGGAAGAAAAAGAAGAAAACGCTGAAGGCAATCGGCATGATCATCATTATCTTGGCCTGAATGGGATCGGGTGGCGTCGGGTTGAGCTTGGTCTGGATGATCATGGTGATCCCCATCACAATCGGCAGAATGTAATAAGGGTCGGGAGCGGACAGGTCGTTAATCCACAGCATGAACGGCGCCTGGCGCATTTCGACGCTATTCAGCAGCGCCCAGTAAAGCGCGATAAATACCGGGATCTGCACCACGACCGGCAGACAGCCCCCAAGCGGGTTGACCTTCTCGGTCTTGTATAGCTCCATCATTGCCGTGTGCAACCGCTGGCGGTCGTCGCCGTATTGCTCCTTGAGTTTTTGCAGCTTAGGCCCGAGCACGCGCATTTGCGCCATGGAACGGTAGCTTTTTGCGGACAGCGGATAGAAAGCCAGCTTGATCAGGACGGTCAGCAGGATAATGGCCACTCCCCAGTTCTGAACCAGCTTGTTAAGCCACGCCAAGACCCAGAACAGCGGCGCCGAAATCACTGTCAGTATGCCATAATCGACGACCAGATCCAGTCCGGGGGCAACCTTGCTCAGGTGATCCTGTTCCTGTGGCCCGGCATAAAGAGGCACGATTGTTTTTTTCAAACCCCCTGGCTCAATCGATCCCACCGGTAGAACTACGCCGACGCTGTAAAGATCATCTCCCAGCTTTTTCGCATAATATTCACGCGGTTGATCATTGGCAGGCAACCACGCGCTCAGGAAATAAAGCTGGATCATGGCGGCCCAGCCGTCATTGCTTTGCTTGGCATAGCTCGCTTTATTTTTCTCGATGTCAGAAAAGTTGATTTTCTGGAATTTTTCCTTCTCAGTGTAAACTGCGGGCCCGGTATACGTCATGATGAATTTGGGGTCTCCGATCGGAGGCTGGCCGTTTCTCACCAACTGGAAATAGGAGTGGGGCTCCAGACGGGCAGCACTACCATTATTGATCTCGTAAGCCACATCAATGACATAGCTACCCTTGCGAAAGGTGAAAACCTTGTCCACCTTGATACCATTAGCACCCGCCCAAGCCAGCCTTACTTGTACTTCATTCGCCCCTTCGGCGAGTTTATACTGGGTTGCCGCAGCGGAAAACAGCGTTTTATGTGTTGGCAAATCATTGCCTATCAGGCCCGACTGAGCGATGTAGAGGTGCTTCGGGTCGTCTTCCAGCAAAACGAGATTTTTGCTTTTATCCTGGGTGTCGTGGTGCTTCAGCAGTTCCAGCCGGCGTACGTCACCGCCGAGGGTGTCGATTTCGGCATAAACCAGATCGGTTTGCACCTTTACCCGTTCCCCTGTTTGCAGCGGCCCGCCAGCGTCCTTGGCGGGCGCGTCAGCCGCTCGCGCTGCGGGGGTCGGCGTTTGTGCAAGCCCCGCTTTTTCGTGAGAGATTTGGCCAACCGGGGCAGGCTGCTGTTCCTTTTGCCAGGCATCCCATAACATTAGAATAGAAAAGGAAAAAACGATGAAAAGTATCAGACGTTGGGTGTCCATGTTGCCTCAATCATAAATTAGGGTATCGGATCATATCCGCCCGGATGCCGGGGGTGACAACGGCAAAGCCTTTTTATTCCCAGCCAGCCGCCTTTGAAGGCTCCGAACTTGACTAATGCCTGGCAAGAATATTCGGAACAAGTCGGGGTAAACCTGCAACTCGGCCCCAGCAAGGGGCTGATCAAGTATTGGTAAATCCTGATTAATCCGATAAACAAACGTGTCATTATCTTCACGCCAACCTTTTTTGCAGGATATCCATTAGCAGCAAGAACTCTTCTTCTACCTGACGGAACTCATTCCCGGTAAAGCTCTTGTGCGCCAGGACAACAATATCCAGGCTGTCAAACAGGTTCTGGTGTCGCCGGAAAATTTCTCGCAGACTGCGCTTGATGTAATTCCTGGTTACCGCATGAGATGCCGTTTTTTTTCGGATAATCCCGGTAAATCGCGGGTGATTCAGCTTGTTCGGCTTTACCAGTATGCGTAAGTAATCACCATATACCTGGCATTTAAACGAAAAAACGGATGAAATCTCATCCGTTTCTTTTAGCCGTTTGCTTTTCTGAAAAGCATGAATAGCAGGCACTGCCAAGCAACTGCTATACGCTGAGTTTCGCCCGGCCCTTTGCGCGACGAGCTCTGATCACGGCGCGACCGCCGCTTGTTTTCATCCGCGCGCGGAAACCATGGGTGCGTTTGCGTTTGACAACAGAAGGTTGATAAGTCCGTTTCATTTTGTTACCCCAAAAACTTGTTTAGCTAAAACGCGCAATTAGACTATCTTCTGGGTGTTTTTGTCAAATGATATTTATACTTCCATCCTGTGGATAAGTTTATTCAAAAAGAATAGAATGCCAAATTGCTGTTGGGTTCCTCCGTCCTCTGACGCCTAACCGAAACAACTCCAACGATTATTTATGGAAGCTTTTTGGATTACCCAATGGAACGTTTTTGGCTTGATTGCGTAAACAGATTTAAAGAGGATTTGCCTCCCCAGCAATTCAATACCTGGATCAAGCCTCTTAAGTTTGATTCATCGGACGGTATTCCTCGTCTGATCGCACCAAATCGCTTTATCCTGCAATGGATTAAAGACAAGTTCCTGGCTCGCATCGAAGAAATGGCTGACGCCTATTTTTCCGAACCTCTGTCGCTGGTGCTTTCCCTGCCTGACACCCCAGAAAACAATACGGCACACCCCTTAATCGTCGCACCGGCAACACCCGTTCGACAAAATTCAAAGCCTGATCAATCCCGCCTCAACCCTCTGTTCACTTTTGCCAATTTTGTCACTGGCAAAGCGAACCAGCTTGCCCGTGCTGCGGCCATACAGGTCGCGGAAAATCCCGGCACCGCTTACAACCCCCTGTTTGTCTATGGTGGGGTGGGCTTGGGTAAAACCCATTTAATCCAGGCTATCGGTAATCTGGTCCAGGAACAAAACAGCAAGGCAAAAATCAGCTATCTACACGCAGAGCGCTATGTTTCTGACGTAGTGCGCGCTTACCAGCATAAAGCCTTTGACGATTTCAAGCGCTACTACCACTCTCTGGATTTGTTGTTGATCGACGATATTCAATTCTTTGCCGGCAAAAATCGAACCCAGGAAGAGTTTTTTTATGCTTTTAACGCATTGATCGAAGCTCACAAACAGGTAATCATCACCTGCGATACCTTTCCCAGGGAAATTGCGGGGATGGAAGATCGCCTCATATCCCGCTTCGGCTGGGGATTGACCGTTGCTATCGAGCCTCCCGAGCTGGAAATGCGTGTGGCAATACTCTTAAAGAAAGCTCGGGCCGAAGAAATAAAATTACAAGAGGAAGTCGCTTTTTTCATCGCCAAACAGATCCGCTCCAATGTACGCGAACTGGAAGGTGCTCTAAAACGCGTTCTCGCTTACTCTCGATTCACCGGGCATCCGGTCAGCTTGGAATTAGCCAAGGAAGCCCTCAAGGATTTGCTTGCTGTTCAAAATCGTCAGGTTTCACTGGATAATATTCAAAAAACCGTTGCGGATTACTATAAAATCAAAGTTGCCGAAATGTTCTCCCCGAAGCGTTCCAGAAATGTGGCACGGCCACGACAAGTCGCAATGGCACTTGCAAAAGAGCTAACGCAGTTGAGTTATCCGGAAATTGGCGACGCATTCGGTGGGCGAGACCACTCGACCGTTATACATGCGTGCCGAAAAATTACAGAATTGAAAAGCTCCGATCCCACAATTTGCCGGGACTTTGAAATATTGTTGCAAATTTTACGCAGCTAATCATGTGGACTCAATGTGGAGAAAGCTTGTTTTATTCAGGCAAAGAAAATTTGACACCATTTTATCCACAACTCTCAGCGAGGTTGCCCACAACCTTTCTGATGTATTATCATATTGATTAATAAATCAAAATATCAACTATACCGATAACTGGTTAAGCTTACTATTATTCTTAGGAATATATATATGTTATTAATTCAAACAAACAGGGATGCTCTATTAAAACCACTTCAATCCGTAATTGGCATTGTAGAAAGGCGGCATACTCTTCCTATTCTCTCCAATATTCTCATTGAAAAAAACGGGGAGAATCTTTCGGTTATAGCCACAGACCTGGAAATACAGATTACAGCGATATCTATTTGTCAGGATGAACTCCCGGATTTTTCGGTAACCGCTTCAGCAAAAAAACTTCAGGATATTTGCCGTGCCTTTCCGGATAATTCTCAAATTTCGCTGGAAAAAGATGATTCGCGACTGCAAATAAAAGTAGGCAAAAGCCGCTTCAACCTTCAGACATTACCAGCCAATGATTTTCCTAAATTAGTCCCTTCCGGAGAAAATCGGTCTTACTTAAAAACAACCCAGAAAACACTGAAAAATCTACTCAATCTTGTTCAGTATGCAATGGCCCAGCAGGATATACGTTATTACCTGAATGGTTTGTTGCTGGTGGTAGAAAGCAAACTGCTCCGGGTTGTGGCGACAGACGGCCATCGACTTGGAATGGCTTGTTCACCGCTGGAAAATACAGGTGATGTTGCGGAAGGATCGCCCCAGGAAGTTATTCTGCCGCGAAAAACGGTTATCGAGTTGATCAAACTGCTTGGCGATAACGATGAAGAAGTAACGATAGCAATTGGCCAAAACCAAACCCGTTTTTCTTTTTCAAATATAGAATTAGTATCAAAAATTGTAGAAGGAAAGTTTCCGGATTTTAATCGCGTTATCCCCGCTGACTATCAGAATCACATTCAGATCGATCGTATACTCCTGCTACAATCGCTGCAGCGCGCATCCATTCTTTCCAATGAAAAATTTCGTGGCGTCAGGCTAGTATTAACACAAAACAGCTTGCGCATAATTTGTAACAACAATGAGCAGGAAGAAGCGCAAGAGGAAATTGAGGTTAGCTATACTGGGGAACCGCTGGATATTGGTTTCAACGTCAATTATTTGCTGGATGTGCTGACCAATCTAAGCAACACTTCCATTACTCTCTCGTTTGGCGATGCCAACAGTAGCGGGCTATTCACTATTCCCGGCAATGAATGCTTCAAGTATGTTGTCATGCCAATGCGCATTTAAATTAAATTGTTTCACGTGGAACCATAAATAATGTCTGAATATACTTCCGATAGCATCAAAATCCTGAAAGGGCTGGAAGCCGTACGCAAACGGCCCGGCATGTACATTGGAGATACCAGTGACGGTTCAGGGTTGCATCATATGGTGTTTGAAGTGGTTGACAACGCCATAGATGAAGCGCTTGCCGGGCACTGCAACGAAATAAAAGTCGTTATTCATCCGGATAATTCAATTAGCGTCTACGACAATGGACGGGGAATCCCCACCGGGATCAAGGAAGACGACGAATTCAAGAGGTCTGCGGCGGAAATCGTCATGACCGAATTGCACGCCGGCGGAAAATTCGACAGCAATTCGTACAAGGTTTCCGGCGGATTGCATGGCGTAGGCGTTTCCTGCGTCAACGCCCTTTCAAAATGGCTGAAGTTAACTATTCGTCGTGATGGGCAAAAGCATTCCATGGAGTTTCGTTGTGGCGCTGCGGTAGAACCACTAAAATTAGTTGGCCAGACTGAAAAACATGGTACGGACGTCCATTTTTTGGCAGATGACGAGATATTTGGATTGGTTGAATTTCATTATGAGATTCTCGCCAAGCGACTGCGCGAACTGTCTTTCCTCAATAATGGCGTGCACATTGAACTCGACGACCAGCGCACAGGAAAAAGCGATAACTTCGCTTTTAGTGGTGGCGTAAAGGGGTTTGTGGAATATGTAAACCGCAGCAAAGCCGTCCTGCACCCCAAGGTTTTTTATGCAATGGGTGAAAAAGACGGCATGACCGTGGAAGTGGCAATGCAGTGGAACGATTCCTATCAGGAATCAGTCCAATGTTTTACCAACAACATCCCACAGCGCGACGGGGGAAGTCATTTGACTGGTCTGCGTAACGCGATGACGCGTACCTTAAATACCTATATAGAACAAAGCGAGCAGGCAAAAAAAGCAAAGGTAGAAACCGCTGGCGACGACATGCGCGAGGGACTGACCTGCGTTTTGTCGGTAAAAATCCCGGATCCCAAATTTTCCTCGCAGACCAAGGAAAAACTGGTTTCTTCCGAAGTGATGCCAATAGTGCAGGAAATCGTTTCTGCGAAACTGGCAGAATATATGCTGGAAAATCCGAATGACGCCAAAATTATCTGCGGCAAAATTGTCGATGCTGCGCGTGCCCGTGAAGCAGCCCGCAAGGCGCGGGAGATAACGCGCCGCAAGGGCGTGCTGGACGGCATGGGGTTGCCGGGCAAGTTGGCCGACTGTCAGGAAAAAGACCCGGCCCTGTCCGAACTCTACCTGGTGGAGGGTGATTCCGCCGGGGGCTCGGCGAAACAGGGCCGGGACCGCAAGTTCCAGGCGATACTGCCGCTCAAGGGAAAAATTCTCAACGTCGAGCGCGCCCGTTTTGACCGGCTGGTGTCCTCCCAGGAAATCGCGACCCTGATCGTTGCACTGGGTACGGGGATCGGCAAGGATGAATACTCGGCAGAAAAACTGCGCTATCACCGCATTATCATCATGACCGACGCGGATGTGGACGGTTCCCATATCCGCACCTTGCTGCTCACCTTTTTTTACAGACAGATGCCGGAACTGGTGGAACGCGGCCACATCTACATTGCCCAGCCGCCACTGTACAAGGTCAAGCATGGTAAGCAGGAGCGTTACTTGAAGGACGACCATGAATTGAAGCAATACATGCTGCAAATGGCGTTGAGCGAGGCCGAACTGGTTACCGAGGGGGGCAAAGAGCCGATCAGCAAGGCCGCTCTTGAGGAGGTGGCCAAGGAATTCCTGCTGGCCGAAGCGATCGTCGAGCGCTTGAGCCGCATTATTGCAGAACCGATACTCTACGCCCTGCTTAAAAACATCGTGCTTGACCTGAGTGATCTTGCGTCCGCGAACGAGAGCGCGGAACAACTTAAAAAAGTATTGGCTAACGAGCAGTATACGGTTTCGGCTTACTATGATGAATCGACGGAAAACTGTCGGCTGAAGATCAGCAAGATGGTGCATGGCAATTTACAGATCAGCTATCTGGACCGGGATTTCCAGCAAAGCGGGGACTACGCACAGATGTTGAAAACCGCTCAAGTACTGCAGGGGTTACTTAAAGAAGGGGCAAGCATCAAGCGTGGAGAACGATCCCAGCCTGTTAGCGAGTTCAAGACGGCAATGGACTGGCTGCTGGAAGAAGTGAAACGCGGCCTGGGTATCCAGCGCTACAAGGGTTTGGGCGAAATGAACCCCGGCCAGCTTTGGGAAACAACCATGGATCCCCAGGTAAGGCGGCTGCTCAGGGTGCAGATTGATGACGTGATAGCCGCAGACGAAATTTTTACCACTTTGATGGGCGACCAGGTTGAACCTCGACGTGCTTTTATCGAAACAAACGCACTTGGAGCAAGAAACCTCGACATCTGATATTGTCCAGCCAAGATGGGACATCTTCAGCGCCGTAGTCGACAATTACGGTGATATCGGCGTCTGTTGGCGGCTCGCCCGCCAACTGGTCGCCGAGCACGGCCTAAAGGTTCGTCTCTGGACAGACGACCTGATCAGCTTTCAAAAAATCAACCTAGAAATTGACCCTCTCCTGCCGATACAGGTTTCCCGTGGCGTGGAAATAAGGCAATGGGCAGAATCCAACCTGGCCGTTGAGCCGGCGGATGTGGTGATAGAAGCCTTCGCCTGCGAGCTGCCGGCAGCTTATGTAGCCGCGATGGCGAAGAGCGGACGCAGACATGCCTGGGTAAATCTGGAATATCTCAGCGCCGAGAAGTGGGTCGACAGCCATCATGGCCTTCCCTCCCCTCACCCCGGGTTCCCTCTGATCAAGTACTTCTTTTTCCCGGGATTTTCCCCTGGTACGGGAGGCTTGCTAGTCGAAAAAAACCGCTTGGAGCAACGGGCTCTTTTCCAGGCAGACATTCAACTACGCACCGCTTTCTGGCAGAAATTGGGCATCCTTGCCCCCGAAAAAAATGAAGTCCGGATTTCCTTGTTCTGCTATGGCAACAATTCAGCGTTAAGCTTGTTCACTGACTGGGCGAAAGGCCCGACACCGGTCACGTGCCTGGTTCCGGAGGGGGTGGCAATGACTCAAATATCCGCTTTTTTTGGGGCGTCTCACCTGAAAGAGGGGAACCTTTTCAAAAAAGGGAGTCTTATGGTCAGGGTTTTGCCTTTTCTGGAACAGGATAACTATGACAAGCTCTTGTGGGCGTGCAATTTCAATTTCGTACGAGGTGAAGATTCCTTTGTCCGCGCCCAGTGGGCTGCAAGGCCCATGGCCTGGCAAATATATCCCCAGGAAGCCGGGGCGCATTGGCCAAAACTGAGGGCATTTCTGGATCGGTATTGCGCTGATCTACCCCAGTCAACGGCGGCTGTACTTACCCCGTTTTTTGAAGCATGGAACGGTGGGGGTGCGGGCGTTCCGGATTGGGAGGGCTTATGGAAGCATCGCGTCACCCTGGAAAAGCACGCCCAGGAATGGGCAAACAGGCTGATAAAAAAAGAAGATTTGACTACAAATCTAGTTAATTTTTGTAATAATAAGTTAAAATAATCGGCTTTGATCCGCCCAATTTTTAATATTCTGCAGGAAGAACCATGAAAACCGCACAAGAAGTCCGCCCAGGCAACGTAATCATGATCGGCAATGACCCTATGGTGGTCCTTAAAGCCGAGTACACCAAGTCCGGTCGCAATGCGTCCGTGGTCAAGATGAAAATGAAGAATCTCCTGACCGACTCCCCCAGTGAGGCTATTTACCGGGCTGACGACAAGTTTGAAGTGGTGCAGCTCGAGCGTAAGGACGTGACCTACTCATACTTCGCTGATCCGATGTATGTCTTTATGGATACTGATTACAACCAGCACGAAGTCGAGCAGGAAAATCTGGGTGATGCCATTAATTACCTGGAAGACAGCATGCCTTGCGAAGTGGTTTTCTACCAGGACAAAGCCATTTCCGTCGAATTGCCGACCACCGTGGTCCGTGAAATCGTTTACACTGAGCCCGCTGTACGCGGCGATTCGTCCGGAAAAGTCATGAAGCCGGCAAAAGTCGCTACCGGCTTTGAGTTGCCGGTTGCGCTGTTTTGCGAGATTGGCGACAGAATCGAAATTGATACCCGAACCGGTGAGTTCAAACGCCGCGTCGCGGCCTGAAATCCAGAAAACGGGAGTAGCAGAGCAATAAAAAAGGGGCCTTGATGGCCCCTTTTTTATTTTTAGAATCGGTTATTCGTCCGCAGCAGCAACCGGTTCGGTATGCCCGCATTCCTTCTGCGGACAAACCTTTTCGGTACCGCGTCGCTTGGTTGTCTTGATGGTCAGTACAGGCCAGCCGCATTTTGGGCAGGGCTCGGCGACGGGAGGGTTCCAGACTGCATATTTACAATCCGGATAAGTATTGCAGGAATAAAAAAGTTTCCCATAGCGGCTTTTACGCTCGATCAAGCTGCCTTTTTTGCATTCCGGGCAGCTTACCCCCGTATCCCTGGGTTTCTCCAGGGGTTCGAGGAACTTGCACTTAGGATAAGCCGAGCAACCGATGAACTTGCCGTATGCGCCGGATTTCACATGCAGAGGGCTGTCGCATTTCGGGCATAGGCGCCCTTCCACCACGACCGGTTCGTCCGGCTTGACCTCCCCGTCCATGCTGCGGGTAAAATCGCATTCAGGATAGCCGCTGCAGCCAACAAATTTTCCGCGCTTGCCCAGTCGAACGGACAGCGGCTTGCCGCATTTCGGGCATGCTTCATCGAGCTGCTCATGGGTAAGATCCTTGCGCTCAATGTTTTTCTTTTCCTCGATTTGCTGGCTGAAACCTTTCCAGAAATCCGCCAGCACCGGGATCCATTCCTTCTCGCCGGTGGCGATGATGTCCAGTTGGTCTTCCAGCTTGGCGGTGAAATCATAATCGACATAGCGCGTGAAATGCTCGGTCAGGAATTTATTGACCACCGAGCCCACGTCGGTGGGGAAAAACCGTTTTTTGTCGAGGTTTACGTATTCCCTGGCCTGGAGCGTCGAGATAATGCTGGCGTAAGTAGATGGGCGGCCAATGCCATGTTCTTCCAGGTCCTTGACCAGGCTGGCTTCAGTGTAGCGAGGGGGTGGCTGGGTAAAGTGCTGGTCGCCGTATAGCTTGTCCACCGGGAGTTGATCGCCGGCTTCCATCGGCGGCAGCTTGCTTTCGCCCTCCTCTTCCTGGTCGTCCTCGCTTTCCAGGTAAACCGCGATAAAACCGGGAAAAACCAGGGTCTGGCCGGAGGCTCGAAACAGTGTTCCTTCATCCGCAACCGCCAGATCCAGGCTGACGGTGTCGAACTTGGCCGGACTCATCTGGCAAGCCAGAGCGCGCTTCCAGATCATTTCATAAAGCTTTGCCTGGTCTGCGGTAAGGGCGGCTCGAACGTCATCCGGTGCGCGCAGGATCGATGTGGGACGAATGGCTTCGTGCGCTTCCTGCGCATTTTTGGATTTGTTTTTGTACTGGACCGGCGCTTTGGGCAAATAGTCAGGGTCGAACTTGGCGGAGATGTAATCGCGGATTTCCGCTACCGCCTCGTTGGCGAGGTTAACCGAGTCGGTACGCATGTAGGTGATCAGACCAACGGCTCCGCCGCCGGTGTCCACCCCTTCGTAAAGCTGTTGCGCAACGCGCATGGCGCGGTCGGTGGTGAACCCCAGCTTGCGCACGGCTTCCTGCTGCAAGGTAGAGGTGGTAAATGGCGCGGAAGCTTGGCGTTGTTTGCGTTTTTTGTCGACCTGGACGACCGTTGCCTTGCCGCCGGCATGCCGTGTAAGGTAGCCAACGATATCTGCCTGCGCAGCTTCGGTGCCGACGCTGAACTGGTTCAGTTTTTCGCCCTTGTACTGGAACAGCTTGGCTGAAAATTGCTGTTTGCCCTTGTGTGAATCGAAATGGATGCTCCAGTATTCCCGCGTCTTGAACGCTTCGATTTCAATTTCACGTTCGCAAATCAGGCGCAGGGCCGGGCTTTGCACCCTGCCGGCAGAAAGTCCGCGACGGATTTTTCGCCATAGCAGAGGCGAAAGATTGAAGCCGACCAGATAGTCGAGCGCCCTTCTCGCCTGCTGGGCATTCACCAGGGGCATGAGGATATCGCGTGGATTGGCAACAGCCGCCAGCACGGCGGACTGGGTGATTTCATGAAAAACCACGCGCTTGACATTCTTTTTGGCGAGCAGTTTCTTGGATTTCAAGATCTCCGCAAGATGCCACGCAATCGCCTCGCCCTCGCGGTCCGGGTCAGTCGCCAGATAGATGTTGTCGGCAAGCTTGACCGCCTTGGTGATTGCATCGACATGCTTGGCGTTGCGCTCGATCAACTGGTACTTCATCTTGAAGTCGTGTTCGGTGTCAACTGCGCCCTGCTTCGGCACGAGGTCGCGCACGTGGCCGTAAGAGGCGAGGATTTCAAAATCCTTGCCAAGGTACTTTTTAAGAGTTTTGGCTTTGGATGGGGATTCGACGATCAGGAGGCTGGAGGACATGCGCTCTCGCTAAAATTAGTGGGTTTGGGCGCGGATGATATGAAGAACCGGCGGCAATGGCAAGAACCCGTTGCCCCGTCAGTGCATGGTGGGCTGGGTATCGCCGAACAGCAGATCCTCGATGAACATGAAGTCGCTGGCCTGGCCTTGGCTAGAGAGCACGATCAGGACGGTCCATTTGACCTGTTCAAGCGAAACCTCGTGTTCGTTGAGCGCCATGATCCGGTCGATGACCCATTCGCGTTGTACAGGGTTAAGGATGCCGGAAGTATCAAGAAACAACAGGAACCCGCGGGATTCGGCCCCGATCTTGGTTTCCTCCGCCTCGGAATAGAATCGCTGCGCGCGGGAGTCTGCCAAGCTGGGCAGATAGCTTTCTTGAGTTAGCTTCCCCAGGCCGTTGACCCATGCCATGGCCTGGTTGATTTCATCCCGGTCGAAGCCTGCCGCGCTGAGCTCACGGGTCAGCGTACCCTCGTCGGGGTAAACATTGACCTCAAAATAATTTTCGAACAGATAGACTAAAATATCGAACATTGTGCTGGTTTCAAGTGGTTTTAACGCTGAAATCCGCCGGACTTAGGTAATTAATTGGTAAAGTCCGCCGGGCAGGCAGGCTACTCGCCCTTCCAATTCCAGTTGCAACAGCATGGCGCAAACAGTATCGCTCGTCAAGCCGCTACGCACCGTCAGTGCGTCGATCCCGGCAGGGTCGAACCCTAGCGCCTCCAGCAGCGGATGAAGGTCTTTTTCTGGAGGGCCCCCCTCTTTCGCCGCGACAGGATTCTGCGGTGATGGCCATTTTAGTTCATCGAGAACATCGTTGGCGCATTCGACCAGTTTGGCGCCCTGCTTGATCAGGGCATGGCAGCCTTTGGACACCGGGGAGTGAATAGAGCCGGGAATAGCGAAAACCTCCCGTCCCTGTTCAACGGCCAATCGGGCGGTGATCAACGAGCCGCTCCGGATTGCTGCCTCGATCACCAGGCAGCCGAGAGACAGGCCGCAGATAATCCGATTACGGCGCGGAAAGTTGTGCGCCAGAGCGGTGGTGCCTAGCGGAAACTCGGAAATCAGCGTGCCGTGCTGCGCCAGATCGTGAGCCAAGGCGTGGTTGCGTGAGGGATAAACGATATCCAGGCCGGTTCCGACCACGGCAACACTGCTGGACGCGCCATCCAGCCCGCCGCGGTGCGCGGCGGCGTCGATGCCCAACGCCATTCCGCTGACGATGCACAGCCCGCTGCCGCTCAGATTCCTGGAAAACGATTCGGCATTCATTTGTCCCTGCGGCGTTGCGTTACGGCTGCCGACAACCGCCATGGCCGGCTGATTCAGAAGATCGAGGCGGCCTTTGACGTAAAGCAGGGGCGGAGGATCGGGAATTTGCAGCAGGGCTTGAGGGTATTCGGCGTCGGCCAGGGTAACGATATGGTTGTGCTCATTACCGAGCCAGGCGAAGAGAGGCGCAAGTTTCTCCGGGTCGATGCCGCGACGGATGCCCTCAGCCACGTTTTTGTCGACAATGCCCGACAGGGATGCGTAGGATGCGGCGTAAATCTGTTTCGGCTCACCGAAGGCGCGCAGCAGTTTGCGGTAGGACTCGTCACCCAGCCCCGGGATCAGGCTCAAGCCAACCCAGGAGGCGATATCGTCATCGGGCGCGAGCAAATCAGAACAAGCGCCCTTCACCATTGCCCCCTCTCCCGCAAGCGGGAGAGGGTTGGGGTGAGGGCAGCCCACGGGGAGAAGAGTTTAGGGAAAATAGAACGGCCATGATGAGAAGCGATATTCATCATTCGGGGCTGCACCATTTGCCATGTCCGTTACGGCGTACGCACATCGTCCAGCATCTGTACCGGGCGCTCGCTTTGCATTACCAGGGCATAGGACAGTTTGTCGAAGACGCGAAACACGAACACCAGACCATACCGCTCGTCGGGCAGTTTGACGGTTTCCGGCGAGGCGTCGTCGTGCGCGCCAGGCGAGATGCTGCGCCCGTGCCGGTAAAGCGCCAGCACATGGCCGACTTCGAGGCCATCTTGCCCGCCTTTGTTCAAAGTGACAATCGAGCCCCTCCCGACTTCTGCGACGCCGCCATAGGCAGAAACTATCCTGCCGAAGATCGGTTTCTCCGGTGCGCGGGGCACGAAAGCGCTGGCCGCCTCTTCCTTCATTTCCACCAAACGGTCGCCGATATTGATTTCCTGGGTGGATTTGGTGATATCTATCGTAGCCGGCGCGCCGAACCGGGTGATTCTGGCGTCTCCCAGATAGACTGCTTCATATCCCAGGGTTTCCTTGGAGTCGGGATCGACCAGCGCCTTGCCCGGACGGTAAATATGCCAGTTCAGCGCACCGCCTTCCATGATGGACTGCGCATAGGCGGAATTGCCCGCACCGAGGATGACGCGGCTCTCCTCGGTGCCGATAATGTAGGGCGCCTTTTCGAGCTCGCCTTCGGCAATGACCAGCGGCTTGCTGAGGAACGGCCCGATCGCCGCCAGCGGAATGCTGGGAATGGCGCTGGTTTCTGAGGGCTCAACCCGGACGCGCGGGCTCAGCTTGATCGTTTCGATACCCTTGACCAGGCTCAATTCCGGCGAACCGTTGGACATGTCGAGTACGATCGTGTCGCCTGGATAGATCCAGTGCGGGTTCTTGATTTGCTGCTTGTTCATTTTCCAGATTTCCGGCCAGCGCCAGGGGTCTTTGAGAAATTTTCCCGCAATGCCCCAAAGCGTGTCGCCCTTGACCACGACGTGGCGATCGGGGTGGCGGTCTTGCAGCGCAATTTCGGTGGCTGTGGATAGCGAACTTAAGCCGAAAAGCAAAATCAGAGCTAAAATAGGCTTTTTCATGAGCGGGCCTCAAAGGGTGAGTTGTTCCTGGTCGGCATCAATGGAGCGCTACAATCCTTGACGAATTCAGGGGTTGGGTTAAATTTTGCAGGTAATTGATTAAACAAGCAAGCACTTATGGCCATATTAAATATCATTCATTATCCCGATGAGCGGCTGCATGCCATGGCTATCCCCGTGGTCGAAGTGAACGAGGAAATTCGCCGCCTGGCTGCCGATATGGCGGAAACCATGTATGCTGCGCCCGGTATCGGTCTCGCCGCAACCCAGGTAAATGTGCGCAAACAGGTCGTGGTGGTGGACATTTCCGAGGAGAGGAACAGTCTGCGGGTGTTCATCAACCCGGAAATCATTGCCAGCGAGGGACAGGCCGAGCATGAAGAAGGCTGTCTTTCCGTGCCGGGCATTTATGAAAATGTCACCCGGGCAGAGAAAATTACCATGAAAGCGCTGGATGTCGAGGGAAAGCCATTTACGTTGAAGGCGGACGGGTTGCTGGCGATCTGTATTCAGCATGAAATCGATCATTTGAAAGGCAAGGTATTCGTCGAGTACCTGTCGCGGCTGAAGTTGAATCGCATTCGCTTGAAGATGAAGAAGCTGATGCGGGAGACCTTATAAGATGCGGTTGATTTTCGCCGGCACGCCGGAATTTGCGGCTGCCGCTCTGGTTGGGCTGATTGAAGCGGGACATGATGTTGCTTTGGTACTGACTCAACCGGATCGCCCCGCCGGACGCGGCATGAGGCTGACGCCCAGCCCGGTCAAGCAAATGGCTTTGCTGCACGGGTTAAACGTGCAGCAACCCTCGGCGCTGAAGGATGCCGAAGCTCAGGCGCAGCTGGCTGCGATTAATGCCGACGCGATGATCGTTGCGGCCTATGGCTTGTTGCTGCCGCCGGCGGTGCTCGCCCTCCCCCGTCTCGGCTGCCTGAACATCCACGCCTCGCTGCTGCCGCGTTGGCGCGGCGCGGCGCCGATCCAGCGGGCGATCCTGGCGGGCGATCCGGAAACCGGCATTACCATCATGCAAATGGATAGTGGGCTGGATACCGGCGGCATGCTGCTGCGTGCCGCGCTGCCGATCGCGGACGAGGATACGGCGCAAACCCTGCATGACAAGTTGGCGGTCCTGGGCGCATCGAGCATCGTTTCCGCGCTCCGGCAGTTGGAGCAGGGGACGTTGCGAGCCCAGCCCCAGGATGACAGCGCAGCAACCTATGCCGCTAAACTATCGAAAGCGGAGAGTTTGGTCGACTGGCGCAAAAGCGCCGCCGAGATTGCCCGCGCGGTGCGTGCCTACAATCCCTTTCCGGTGGCGCAGGCCCGGCTTCGGGCTGAAACCTGGCGTATCTGGCAGGCGCAGGTGGCGCAGCGGAGCGAGGGTACGCCCGGAGAGATCCTGCAGGCGGACAGGGATGGCATTCTGGTCAGATGCGGTGAAGGTGCTTTGCTGCTGAAAGAGCTACAGAAAGCCGGTGGCAAGCGGTTGCCGGCATCGAGTTTTCTGGTGGGCAATCCGGTCAAGCCGGGTGACCGGTTTGAAACTTGAATAACACGGGCTAGACAAACTGTTTTGATCGAATCACAACGCCTCGCCAGCACGGCGGTTTCCCAGGTTCTGGCTGGGCGAAATCTCAACCAGGCCTTGCAAGGCCTGCTGTCCCGCCATGCTTCGCTCTCCCCGCAGCAGCGCGCCGCCGCCCAGGATATGAGCTATGGTACGCTGCGCTTCTACGGCCAGTTGCACACCATTCTCGACCTGTTGTTGCAAAAGCCGGTACAGGATGGGGCGGTGCGCGCCCTCCTGCTGGTGGCGCTTTATCAGCTGCAATACAGCAGATCGGCGGAGCACGCCGTGGTGGATCATGCCGTCAGGGCTGCCGAGGCCCTGAAAAAACCCTGGGCCAAGGGGCTGGTCAACGCGGTGTTGCGCAACTTCCTGCGCCAGCGCGTCAGCTTGCTTGAACGGGCGGAGGTCAGCGAGGAAGGGCGTTACTCCCACCCTCAATGGTGGATAGAGAAGTTGCGCCGGCAGTATCCGGATGACTGGGCAACGCTGCTGGAAGCCAACAACCAGCACCCGCCGATGACGTTGCGGGTAAATCGCCTGGCGACATCGACTGAAGCTTATCTCGACTTGCTGCATCAGCAGGGTATCGAAGGGCAGCAAGTCGGAGAAAATGCGATATTGCTGGATCAACCGGTTCCGGTCGACAAGTTGCCGGGTTTTGGCGAGGGGATGGCGTCGGTGCAGGATGCCGGGGCGCAGTTCGCGGCCCGGCTGCTCGACGCCGCCGACGGGATGCGAGTGCTGGACGCATGTGCCGCGCCGGGAGGGAAAGCGGCGCACCTGCTGGAGCTGGCCAGGATCGAATTGACCGCGCTGGATTCAGACCCGGAGCGGCTGAAAAAAATCGAGCAGACCTTGCGGCGGCTTAAACTCGAAGCGCATTGTCTGGCGGGGAATGCTGCCCGACCGGAGGAGTGGTGGGACGGTAAACCGTTTCAGCGTATTCTGGCGGATGTGCCATGCAGCGCGTCGGGCGTGGTGCGGCGCCACCCGGATATCAAGTGGCTGCGACGCGAAGCGGACATTGCGGCATTTGCCGCTCAGCAGGCGGAAATACTCGATGCCCTGTGGCGTGTCCTGGGCAGTGGTGGTAAATTGCTGTATGCCACCTGCTCGGTGTTT
>CAYGNO010000012.1:0-26215 GCA_964351305.1 uncultured Sulfuricella sp.
GGTGACCTACTGGTCACGCGTGAACTGGGTGCCCGCAAGGAAAAAGAGGGTAGCCTCAGATTCAGGATGATGTAATGGCTGCTCCGCTGATCCGCGTCGAAGGCCTGCACAAACAATACGAAATCAAGGGTGGCCGTGCTGTTCCGGTACTTCACGACGTGAATTTGAGTATCGTCCCCGGCGAATTCGTCGCCATCATGGGCCCATCCGGTTCTGGCAAGTCCACCTTCATGAATATCCTCGGCTGCCTCGACACGCCCACCAGCGGGCATTATTTCCTGAATGGTCGGGATGTCGCAAAGCTGAATCCGGATGAACTCGCTCATCTGCGCAATAGCCTGATTGGATTCGTGTTCCAGGGTTTTAACTTGTTAAAGCGCGTCACCGCGCTGGACAACGTCGCGCTGCCGCTGCTTTACGCCGGCCTGGGGCAGGCTGAGCGGCGTGAACGCGCCCTGGAGGTCTTGCGTCAGACCGGGCTGGAAAATTTCCCCCTGTCGCTACCGAACCAACTATCCGGCGGCCAACAGCAGCGCGTCGCCATCGCCCGTGCGTTGATCAACCGTCCGCCGCTGATCCTGGCCGATGAACCGACCGGCAACCTGGATACCCACACCAGCCAGGAGATCATGGAGGTATTCACCCGGCTCAACCGCGAACAGGGCATGACCGTCATCCTGGTGACACACGAACTGGATATCGCCCGCTACGCTCACCGGATGGTGCGTTTTGTGGATGGGCGGGTGGCGCATGATGGGAAAATCAGTTCATTTACCACGAATGACACGAATAGGCACGAATGAACACGAATCCGACGAAAATACTTCATCAGGAACTGGCTTACCAAATCGTGGGGTTGGCCATGCAGGTTCATACCAGGTTGGGAAATGGGTTCTTGGAAAAAGTGTATGAGAATGCACTGATGGTGCTGCTTCACAAAGCAGGAATCGATGCAGTGCAGCAGGCTCCGATTACTGTATTGTTTGATGGTGAGTCCATCGGAACTTATTACGCGGATATTCTAGTCGAGAACAAGATTATTCTGGAACTTAAAACGGTAAGTGAAATATCTGATTCCCATAAAGCTCAGGCACTTAATTATCTCAAGGCAACCGGCCTGAATTTGGCTATGGTTTTTAACTTTGCCAACCCTCGTATGGAATACCAGCGGATCATTCTATGATTCCCTCTTTTGTTGTATTCGTGCAGATTCGTGAACATTCGTGTCATTCGTGGTTAATCTTTCTGCCATGAAAATTCTCGCCATCTTTGTCGAAGCTTGGCGCGCCATGGCAATGAACGGCATGCGCACCGCCCTGACCATGCTCGGCATGGTGATCGGCGTGGCGGCAGTGGTGCTGATGCTCGCCGTCGGCCAAGGGGCGCAACATACCGTCAACCAATCCATCGCCTCGATGGGCAGCAACCTGTTCATCGTCCTGTCCGGCGCCAGCACTTCCGGGGGGCTGCGCTTCGGCGCGGGCAGCGTGCCTACCCTGACCGTCGGCGATGCGCAGGCGCTCGCTCAGATTCCATCGGTCAAGGCGGTTGCCCCGGTTTATCCGGGCAGCGCGCAGCTGGCCTATGGTTCGAGCAACTGGAGTACGGTTGTAACTGGCTCCACCCCTGATTATCTGACTGTACGCAACTGGCCCTTGGACTCCGGCCACCCCTTTGAGGAAAGCGATGTGCGCGGCGCGACCAGGGTCGTCCTGCTCGGCCAGACGGTGGCGAAAAATCTGTTTGGCGAGGAAGACCCTACCGGCAAGAGCATCCGCATCAAGAACATGCCATTTCTTGTCGTCGGCCTGCTGTCGGCCAAGGGGCAGAGCCTGGATGGGCGCGACCAGGACGACACTGCCGTGGTGCCGGTTACTACTGCCCAGCGCAAGCTCTTCGGCAACCAGTTCCCCGGTACGGTGCGCTATATCTCGGTACAGGGAAAATCCGCCGAAGTGATGGAGGAGGCGGAACGGGAAATGGGCCAGTTGCTGCGTCAGCGCCACCGCCTGGCCGAGGGAGCGGAGAATGACTTCATGATCCGCAACCTGACCTCGGTGGCACAGTCCGCGGCCGGATCGGCGCAGGCCATGTCCCTGATGCTCGGCGCAATCGCCTCCGTTTCCCTGCTGGTGGGCGGCATCGGCATCATGAACATCATGCTGGTATCGGTCACCGAACGCACCCGGGAAATCGGCATCCGCATGGCGATCGGCGCGCGCCGCCGCGACATCCTGTTACAATTTCTGCTGGAAGCGCTGATTATCTGCATAGTCGGCGGGTTGGTTGGAGTGCTCCTTGGCGTGGGCGGCGCCTGGCTGGTCAGTTCGATGGCGGAAATGGCCGTGGTGGTCACAGTGTGGTCGATCCTGCTGTCGTTTGCCTTTTCTGCCGCGATCGGTGTGTTTTTCGGTTATTACCCGGCACGGCGCGCGGCAATGCTCAAGCCAGTGGAGGCGTTGCGGTATGAGTGAGAATGCGCGAAAGGTCGCAATTCGTGCATTGACATTCCCATACATGGAGATATACTTGTATATCATTTAATGGGGTATCTGCCTGTGCTTGCCATTCGCCTGCCTGAAGAAATCGAATCCCGTCTTGAAGCGCTTGCCCGTCTCACCGGGCGCACCAAAACCTTCTACGCCCGCGAGGCCATCCTTGAGCACCTTGACGATCTGGAGGATATTTATCTGGCCGAGAAACGTCTTGAAGATATCCGTACCGGTCGGGAAAAAACCATCCCGCTTGAGGACGTGATGAAGCGCCATGGCCTGGAGGGTTGAGTTTTCTCCCGCCGCCGATAGGGAACTCGACAAGCTCGACCCGCAACACGCCAAAAGGGTGCTTAAGTTCCTGTTTGAACGCGTTGCCGCACTTGATGATCCGCGCAGCATTGGTGAAGCGTTGAAGGGATCGAGCCTTGGCGCCTTCTGGAAATATCGCGTGGGGGATTACCGAATTGTCTGTGCCATCGAGGACGATGCCTTGCGAGTCCTCGTTGTGCGGGTGGGCAATCGGCGGGAGGTGTATCGGTAAGTTTCCGGTTGAGGGCCTGTGCCCCGGCACGGCGCGCGGCAATGCTCAAGCCGGTGGAGGCGTTGTGGTATGAATAATAAAAGCTCCGATACTGTTTGGCACCATGCCACGGTAACGCGTGCTCGCAGAGAACGGCTCAACGGCCACAAAAGTGCGATTGTCTGGTTTACCGGGCTTTCCGGTGCCGGCAAGTCGACATTGGCGCACGCGGTTGAAGAGAGATTGCACCAGATGGGTTGCAGCACCTTTGTTTTCGACGGCGACAATGTTCGCCATGGGCTGTGTGGTGACTTGGGGTTTTCCGAGGGAGACCGCAGTGAAAATATCCGCCGCATCGGTGAAATGGCCAAGCTGTTTGTCGAAGCCGGCGTGATTGCGCTGACCGCCTTCATCTCACCATTCCGCGCGGATCGTCTCAAGGTTCGCAATCTGGCGGCCCCAGGCGATTTCATCGAAGTCTATTGCCGCTGTTCGCTGGAAGTTTGTGAACAACGCGACGTGAAAGGGATGTACCGCAGGGCTCGCGCCGGCGAAATCCGCGATTTCACCGGAATCTCCTCCCCCTATGAAGAACCGGAAAATCCGGAGCTGTCCGTCGACACCGGGAGCATGCCGCTGGAGCTATGCGTGGATCAGGTTGTCGGTTACCTGCAGGAGCGCGGTGTGATTCCAAAACCGCAATGAGCAATATGGTTTTCAATCCCCTGCGCATCGTTGCCGATATCTGGGGCCACCGCCAACTGCTTGGTCCTATAGGTTCGGTTATCGAAACCTGCCGGGCGCCAGCCCTCGACCACTTCGGTGACCGGATCATGCCGTTCCTGATCCTCGGCCTCAAGTGCTACTGCCGGGAATTCGTTGTGTTGAAAAAGCTCTCCTTTGACTCAGGAAAGACGAACCCGTTGGTATCATTGGCCTTCTCAAGCAGATTTAGGCGAATAGTCTGACATGATTAGGGCCGCCTCTCTCAAAGCAGTCTGGAACTTCCGTGGCTTTGTCTTCGGCAGCGTCCGCCGCGATTATCAATTGCGCTACCGGGGCGCCATGCTGGGCATTGCCTGGACGGTGTTGCAACCGCTAGCGATGATCCTCATCTACACGGTCGTTTTCTCCCAAGTGATGAAGGCCAGGCTACCTGGCGTGGAAAATAACTTCGCTTACAGCATCCATCTTTGCGCCGGCATCATCACTTGGGGCCTGTTTGCCGAGATCATCCAGCGGAGCCAGTCGGTCTTTCTCGATAACGCCAATCTGCTCAAGAAGCTCAGCTTTCCACGCCCCACCTTACCGGTCATCGTGGTTTTTACTGCGCTACTCAACTTTTCCATTATTTTTGGGCTTTTCCTGTGTTTCCTGCTGCTTACTAGCAATTTCCACGGCCTGACCATCCTTGCCATGATTCCCCTGCTTGCCGTGCAAGTGCTGTTTGCCGTGGGGCTGGGGGTCACGCTTGGGGTGCTCAATGTTTTTTTTCGCGATGTTGGCCAGCTTTCCGGGTTGCTGCTTCAGTTCTGGTTCTGGGCCACGCCCATCGTCTATCCCGCCTCCATCCTGCCCGAATGGTTGCGGCCCTGGATGAATCTGAACCCCATGTATCACCTCATGCAGGGGTACCAGAACATTTTCGTGGCAAACCAATGGCCCGATTGGCAAAACCTGGCCCTACTGGCGCTCTTTTCTATCGGGCTTGCTATGTATGCCATCAACCTTTACCGCCGCCATGCCGGTGAAATTGTGGATGAACTTTGATGGGCTCCATATCCGTCTCCAACCTTGGCAAGGCTTATAAAGTCTATCCCACCCGCTTTGCCCGGCTGAAGGAATGGCTCATTCCATTCTCAAAACCGCGTCATTCCCTCAAATGGGTGCTGCAAGATATCAATTTTACCGTCAATCCCGGCGAGGCCGTCGGCATCATCGGCGTGAATGGCGCCGGCAAGAGCACCTTGCTCAAGATCATTACCGGCACCACTCAGTCCACCACGGGCAGCATCCACATCACTGGTCGGATCGCCGCCTTGCTTGAACTGGGCATGGGTTTTCATCCAGACTTCACTGGCCGGCAGAACGCTTTCATGGCCGGGCAACTACTGGGTTACAGCGTCGAAGAAATTGCCCGCCTCATGCCCGAGATTGAGGCCTTCGCTGAAATTGGCGATTACATCGACCAACCTGTGCGGGTGTATTCGAGCGGTATGCAGGTGCGACTGGCATTCAGCGTAGCAACCATGGTACGGCCAGATATTCTCATCGTGGATGAGGCGCTGTCGGTAGGGGATGCCTTTTTCCAAGCCAAGTGCTATCAGCGAATCGCGCTATTTAAAGAGCAGGGCACCACGCTGATTCTCGTTTCCCACAGTGTTGGCGACATCGTTAAACACTGTGAACGCGTCATCCTGTTGAAAGAAGGGCGAGTGGCGGTGGACGGCTCATCGCAAACCGTAACCAATCATTATCTCGACGAGCTCTTTGGTAAGCGTCCTCAAGAAAATGTTCAGGAAGAGGGTAAGGTTGAAGCCGATGTATTAGGGCTAATGCAGACGCAGTCCGACGTGTTTCATACCCGCCCAGGTTACCGAAAAGAGGAATATCGCTGGGGACATGGTGGCGCGTCGATACTCGACTACCTCATTGTTTCTGGTGGAGATCGTTACCCTTCGAGTATCGAAGGAAATGCTGCAACAGATTTTTATATAAAAGCCAGGTTTGATCGCGACTTCGACAGCATTGTGCCCGGCCTCTTGGTTAAAACGCTTGAAGGCATTTTTTTGTATGGTACGAATTCTTTTGTTTCTAGCGTAGGTCGGGTGACTATCTCTGCCACAACGGGAGACATTAAAATTTTTAAATTTTCACTCCCTATGGCATTGAATGAGGGCCATTACCTGGTTTCATTCGGTGTTTCTTCCGGGAATCCATCGCACGAACTTATTCCGTTAGACCGAAGATACGATTCAGTGATTGTCCATGTTGGACGTGGCATG
This sequence comes from uncultured Sulfuricella sp., assembly GCA_964351305.1. Classification (GTDB taxonomy): domain Bacteria; phylum Pseudomonadota; class Gammaproteobacteria; order Burkholderiales; family Sulfuricellaceae; genus Sulfuricella. Next base: position 6,021 of record CAYGNO010000012.1, read on the forward strand.
CAATTTTGGGGCATCGTTGACCTAGGTGCCGCGTTCCAAGTTTGTGATCACGCATTGGCCGGAAATTGATGTGATGGATTTTACGCTCTCTCAACTGATTACCGATTTGCCGGAAATTTACCAGCCTGTTTATGGTCATCCCGAGTTGTCGACCAATATTTCTCGCCAATGCACGGATCGCCTGGAAAAGATAGCACAGGTACATGACGCATTGCAGGGTTTGCTAGGACGATCATTGCGCGTTCTGGATCTTGGCTGTGCCCAAGGCTTTTTTAGTCTGAGTCTGGCTGCGCGTGGCGCGATCGTGCACGGTGTGGATTTTCTCGATAAGAATATTGCCGCTTGTAAAGTTCTAGCGGCAGAAAACCCGAGTTTAAAAGCGAGCTTCGAAATTGCTCGTGTAGAAAACGTAATTAACCAGCTTGAAGCAGACCAGTATGATCTCGTATTAGGCCTTAGTGTGTTTCACCATCTTGTTCATCAACATGGTACGGCCAAGGTGGGGGAGTTGCTCGATCGCGTTGCTGCATGCTCAGGGGCTCTGGTTGTCGAGTTTGCCCTGCGCGATGAGCCGCTGTACTGGGCGGCGGCACAGCCACAGGATCCGCGAAGTCTACTAGCAGGATGCGCTTTTGTGCACGAACTGGCCCGTCACAATACGCACCTTGCGCCGATACCTCGGCCCCTTTATGTCGCCAGTAATCGATACTGGGTGCTGAATGGCCTGGCCGGTAATTTCGATTCGTGGACAACCGAGCCACACGCACTTGCTCAAGGAACGCATGAAGGAACCCGGCGCTATTACTTCAGCGCTGAGTATGTCGTGAAGTTATTCCGGTTTGACCGCCAGTATGGCTCTCGAAATAGAGATGAGTTATTGGGAGAAGTAATCTTTCTTGCCAACCCACCGGCAGGTTTTCCAGCACCCACTTGCCTGACATCGGGCACAAACGATACCGAAGGCTGGCTGGTCGTTCGGCGGATGCCCGGAAAATTGTTGCTGGACGTGATGCGGGAACGCACGGAAATTGATCATGCCGCCATCTTGCGCGCAGTCCTTGAACAACTTTCTGTTCTGGAAGCGGCAGGGTTTTACCATGATGACGTCAGAACTTGGAATGTGCTTCTGGATGAAGACGGTATCGCCTTCCTGATCGACTATGGTTCGATCTCGCCCAAGGCGCAAGACTGTGCCTGGCCAGAAAATCTCTTCCTTGCTTTCTTTATCTTCGTTCGCGAACTTACCACCGGAATTGTTGAACATCCCGACCCGCTACGCACAGTTTCCATTAGTCCATACAATCTGCCCCAGCCCTATCGTGCATGGGCTGCATCTCTGTGGAAGCGCCCCCTGCAGGAATGGAGCTTCAAGTTGATGCGTGACTTGCTTGATATGCTTTCTGATATTGACCAATGTGAGGAACTGGATCGCCCGCAAGATGCCTGGACCAAGGCGATCGAAAACGCAATACTTATTCAAAGCCAAGCGATTCGCCATCAAAAGCAGTTGTTCATCCAGGCCGAAGCCCGCGCCACCCAGGCCGAAGCCCGGTTAGCTGACTTGCTGAATAGTAAGACTTGGCGCTTAACTGCCCCCCTACGCTGGGCAATCAGACAGTTCCGTGCATTACAAAGCAAGCTGCGATGAGCGGGTACAAGACATTACATAGCCGATTCGCCAAGATGGCGTTGCTTCGGGGGCTGTCTTTTATCAACAATCACCCCAAACTTCAGCGACATGTCTTGGCAATCATCCGGATACTTGGGCTGTACCCTCTTGCGCGCGCCGTCTATGCGAGGATGGCCCCTGCATCGAACCAAGCAGACAAGAGTAACACGCATGGCTTTATACCCACAGACATTGCGCACCTCCCTCCCCGCGCCCGCCAGATCTACGCCGATCTGAAGGCTGCTATCGAGCGCCGCCAGAAGGAGAATGGCTGATGCGCATCGTTATCGATATGCAGGGCGCGCAAACCGAAAGCCGCTTTCGCGGCATTGGGCGCTATACCCTGTCTCTGGTCCAGGCCATCGTCCGCAACCGGGGCGAGCACGAAATCATCCTAGCCCTGAGCGACCTTCTCCCCGATACCATCGAGCCCATCCGCGCAGCCTTCGACGGGCTGTTATCGCAGGAAAACATCCGCGTCTGGTACGCCCCTGGCCCAGTGCGTGAATGCGAACCCGGTAACGACTGGTGCCGTGAAGTCGCCGAGCGCATCCGTGAGGCATTCCTCGCCAGCCTGCGGCCGGACGTGGTGCACATATCTAGCCTGTTCGAAGGCTACGTCGATGACGCAGTCACCAGTATTGGTGTGTTTGCCCCGCAGATTCCGACGGTTGTGACCCTCTACGACCTGATTCCGCTGTTAAATCCCGAAACCTATCTCAAGCCCAACTCGACTTATGCACTGTATTACCAACGTAAAGTCGAGTACCTAAAGCATGCGAACCAGTGGCTGGCTATTTCGGAATCGGCCGCAGGCGAAGGGCGTGGCGTATTGGCACTTCCGGCTGATGCAGTGGTTAATATCTCTACCGCCTGCGATGCAATATTTCGGCGCATGGAGATTTCAGAGGCAGAACGACAACAATTTCTGACACGATTCGGCATCACCCAGCCGTTTGTTCTTTATTCCGGTGGCGCTGATGCGCGCAAAAACCTGCAACGGTTGATTCGGGCCTACGCGCGCGCGCGCAAGCCGCTGCGCGATGCGCACCAACTGGTGCTGGCGGGCAAGATGCCCGAGGGCGAAATGGCCGAATTGCGGCAAACCGCCAAGTCGGCTGGCATCAGCGAACGCCAACTACTGTTTACAGGTTACGTTAGCGACGAAGAACTGGCGCAATTCTACAACCTATGCACGGTCTTCGTGCTCCCATCCTTGCACGAAGGTTTCGGACTGCCCGCTCTCGAGGCCATGTCCTGCGGCGCAGCGGTCATTGGCGCAAATGCCACCAGTGTGCCGGAGGTCATCGGTCGTCAGGATGCCCTTTTCGATCCTTATGATGAGACGGCCATTAGCCAGAAACTGGCCCAGGTGCTGGGTGATGCAGCATTCAGGACCGAGCTGGCCGCGCACGGCTTGCAACAAGCCAGAAAGTTTTCGTGGGATGAAAGCGCGCGGCGGGCGATTGCGGCATTTGAGAAGCTTCATTCAGCCAGGGCTAGCAACTTGAAGGTCGGTGAGCTCGACAACATTCTCCCTGATGTTGTCGATGCCATAGCCGCAGTAGCGCCATCCAACATATCCGATGCGGAAATGCTCAAGCTCGCTCATGCGCTGAGCCTCATTTGCACCGACGATGCCCCCAAAAAACTATTGGTCGATATATCTGAGTTGGTGCAGCGCGATTCTAGATCAGGTGTTCAGCGCGTTACACGTAGCATACTAAAAGAACTCTTGGAAAGTCCCCCAGAAGGCTATGTGGTGGAACCGGTGTGCGCTACGACAGATATCCCAGGATATCGCTACGCACGTCGTTTCACTGCGCGTTTCTGTGGAGTGGACAACGATCTGCATGATGAACCGATCGACCATCGCCCCGGCGACCTCTTCCTGGGGTTGGACTTGCACCATGACGTAGTCTTCGCTCAGAAAGATTATTTGGCAGCGCTGCGACGAGTTGGCGTAAAAGTTTTTTTTGTCGTCTACGATCTGCTTCCTGTTCTGATGCCACACGCTTTCCAACCCTATATGAATATTGCCCACAAGGCATGGCTTGAAACACTGATGGACTTTGACGGTGCCATGTGCATTTCACATGCGGTGGCTGACGAACTTGCAGAGTGGCAGAGAGTTCACGGACCGCAGCGCATGCGCCCCTTCAAGATCGGCTGGTTTCACCTAGGGGCTGATGTCGAGAATTCTGTCCCCACTCATGGCTTACCTGATAATGCCAACCACGTGATCGAGGAGTTCGCACATCGCCCGACATTTTTGATGGTCGGCACTCTCGAGCCACGCAAAGGTCAGGCTCAGGCACTGGACGCATTTGAACTGTCTTGGAAACAGGGCGTAGACGCCAACCTGGTTATCGTTGGCAAGCAGGGGTGGATGGTGGAGCAGTTGGCAGAACGACTGCGCCAACATGCCGAACTGAATAAGCGCCTTTTCTGGCTGGAAGGCATCAGCGATGAATATCTAGAAAAGGTTTATGCAGCTTCAACCTGCCTGATTGCTGCATCGGAAGGCGAAGGCTTTGGTTTGCCGCTCATTGAAGCCGCTCAGCACAAGCTCCCCATCATCGCGCGCGACATTCCGGTGTTCAGTGAAGTGGCTGGTGAGTACGCGTTTTATTTCAGCGGTAAAGAACCCAACGATCTGGCACTGGCGATCAGCGATTGGTTAAAGCACTACGCAACGGGCAAGCATCCTACATCCGAGACCATGCCTTGGTTAACGTGGAAGGAAAGCGCCCGGCAATTGCTAACCTGTATCGGAATCGAACCAGATAAAGGTTAAGAGATTGCTTGTCCAATATTTATCAATAAAACTGAAATTCATGAATAAGATCATCTTAATCAAAGGTATCACCTGCCAGAACAGAGTCTATGCACATTAGGAGGCTATGGGTCTAATGCTGAAAAACCGTGATTGGGTGGCCCCTTATGCGTATCTTTATTGACTGTACCTATACGTACACCAACTGCATGAACACCGGCATCGAGCGGGTGGTACGGAATATCGCTAACCATTGCGCCGCCATCGGGCGCGCGCTGGAAATGACATGTCAGCCCGTCATTCTGGTGGATGGTCACTACACCCCTATCTCGGCCATCGAACACGGTCGGGCGAAACAGCGTGAGTTCGTTCTGCGCTCCGCCGCCAACAAGGGGTATTCCCTCTTCGTCCGGAAACTCGCCGCCCTGTTGCCCCGCGTCTGCCAACGTTTCCTGACGGGCGCCAAACACGAACCCAGTCTGGCACGACTCATCGTCTTTCTGCTGTCACCCTTGGCCTGGGTTTGGCGCATGGCCTGTCGGATATCCGCTCATCCTCCGACCGCCCTGCCCAAGGTGCAGTTCAGGGAAGGGGACATCCTTCTGCTTGCCGATTGCGTTTGGAACTATTCCCCCTGGTCGGAGGTGCGCAGGGCCAGAGCCGCCGGCGCTCGGGTGGCAGCCGTTGTCTATGACATCATCCCCGTCACCCACGGCCAGTTCTTCGCTCCCTCCAGCCGGGAGTGCTTTGCGACGGCACTTCCTCTGTTGTTCGAACACGCCGACACCTTCCTTTGTATCTCGGCCTACACCGAGGCTCAACTGCGTGCCTTCTATGAGACTCAACCCTATTCTCGGACGCTGGGACCAAAAAAGTTCGGCACCTTCACCCTGGGCGTAGAACTTGACACTCTCGACCCCCGGGTGCGCATCCGGACGAAAATCCTCTCTGTGTTCAGCCCAGATCGGCCTGTTTATCTGGTGGTCGGTACCCTGGAGCCGCGCAAAAACCACGCCTACCTGCTGCAGGTGTTCCAGGTACTGTGGGACGAGGGAAGCCCGGCAGTGCTCTTGATCGTAGGGCGGGTGGGGTGGATGTGCGAGGAAGTGCTGGAAGCAATCCGGTGTAATTCCAGGGTGGGGCAGCAACTCTTTCTTATGGATGACGTCAGCGATACCGAGCTGGACTACTGCTACACCCACGCGCGAGCCTTACTATTCCCGGCTATCGTCGAGGGCTTCGGGCTGCCGATCATCGAGGCCCTGAATAAGGGGTTGCCGGTATTCGCGAGCGACATCCCCGTTTTCTACGAGGTTGGCGGCGCACACGTGGCCTATTTTGACCAGACGGCCCCGGCTTCCCTCGTAAGCCTTCTGCAGGCGTACGAAGCGACGGGTACCTATCCCGCCTGCCTGCCGGTAGGGTTCACGTGGCCGGACTGGTCACAGAGCACGACGGAGCTACTGACCAGGCTGGCGGCTCTGAGTTCGCCCGAAGACATTGCGTAATGCCAATTTGAGAGAGCAAGAGTGAATAATTAAGTCGTGATATTTTTAGTGGCGGGGGATGTGTCCTGCATCATTTTTGTAACCACATCCTTCATATGCACACTGGCACACCAGCCCAGTTGGCGAGCAGCTTTTTCCGGATTTCCCTGGCTCCAGGCAATGTCAGTTGGGCGAAATAGCGTTGAATCCGAGTCCACGTGGTCTCGCCAGTCCAAGCCCACCGTTGCAAAGGTCTCCGCAGCAAAAGCCTGAAGCGAATTGGCTTCTCCGGTGGCGATGATGTAATCGTCAGGTTCATCTTCCTGCATCATGCGCCACATTGCATCCACATACTCTGGCGCCCAACCCCAGTCACGGACAATATCCAACCGACCGAGCGTTAATCTTTCTAATGACCCATTGGCTATGCGGCGAGCGGCGTGAACAATCTTCTGCGTAACGAAGCGCGCTGGACGTAATGGCGACTCGTGATTAAATAAAATGCCGTTGCACGCAAATAGGCCATAAGCTTCACGGTAATTGGCAACAAGCCAGTGAGCCGAAGCTTTTGCGACCGCATAGGGGCTGCGTGGGCGAAAGGGTGCGTCCTCCGTTGCCGCTTGCTGGCCGAGATCACCGAAGCATTCGCTTGAACTGGCGTGATAAAGCTTGATTGGCTTACCCAAAAAGCGCAGAGCTTCAAGCAGGTTCAATGCACCCAGACTGATACTTTCTAGTGTTTCAGCCGGTTGCTCGAAAGATAGTCCCACCGAACTTTGAGCGGCCAAGAAGAAAACCTCATCAGGGTCACTTCGTGTCAGTGCGGATAGAACGCTTCGAAAATCTGTCGGCGCCATCGACAATAAATTCACCTGTTCCCTTACTCCGAGCGCACGTAAGTTGCTGAATGTGGACATTTGTGCGTCACGAGACGTTCCCCATACTTGATAGCCCTTCTCCAGCAGAAGTTGGGTTAAGTACGCACCATCTTGCCCTCCGATACCACATATCAAGGCTTTTCTTGGATTGGCTGTGGCACTCATAAAGTGTTCTCCATCACGTTTAAATAAGTTTCGCCTGGAAGTTATTCTCCGTGCGCTCAGCAAAGTCCCGAAACTTCTGCCGGAACTGCATTCTTCAGGGGAAAATATCCTCCTCCAGCACCCTGCGGGCCGTTGTAGCGGAGAAGTGCTCCGCTACATATGCTCCCATCCTGGAGCTCCGGGCCGACCAGATATCCTCGTCACAATACAGCTGGATCACAGCGGCAGCGAAATCATGGGGGAGGTCGCTGACTTCCAGCACCGCTTCGGGCTCAGGCATCCCCTCGGCCCCAATGGTCGTCGTCACCAGTGGAACACGCTGGAACACAGCCTCCACGACTTTTCCCTTGATGCCCGCGCCGTAACGCAACGGTGCCACGACCACGCGGGACCGGTCATAGAGTGCCTGCAACTCCGCATCGGATACTGCCCCGGCCAGAATGATTCCAGGCTTTTCCCGCAATGCTTCCGGGGGATTGGCCCCCACCACTCGCAGGGTCACTTCCCCAAGTTGCTCCCGCACCGCCGGATAGATGTCGTTGATGAACCAGAGGATCCCGTCGACATTGGGCTGGTGGGCAAACCCGCCCACGAACAATAGCCCTTCGCGCTTCTCGTGCGCGAGCCCTTCCCCAGTCTTGCCCTGGAAGATGAACAGGGGAACCGTCCGCACTCGGGCTCCCGGCACTTGCTGCGCCATCATGTCGGTTTCGGCGCGGGAATAGAAATAGGCCGCGTGGGCCATGCCGACGAGGCGATTTTCGATGGCTTGCCAATAGCGTGCCTCAGCAAGGTGGAAGGGGTCACGCTCCACGTCGTGGCGGCGCTGGTTGCGCAACCAGCGCAGATCAACGCCAAAATAGAGAATGCGGGCATCCGTCGCTTTCCGCAGGAAATCGATATACGCCACTGCCACGTTGGGCCTGTGGATGAGGACATAATCCAGTGTGGCGGCGCGTGCTCTGATCCAGCCCCGCCAGCGCCCGCACACCAGCGCCCCGCCGGACACCACTTCCACGCCCATGCCCTCCAGCAGAGTGGCATAGGGTTCGCGGCGCAGAAAATCGTGTCCCCAGACTGTGACCCGGAATCCCATCTCCCGCAGAAGCTGGATGTACTGCCATGTCGCACGGGAACCGGCATCGCGGTCGAAACGGGGCAGGCTGCGGTCAATGACTAGTATACCCTTGCGTCGCACACCATCGGACTGTGCGGTAATTCGTCCGTCCACTGTGGGGGCCATGACGGCATCTGGCGGGAACATCTCGTCCTGAAGCGATCTCCACCCCCCGTGACGCAGGCTATGCCACAGCACCCGGACATGGTGGAGAGTCAACTCCCGAAGGGCCACGCAGAGGCGCAGGAAACCATAGCCCAGCAGAGCGGTATAGCGATGGGCACTCATGGTTTGACGTCCGGAAGCCCATGCCGAAGAAGCATCTCAAGCTTGTACGGCAGGAAGCGGAATACCCTCAGGAAGGCCGGAAGGCCGAGTGCCGCTCCGGTCCGCACCGCCTTCCGCAGGCTGATTAACTGGTGCCGGTAGTCCCAAAGCGCCCGGAAGCAGGCCAGGTAGATATCCTGAAACAAAGCCCCCTCCCGCTTGATCAGTGCCAGGGCCGCGCCTTCCAGTACAAGCAGGGTAAGGTGCAGGGGGAAGATCAGTTGGAACAGCGGGGCCGGGTAGGTCAACACCATCACGTAGCTCTTGTTGCGTTCTGACAGCGCGCGCCGCCGGACGGTGGAAGAAAGGCGGTTGTCCACCACCCGGTTGCCGCCGAAACTCCTCCCCTGCCAATGCCTGTAGCCGGAAATCGCCAGCGCCCGGACGGCGTAGCCTGCCAGCCGCGCACGGCAACACAGGTACATGTCTTCGGCAATGGAACCGAACCATTCCGGGAAGCCCCCCAACTCATCCCATAGCCCTTTCGGAATCCAAAGGCAGGCGCCGATCACCATTCCAACTTCGCCTCGCAGCGGGTTCAGATTGGGGACGGGGTTCAAGAATGGGTCAAACAGGCTGCCGATGTCTACCAGGTCTCCGCTGGCGGCATCATACTGGGGAAGGCCGAGGATGGCGGGCTGGTTGAGCCGATTTGCCTCGGACAGCAGGGTTTGCAGGGCGTCCGGGTAAAGTGCAGCGTCGTTGTTGAGCAGCAGCAAGTACTTGCCACTGGCCGCAGTGGTCATGCGGTTGTTGGCGACACAAAATCCGACATTCTCCTGGCTTTCGATCAGCTTTACATCGGGATAATGGTTGCGGACATAGGCCGCTGAACCATCGTTGGAGGCATCGTCATGGACCAGGATTTCCACCGGGATATGGCCTTCCTGTTTCAGCACCGAGCGCAGGCAGTCGTCGATGACCTCCATGCCGTTGTAGTTGGCGATGCACACGGAAACGAGCGGCATCTGGCCACTGTCGCAGTGGCGCATCATGCGGTGATATCCGCACTGTAAAGCGCATTCAGGGGTACTGCGCTAATCCCTTGTGCCAGCGGCCAGGCTTCGCCCTCGCCATGGCACACCACATAAAGATGATCCAGCCCCAAAGCCTCCTGCGCTGAACGCATGGATGGAGTCACTTTGGGTGAACGGGTCAGCTTGACTTCAAACCCCAGGCGGCGGCCATTGCGCATGATTATCAAATCGAGCTCCGCGCCCGAGTGGAGTGCCCAGAAATAGACTTCATCACGCTTGGCGCTGGTATGGCGGATGATTTCATGCAGCACGAAACCCTCCCATGATGCGCCACATTTTGGATGCGCCAACAAATCATGCTCCCCGGCAATACCCAGCAGACTGTGCAGAATGCCGGTGTCCGCCAGATAGATCTTGGGCGCCTTGATTTCCCGTTTTCCCTGATTGGTGTGCCATGGGCGCAACCTCCAAGTCATGAATGTGCCCTCGAGAATATCCAGATAGCGCGAAACGGTCTTGTCGCTTACCCCCAAGGAGCGGGCAAGTTCGCTTCCGTTCCAGGTTTGGCCATGATAATGACCAAGCATGGTCCAGAAACGGCGTAAAGTCAGGGCTGGAAGATTGATTCCCAGTTGAGGCAAATCACGTTCCAGGTAAGTTCGAATAAAGGCTTCACGCCATGCCCGGCTGGCATCGATATCGTCGGCCAGAAACGCGCGCGGAAAGCCCCCGCGCAACCAGCGCATATCCAATTGATCCGGCGCCAGTTCGTCCAGGCCAAGGCCGTCAAGTTCGTGAAAAGTTACCCGGCCGGCCAGGCTCTCCGCAGTGTTACGCAGCAGTTCCGGGGCTGCGCTACCCAGAATGAGAAAGCGTGCGGGTGTTTCCGCTCTATCGGCCAGCACGCGGAGCAAAGGAAAAAGATCAGGCCGAATTTGAATCTCATCAAGCACTACCAGTCCCGTTAACGGGCGAAGCACAAAAGAGGGGTCGCTCAATCGAGCCTGGTCGTCAGGGTCTTCCAGATCGAAATGATGGGTTGGCCCGTCCCATTCCTCGGCCAATTGTCGCGCCAGAGTGGTTTTGCCTACTTGACGCGGGCCAAGCAATGCCAATACAGGAAATTGGCGAAGGCCGAGAGCTATTTGCTCGAGATGGTGTTGACGATGGATCATTGAAAAATATTACCACGAAATATCGGAGTTAGTATCCGAAAATTCAATGAATACATTCTGTCCGCTCATACCTGCTTTAGCCACTTCAAGGTGTGTCTTACGCCCTCTTCCAGGCTGGTTTGCGGTTGCCATGAAAGCCGTGCCTTGATGCGGGAAATGTCCAGCACGACTGTGCGGACGTCGATTCCTCGTGCCGGGTGATGGGAAGTTTTCAGCTCGATGCCTGTGACCTGTTCGACGATGTGCCGCACCTGGTTGATGCTGTAGCCAATGCCGCTGCCAAGGTTGTAGGTGCCTGAATCCTGCTGCAGATCGATAAGGCGCATGCATGCTTCGACGACATCGTCGATGTAGATGAAATCCCGAATATTTTCACCGTCACCCCAAATTTCCAGCGGGGTGCCGAGGCGAACGCATTTCAGCATGGTGCGCACCAATCCGAAGCCGCTTTTAGGCATCTGACCCGGCCCGTAGGCATTCGAGGGGCGAAGGATGGTGACGGCATGGCCGCAAGCGCGGAAGGCCTGGCAGAAGGCTTCCTGCGATGCCTTGCCGGCGCCGTGGTTGGAAAGCGGCGCGATCCGGTCATCTTCTGTAACGGGCAGCCGGTTTGGATTGCCGTAAACGGTGCCGCCGGAAGAAAAGAAAATCAGATGGGTTTCCGGCTGGCTTTGCATTAATTCCAGCAGGCGCAAGGTCAAGGCGAGGTTGCCCAGTTCCAGGCCTGGATGGGTGGCCGAGGAGCCCGGCGTAGTGGCGGAGGCCAGGTGAACCACGGTGCCGCATTGGGGTAACACATTTTCCAGCCGTTCCCCGTCATGGCGGCCAAGAATATGCGAGGTTCTTTTTTCCTGTTCCAGGCGCCTGGCCAATGCGCTGCCGATGAAGCCGGTGCCGCCGAGCAGCAATACGTCCTCGCGGCTCACGATTTTCGCTCCAGCAGGCTTTGGTAGGCAGAGAGGTAGCGGCCGGCACAGTCATCCCAGGTGCCGATGTTCGCCTTGACCCAGGCGCGGGCGGCTTCCCCGGTTTCCTGATTTTTAGAGCCTATTTCCAGAATCGCCAGGGCTTCGCGGAATTCGTCGGCAGAATCAACCAGCCAGCCGGTTTGGCGGTGGCGGATGATGTCGCGGTGGGCGGGGAGGTTGGAAGCGATCACCGGCAGGCCGGCCGCCATGGCCTCCAGCATCACTTGGGGGCGGCCTTCGTCGTGGCGGCTCAGGGAGATGAGTCCGGCGGCTTTGGGAAACCAGTTTTCCAGCAACTCGGCAGGGTGGGTTGGGCCGTGATAAACGATCCAGGGCGGCAGCGCCATTTCTTCCTGCATCGGGCCGAACAAGTGTAGCAGCCGGTCTTGTCCGAACAATCCCTCGCCCCAGGCAAACAGGTCTCCGATCTTGTTTCTGGTCAGGCGCGTAATTGTCAGCCAATGGTGCTTGCCGTCGCTCGGTAATGTCCGGTGCACCCTGAACCAAGGGTCGTCCACGCCGAAGGAGATGGGGCGGATCTCGGCGAGGTCGCCGAAAGCGCTTTCCAGCGCTGGGCGCATCCACTCCGCATTGGGGGCAAGGATAATCCGCCTTTGCCTGAAAACGGCACGCAGCAACATTTTCATGCCAGGCAGGCGCAGCAGGCCGAAGTCACTGCCGAGTACGCTGATAACAGCTGGGGTTTTTGTGCCCCAAAGCGGCAGGGCGTTTTGTAGCCAGTTGACGTGGATGATGTCCGGATTCTGGCGCCGGTAGCGTCGCGCGAGGCGCAAGAGCAGTCCGGTCACGGCGCCGGCTGAGAGCCATTTCCGGGTGCGCAGCAGATGCGCGATGCCCCCCTGCCCGGACAGATTTTTGAGCCATGCCGCATCGTTGGGGCTGGCTGCGTTGCCGACGCCTGGGGGGAGGTTGCCCGGTGGAGCCCACAGGGAAAGTTCGATTTCCTGCCGCCGCGCCAATGCGGCGGCGAGGTTGGCGATGAAGCGTCCGCGCCAGTCCTCGGCGTTCTCCGGGTAAGAGGTGCTGACCATCAGGACATTCAACCCGGATCATCCATTGGAATGTTCGTGCCTGTAGGAGCGCCGCCCCCGGCGCGAATGCGACCGCAAATCGCGGCGAGGGCGCCGCTCCCACAGCGGTGTTTTGGCTCTAATGGATAATCTGGGTTCAACTAATCACCCTCGTGCTTGGCCTGGTCGATATCCTTGTAATGCAAAGCGGAAATCTGCTCTGACACGATGCCGATGAGGAAAGTGAAGATGGCCGAGATGAACAGCAGGGCGCTCATGTTGGTGAAACGCCCCGCAGTCAGATAGGTGTAGAGGTAGTAGCACAGGCCCGTCCAGAAGAAGGCCGCGCTGATGGGGATGAATAATTTCTGCGGGGAGTAGAGCGTGCCGACCTTGATGATGATCAGCATGAATCTCACGCCATCCCGAATCGGGCGAATATGGCTTTTGCCGGTCGAGCGTCGCGGCGTGTGGATAGGCACGTAGCCGACGTCGAATCCGGCACGGAAAAAACTCATGGTGATGGTGGTCGGGTAGGAAAAGCCGTTCGGTAGCAGGTACAGGAACTTGCGGAACTTGTCTGCCTTGACTACCCGAAAACCCGAGGTCAGGTCCTCTACGGGTTGCTGCACCATCCAGGAGGCAAAGCGGCTGAAGATATCGTTGGCCACGGCCCGATGTCTGCTGGCCTGGGAACCGCTGGTTCGTGCACCGACCACCATGTCGTAGCCTTCAGCGAATCTTTCCAGTAGGAGGGGGATGTCTTCCGGTTTGTGCTGGCCATCGGCATCCATGAAAATCAGGACGTCGCCGTTGGCGGCGCGCGCACCGGATTTTACTGCTGCTCCATTGCCCTTGGGGTAAGGGTGGCGGATCACTCGCACCGGGAATTTCTCGCACACCGCCAAGGTGTCGTCGTCCGAGCCGTCATCAACCACGATGATTTCCGCGCCAGGTATCCGCGCTATGATTTCCGGCAACAGGGTGCGCAGGCTGGCTGCTTCGTTTCTTGCCGGAAGGACAATGGATATTGTATTTGCCATGATTGCTTTCGAATAATGCCGAGCAAGACCTTATTTTGATGGCGCTGTTTTGGGTCGAAGTTCCGGCGGCAAATTGCCAAACTCGGCGATGATCTGGCTTCTGTGGCTGCTTGTGAGTAGTGGGTTCGACATCGTGGCACGGTAAAGGCGATCAACAATTTCCGCATTGACTACAATATAACCGCTAGCAATATCTCTAACCAGACCTATGAGGGTGTTCTTGTTTGGAGGGCCGAATGGAACCGTAGCAAGTCGCTGTTCCAGCTCGCCGAGTAATGTCTCATCCACAGGTAATTTCTTTTCTGCATTTATCGCAAAGATGTTGACGAGCCCGGCGATACTTGACGGTGCATTATCTGCAGCTTGCTGGAAATGGAATATTGCCTTGTTATAAAGATCAATTGCATCTTCTTGTGAAGTGGGTGGCAGGTACTTGTACAGAGTAGCTAAATCAGTATGTGCCCGCATGGAGCGCGGATGCCGTTCCACTTCCATTGTGCGCATCAGGAGTGTGTCTCCCCATTGCTGGGCACGGGTGGCGGTCAATCCGGCAAACAGGATGACCAGCAGCAAAAATGCCGCCCGGCGTACTCGTACACTGGCCAAATGCAGCCGGGGGTTTAATGCGTAATAGGCTAACGGCAGCAGGATGCCCAACATGGGCAAATAGTTGCGGTGCTCGAAGGCCAGTTCCAGCGGGATGATCGTTGACTCCATGGCGTGTCCGACGAAAAAAAACGCTATTCCGAAGGTAATCAGGGGCTGCTTGTTGCGCAACACGAAGGCGATTGCCGTGAGCAAGAGCAACCCCACAATAGCGGGCAAGGTTGTCCATGGCGAAAACAGATTTCGAGAAATCAGGATGTCGTCGTGCTGCAAGCCCATCTCGCTCATATTGGGCAATACGATCATGTGCAGATAAAACCACAACACGCGTGCTTCGGTCATCAAGCGCTCGGTCAGCGAAAAGTCACGCCACACATAGCCGCCCAGAATCAGGCTGGGATTATTTAAGACATAAAAAAGTCCAACCAGTATCGGTACTGCTACCGTTAGTCCGAGAATAGCCGCCAGCATGCGACGATTGTCCTGGTCAGGCGCGTTCCATCGCAGCAGAATCGCCTCGGTGACAAAAATGAGCAAGGGCAGCAGGACACCATTTTCCTTGCACAGCGCAGCAAGTGGTGTGGCGATGAACAGGGCCGCAGCTATTGCAAAAAATCCAGATCTGTTTCCACTCAGTAGTTCTTTTCTGCCATATAAATACAGTGTTAACCCGGCTAGTGTGAATAATGCCGAAAGGCTAGTCATCCGCTGTACCATGTACAGCACGCTTGTCAGGTTAAATGGATGCAATAGCCATACTGCGGCGACTGCAAGTCCTATCCAGGATGCGGTATTGTCGTCTGCCGCTCCGCGTATGCGTAGATGCAGGTTGAGCAATAACTTCACCATGAAGAATACCTGCACCCCGTTGATCAGATGGATCGCCAGATTGACCGCCTTGAAGTAATAAGGGTTTAGTCCAAAGAAATATTGATTAATGGCGAAGCTGGTCATACTGATGGGGCGACTCAATGGGCTGACGCCCCCCGAAGTCGCAGCCTGCCAAAGAGAGGAAAAATCCAGGCTGTTAATTTTCAGGAATTGATTGATGCGGATATTGACGCCGTCGTCGGAAATAAAATGCCCCGTTAGCCCTGGCAGATAGCAGGCTACGGTAAGGGCAATGATGCAAAACAACAGGGCGGTTTTAATGGCGGGATTATGCATAGTTGTAAAAAAGGGGGCGAAAGCCCCCTTTTTTTATTAACTTAGGTCAAGTAAGAATTAGGATTTGGGCAGGTACTTTGCAGCTCCAACGTTACCGGTACCAGTAACGGCCCACGTTGTTCCTGCGGTAGTGCATCCTGGGGTCCATACAATGGTACCAGTGGGTATTCCATTGTTACCGCTTGAATTAGCCGTAATTGCACCAGTGGCCGCAACGATGGTGGCGCTTCCTAGGTATTTGGAAGTTGGAGTGTTTATAGTGAGAGAGCCACCGGTACCACCGGTTATAGTGTCGAGGCTAGCGCCAGCCATAGCGGGTGTCAGAGAGCCACCATTTTCACTACAGTAAACGCCAACCGCAAGCCGCGCCGAGCTGGTCAAGCTGGTCAATTCAGTAATTTTGGATTTGATGGTGTAGTCCTGGTAGGCCGGAATCGCTACCGCCGCCAGAATGCCGATAATCGCGACCACGATCATCAGTTCGATCAGGGTAAAGCCTTGTTGTACTTTTTTCATGTCGAGCTCCTTTGTTGAATGAGTAATCTGCCAACACTTGGAAGTGTCTGGTTGATCTATACGCAATCTATGTGCCAGTTTGATTGACAGGGTTTGGAGGCCTTGTTTTATCCCAGATTGTCCATTGGAATGCTCGTGCATGTAGGAGCGCCGCCCCCGGCGCGAATGCAGCCACAAATCGCGGCGAGGGCGCCGCTCCCACAGCGGTGTTTTGGCTTTAATGGATAATCTGGGTTTATTGCAGATGGCGCGTGTTGCAGCTGAATGTCTGGATTGCTGTTGCAGAAGTCCAGTCGATATTCGGCACAATGTGACGTTTTTTGTCACATTGGCGGAGCTTCGTCGGATGGGATGAGTTGCCTCTGGCCTTATCGAACAAGAGCATTTCGCTCACGGCGGACAAGGCTTCAAGCTCAAGCGGCTTGTTGGTGTCCATGCCTTTCCCTCTTACTTGGCGATACCCAGGAACACTGCCAAACAGCGCTCAACTTCAATCATTGCATCCGCATCAATGCGTCCAAACGCTTGCCCTAGCTTGTTTCGCTTCACGGTCATTGCCTTGTCCACCATGACCTGTGACGGTTTCTGCAAACCGTTCTCCGCACTTGGCAGGACGGTGATGCGAAACAGCGGCGCATTAACCTGCGCGCTGGAAACCAGCAAGACAGTGACCGTTGCGTGCTCGTCGAACTGGTCAGCCTGAACAACCAACGCCGGTCTTGGCTTGCCAAAATCGCCCTGTATGGCGATGGTCACAAAGTCACCCCGCATCATTCCGTCCAGCCATCCACATCCGCCAAGGCTTCATCCATGAAGCGCAGCATGTCCGTGTCGGCCATGTCAGACTGAGCGGCCAAGCGTGACTGGCGGCGGCATTCCGCCGCGAAATCTGGCCGTCGCGTATCGGGAACCCAAATCTGAACCGGGCGAAGTCCTGCCATACGCAGTGCATCGCGGTGCTTCTGGACTCGTGCATTAACGTGTGTAGTCGCCATGTCAACTCTCCTTGATTAAGTTACAAGCAACAATTTACGCGCACTTATAGTTACATGCAACACTTGTTTTCTGTTGACTCACGAAAAAAATGGGGTTCCCTGACCCATGGCCCCAAGGATCAAGCGTGACCGTTTGGGAACGCAATAAAGGGGCCGCTAACCATTTCCAAAGCGTTACATTGCTGTCTGAGCAAGGTCGTGCTACCGATTCTCGCGCGTGTGCCACAGCCGTAGCACGTAGAGGGTGGATTCCTGAATCTCATAGCGCATCTCGTAGTGACCAACGAGAATTCGGCGCACCTCGCGCGGCTTGAATTCTTCGAGTATTTCGCCGATGCGGGGGCTCGCCAACAGGCTGGTCGGTGCGGCAGTGAGCGACTGCACGGTACGTGCCGCCGCCGCACTGTTCGCCAGAGCCAGGAACTCATATAGTCGTGCCAGATCGGATAACGCCTTGCCGGTCCACTTCAGTTCCATCAGCGCGGTACAGGCAACGGCTGGTCGGTGCTGAGGCTATCGGCCCACGCTTGCACAGCCTGGTGGTCGATGACGTGCCCGGCGTCTACGTCGGCCATCGCTTCACGGGTCAGGCGGCAGCGCTCTTCTTCCTGGTCGATCCAGGCCGACAGCGCCTGTTTCATGATCCAGCCGCGCGAGCGCTCAAGGCGGGCGGCCATCTGATCGACCTTCTCGGCGAGCGGCAGAGGGATATGTGCGGTAAGCACCTTGGTTTCGGTCTGTGCCATAGCTGGCTATCCTTTTTGCTGTTGAATCACATTTAATCATAGTGATTCAATATGCTTTAAGCAAGAAGGTGTTCGTCTCAATTCCTTGCCTGTCTGAAACCCTGTCCTTCAATACCCGAAAACTAGGCGGATCGCTGAATATCAGGTGCGAACTTACCATTTGGATGGTTTTAACCCAGATTGTCCATTGGAATGTTCGTGCCTGTAGGAGCGCCGCCCCCGGCGCGAATGCGGTCGCAAATCGCGGCGAGGGCGCCGCTCCTACAGCGGTGTTTTGGCTCTAATGGATTATCTGGGGTTAAGCGGCAAACCCCGGAATCTTCGTCACGTCCACTTCGTCGATTTGCTCAGGTTCGAGAAACCGCTTGGCATACTTCAGATAAACTTTTTCCCTGATAAAGGCATCGAACAAATCCGGGTCGACGTGGTTGTCCAGCTTCATCAACCCGAGTATCCGCAGCGACTCGGTCAGGGTTTTGCCGTGCTTGTAAGGGCGGTCGCGTGCGGTGAGCGCTTCGAAAATGTCGGCGATGGCCATGGTTCGCGCCTGAATCGACATCTGCTCGCGAATCAACCCCTTCGGGTAGCCCTTGCCGTCCATGCGCTCGTGGTGACCGCCGGCATATTCCGGCACGCGCCTGAGGTGTTTGGGCCACGGCAGGGTTTCCAGCATCTTGATGGTGGCGACGATGTGATAGTTGATAACCTGCCGCTCTTCGTCGGTCAGCGTGCCCTTGGCGATCTTCAGATTCTTCGCTTCGTCGTCCGACAGGAAGAAGGCGGTTTCACCTTTCTCGTTCACCCAGGTTAGTCGGGCGATGGCTTCGACCCGCTCTTGCTGCTCCGGTGACATGAATTCGCCGCCGATGTTGCTTTTGCGCAGGAACTCGCGGTCGTCGTCAAGCTGGCGGATGCGTTGCTGGCAGGCCTGTTCCAGCGTGGCGAATGACTCCTTGTTTCCTTGTTCCAGGCCCCGTATTTTTGCGCGCAACAGATCGATTTCCGCATCGCGCTTCAATACTTCGAAGCGGGTATCCACCAGATGGATGCGGTCGAACAGGGCCTGCAGCTTGGTTGCCTTGTCGACGACGTGAACCGGGGTGGTGATTTTTCCGCAGTCGTGCAGCAGCCCGGCGATCTTCAGCTCGTAACGGTCCTTGTCGGTCATCTGGAAGTCCTTGAGCGGACCTTCCCGGGTGGCGCAGGCGGCTTCGGCGAGCAGCATGGTGAGAACGGGTACGCGTTTGCAGTGGCCGCCGGTGTAGGGCGATTTTTCGTCAATCGCAGAATCGATCAATTTGATGAAGGATTCGAACAGCGCTTCCAGCTGGTTGATCAGCATCCGGTTGGTCAAGGCAATGGCGGCCTGCGAGGCGAGGGACTCGGTGAGCCGCTGATCGGCGTGGGAGAAGGGGATGATTTCGCCGGTTTCCGCATGCTTGGCATTGATCAACTGCAATACCCCGATGATTTCGCTGGCGTGATTTTTCATCGGAACGGTGAGAAATGACTTGGAGCGGTAGCCGGTTTTCTGGTCGAAATCGCGCGTGCCGGAAAAGTCGAAGCCCTCGGCGGTGTAGGCGTCATCGATGTTGATGGTGGTGTCGTGCAGCACCGAGTAGGCAACCACCATCGAGTTGTTGGGCTTGCCCTGTGCATCGTACAGGGGCAGCGGGTCGAACGGGATCGCAACGCCGGTGGTGCCGCCCATGGCGATGTTCAGGGTGTCGTTGCGGAGGATCTCGAATTTGAGGTGGTTATCTTCCGTCACCCGGTAAAGCGTGCCGCCATCGGCGTTGGTGAGGCTTTTGGCGGCGAGCAGAATGGCTTCGAGCGTCCGGGTAGTGTCTTTTTCCGCAGACAGGGCCACCCCGATGGCGTTCAGTTTCTCCAAACGCTCAAGAAGGTCGTTGCTGGCGTTAGTCATGGGCTCCCCGATGCAAAACAGGGTTTATTTAATGCACACCGCTCGCACCTGTTTCAGATCGGTGATGCCCTGCAAGACCTTTTCAATGCCGTCCTGCTTCAGTGTCCGCATGCCTTCCGCGAGGCAGGTGGCGAGCATCTCCGCAACGCGGGCATGCTCCTGGATATTTTTCTTGATCGTGTCGGTGCCCACCAGCAGCTCGTGCAGGCCGAGCCGCCCCTTGTAGCCGGTGTTGTTGCAGGTCTCGCAGCCGACCGGGTCGTACAGGGTGAACTGCCCCTGGTCGTTGGCGAATGACTTCAGCCATTCCTTGTAAATGCCTTCCATCGCCGCTTTAGGATCTTTTTTCCAGCTTTCCAGGCTGGTGAGTTCCAGGCAGTATTCGTTGAGCATGAGCTTGATGTCGTCAGCCGTGGCGGCGCGCGCTTTCTTGCACTTCGAGCACAGCCGTTTCGCCAGCCGCTGGGCCAGAATGCCGAGCAGTGCATCGGCGAAGTTGAACGGGTCCATGCCCATGTCGAGCAGGCGGATGATCGATTCCGGCGCGCTGTTGGTGTGCAGGGTGGCGAACACCAGATGGCCGGTGAGCGAGGCCTCGATGCCGGTGGAGACGGTTTCCTTGTCG
>CAYGNO010000013.1:0-11033 GCA_964351305.1 uncultured Sulfuricella sp.
CCATTCACCCTATCAACCTAGTGGATCACAACCACAAGCCATTAATAGTCTGATCGCCGGCCTCAATGAAGGCCATAAGCATCAGACCTTGTTAGGTATAACAGGTTCTGGTAAAACCTTCACCATGGCCAATGTCATCGCCCGGCTTGGGCGGCCGGCCATCGTCATGGCGCACAACAAGACCCTGGCGGCGCAATTGTATTCCGAAATGCGCGAATTTTTTCCGGAAAACGCGGTGGAGTATTTTGTCTCCTATTATGATTATTATCAGCCGGAAGCCTATGTTCCGTCGCGGGACATGTTCATCGAAAAAGACTCCAACATCAACGAGCACATCGAACAGATGCGACTGTCCGCCACCAAGTCGCTGCTGGAGCGTGAGGACTGCGTGATCGTCGCTTCGGTTTCCTGCATTTACGGTATCGGCGACCCGGTGGACTACCACGGCATGATCCTGCACCTGCGCCAAGGCGAGACAATGTCCCAGCGCGACGCCATCAAGCGCCTCACCGAGATGCAGTACGATCGCAACGAGATCGATTTCCGCCGTGGCACTTTTCGCGTGCGCGGCGACGTGCTCGACATCTATCCGGCGGAAAGCGCGGAAACAGCGGTGCGGGTCAGCCTGTTCGATGACGAGGTCGAGAGCATATCCCTGTTCGACCCGCTGACCGGGCATATACAACGCAAGGTTCCGCGCTATACGGTTTATCCGTCGAGCCATTACGTCACGCCACGCAGTACCACCCTGCGGGCGATTGAGGCGATCAAACTGGAATTACGCGAGCGCATCGAATTTTTCCAGAAAGAGCATAAATTGGTGGAAGCCCAGCGAATCGAGCAGCGCACCCGCTTCGACCTGGAAATGCTCAACGAACTGGGGTTCTGCAAGGGCATCGAGAACTACTCGCGCCATCTGTCCGGCAGGAATCCGGGTGATCCACCGCCCACGCTGATCGACTATCTGCCGCCCAACGCACTGATGTTCCTCGACGAAAGCCATGTCACCATCCCGCAGATCGGCGGCATGTACAAGGGCGACCGGGCGCGCAAGGAAAATCTGGTGGGGTATGGTTTTCGCTTGCCCTCTGCGCTTGATAACCGGCCCTTACGCTTCGACGAGTTCGAGAAGGTGATGCGGCAGTCCATTTTCGTTTCCGCTACGCCCGCCGATTACGAGGCGCAACATGCCGGTCAGGTGGTGGAGCAGGTAGTGAGGCCCACCGGGCTGGTGGATCCGATGATCGAGGTTCGCCCGGCAACCAACCAGGTGGACGATCTGCTCTCCGAGCTCAATGCCCGGATTGCGCTAGGCGAGCGCGTGCTGGTCACCACGCTGACCAAGCGCATGGCCGAGGATTTGACCGACTATCTGTCTGACCATGGAATCAAGGTTCGTTACGTGCACTCGGACATCGATACGGTGGAACGGGTCGAGATCATCCGCGACCTGCGGTTGGGGGTGTTTGACGTGCTGATCGGAATTAACTTGTTGCGAGAAGGCCTCGATATTCCAGAAGTATCGTTGGTAGCAATTCTGGATGCCGACAAGGAGGGCTTCTTGCGCTCCGAGCGCGCGCTGATCCAGACCATCGGAAGGGCGGCACGCCACATCAACGGCACCGCGATTCTCTATGCCGACAAAATCACTAATTCCATGCGCCGTGCAATCGATGAGACTGAACGCCGCCGGGCAAAGCAGGTTGCCCACAACACCGCTCACGGCATCACGCCGAAAGGGGTCACCAAGCGTATCAAGGACATCATCGATGGCGTGTTCGATATCGACACCGCCCAGAAGGAACTGAAAGTCGCCCAGGAGCTTGCTGCCTACAAGCACCTGGACGAGAAGAAGCTGACCAAGGAAATCAAGCAGCTGGAAAAAGAAATGCTGGCTTGCGCCCGGAATCTTGAGTTCGAACGTGCCACGCAGCTACGCGACAAATTGAATCAGATCAAGGCTCTGATGTTTAAAACATGACCATTGCCACAGCTTTTGGCTGTGGTTGAATGATCAATGGTCCGGGTTTTTCATGAAAGTGACCACATTGACGCCAGGCGGAGTGCGTGAACCGCAGGACAGGTCATCGTTGAGTTCCAGTTCGGCTTCATGCAGTTGGTTGATGACCTCGACGTAGTCCTTGTCCTTCGCCATCATCAGCGCCGTGCGGCCACCTTCGTTCTTGGCACGGACATCCGCACCCGCCTTCAACAGGACGTCAACGACACCGGCTTCGCCGTAGCCCGCAGCAAGCATCAACGGACGAGTGCCGTAGCCAATCCGGGTCTCGATATCGGCTCCGGCGTCAATCAATGCGCTAACGATTTCAGGAAACCCACGATTAAGCTCGTAGTTGTACAGCGCTTTCATCAGCGCTGTCCAGCCTTGGGTATCTGTCGCGTTGACATCGGCACCGGCTTCAATCAGGATTTTTGCCGTTTCGAGATTGCCTATTCCAGCGGCCAGCATCAGCAAGGTGGCACCCTCATCGTTGCGGGTGTTGCAATCGGCACCTCCATCAAGCAGCGCCATGATTTCGGTCGTGTCGCCGCTAGAGAGGGCATTGAGTAATAGGGGGGTGGTCATAAAGTTCTCCACTGGAAGCTATAAACAACTTACAGTTTAATAATAGTGTAGTTAAATAGTCAACAATTATTTGCTGTTTTTTTAGATTGCGATGGTTCTAACGGTCATAGCGAACCGTCGCCCCAGATTCTGAGGGACGAGGTCTCGCTTCGTGAGTTTTACGCTAACCGCAGGGAGATGTGGCGCGTTCTGACTCAGCCGCAATTTACCAGTATCCAGGACATGTCATCATGAGCCTGATTGCCGGCGAGGTGAGTAGTGATGGATTCCAGAACGGCGTCGATGCGGTGTTCTGGCGGGGTCGTACAAAGCGTGGAGAGCAGTCTGGCTGCACCAAAGCTTTCGCCTTTCGAGTTTTCCGCCTCCACCAAACCGTCAGTTGCAAGGAACAGAGACCCTGAGGTTTCCCAGTGGAAACTCTCGGTTTCCTCGCTAAAATCTTGCGGGGAGAAAATGCCGAGGGGCGGGTGTCGCGAAGTAAATTCGCGTTTTACCTCACCCCCATTGTCAATGAATAACAACGTCGGGATGCCGCCATTCCAAACCTCAATCATCGGTTGATCGCATCTGATGCGCACCAGTGCGGCGGCTATGAAATGACCGGGTATGGCGAGTTCGCGCATTGTCTGGTTTATTTCGGCAGCAATGTCGGGGATGGAAAGCCCATTTTTCACCATGCTGTAGAACGCCCGGCTAATCGGCACGAGGAAAATAGCTGCCTGGAGCCCGTGACCGATGACGTCGGCCAGCAGAATAACCAAATCCCCGTTTTTTGAGCGCGTGGCGGCAATGAAGTCACCACTGAACTCCTGCGCCGGCTGAATGTAATAGCGAAGCTGCGCATCATTCAGACCGTCCGTTTGCATCATGTGCTGCAAAAGCGTATTGGCCATCGCCTGATCTTGCCTGTCGAGCTCGTATAGCCTTTGCAATTCATTGTTCTGACGTTCCAATTCCCGTTGATAGAAAAGCGCGCTGGAGCTCTTTACCATGGCCTCCAGCAAGAGCTCTATCTTGACGGGTTTGATAACATAACCATCGACGCCAATATCGATCGCTTTCAGAAGGTATTCGGTTTCATTGAAAGCGGTGGTAAGAATGACTGGGGTTTGGCGATTGAGAGATTTGATCGCGCTGGCCATGGCGAGGCCATCCATTTGAGGCATCTGGACATCCGAAACAACCATATCCGGGGCGGTTTGCAGAAACAGTTCCAGTCCCTGCTTGCCATTTTCAGCAACAATCAATTCGGCAACCTGTCGTTTTAGCCGTTGAACCATCAAAGGGCGGATATCGTCATCGTCCTCGACATATAAAACGCGCATTGTATTCAGCATGTTCAGCATGAAATTCCCATGAGCAAAATCAGGTGACGATTTCCAGGATATCTAAAAACCCATGAAGCGCGGCGATTTCGTGTTTGATGGCTGTGGAATCCTGTATTTTGGCTGCCTTTTCCAGATGATGGCCAATCTCGGAAATGCGATCCAGACCATAGCCGCCTCCGCTGCCCTTCATTTTGTGCCCAAGGTTGCGCACCATTTCATAGTTGCCTTGCGCCAACGCGTCATGGAGTCGGGCAACGTCGTTGCGGCGATTTTCCAGATAGGATGGAATCAAATCCACCAAATCTTCATCCTCGATGCGAATAATGATTTTATCTTGTGTCATATCAATGATAATCGTTGAAATGTTCGTGCCTGTAGGAGCGCCGCCCTCGGCGCGAATGAGGTCGCAAATCGCGGCCAACCCCCATCCCAACCTTCCCCCGCAAGCGGGGGAAGGAGCGATTGCCTCCCCTCCCGCTTGCGGGAGGGGATTGAGGGGAGGGCTGGCGGCGCTCCTACAGCGGTGTTTTGGCTCTAATGGGTTATCTGGGTTTATTCTATCATGCTTATTTTTGAAGTGAGTTCAGCACATCGAGCAAAACCGTTTTTTTTATCGGTTTGGTGAGATGGCCATTGCAACCTGCTTCCAGGCTTTTTTTCTCATCTTCCTTTAAGGCATGTGCAGTGAGGGTGTAAATCGGTGTTGGGGCAAGTGCTTTAATTCCCTCCAAACGACGGATTTCAGAGGTGGCGGCGTAGCCATCCATTTTGGGCATTTGCACATCCATCAGTACTAAATCGTACTTCCCGTCACAAAACTTGTTAACGGCAACTTGGCCATCCTCCGCAATATCCAATTGGTGTGGCGTATGCTTGAGCATGGCCTGGATTAGCAGCACATTTTCCGGGTTGTCTTCAGCCAGCAAGATAGACAGGGGGCGTGCCTCGCCTTTTGGAAGGCTTGTTTTGCCGGACGGAGCGACTGTGTCGGTCGTTTTTTCCGGTGTGGATATGGCAGGCAGGGAGGCGGTGAAGTAAAAGGTGGAGCCTTTGCCTTCCAGGCTGTTCAGCCAAATTTGGCCGCCCATCAATTCCACCAGGCGCTGAGTGATGGCCAGTCCTAGACCGGTGCCGCCGTATTTTCGAGTGATTTTGCCGTCAGCCTGGACGAATGCCTCAAAAATGTTCGCCTGTTTCTCCACGGGAATGCCGATGCCGGTATCGGCAACAGAAAACAAAAGCATGTCGGGCTCATCCGTCGCAGGCTGCGCTGTGATTGCGATACTGCCGCGGGCGGTGAATTTGATTGCGTTGCCCACCAGGTTGGTGATGCATTGGCACAGGCGGTTGGCGTCACCATGGACGAAGGTGGGAACTCCAGGTTTGATGTCGAGAACGATCTCCAGACCTTTGCTATGGGCGCGATCGGAGAGAAGATCCATCTGTTTGTGTAACTCTTGGTACAGAGAAAAATCCTGTTTATCAAGATTGAACTGTCTGGTTTCGACCTTGGAAAGGTCCAGGATGTCGTTGATCAGCGCCAGCAAATTATTGCCAGCGTTCTGGAACACTTCTACATACTTGCGTTGCTCGGGAGTAAGAGGGGTCTCGCTCAGCAGTTCTGCCATTCCCAGAATGGCGTTCATGGGTGTGCGGATTTCGTGGCTCATGTTTGCCAGAAATTCACTTTTAGCCTGGTTGGCCGATATGGCATAGTTGCGCGCGACGATCAATGCCTGCTCCGCCTGGTTACGGGCGGTGACATCAGTAAAGCTGTATACGCGACCGACAATATGATCCCTTAGTTGCTGTGGCCGGGATTTTCGCTCGAACACACGTTCATCGGTCAACTCCAGAATATCGAAAGACTCGTCATCCGGGCTGAAGGAAATGGCGTCGAGCCGATCCTGGTAGGTGGCAGGATCGTTAATCTGGGACGCAATGAAGTCGAGAACCTTTTTGTCGTCTCTCTCAGTCAGCAGTTCTTCAGGGATATGCCAAAGTTCCGAAAACCGCCGGTTCATATTAACGATGTTTCCGCCACGGTCGATTACCAAAATGCCGTCGATAGTGGCTTCCAGCGTGGCGCGTAGTAGCGAGGCGGTTTGCGCCAGTTCATCCTCTACCTTTTTCTGGAGGCGTTGGTCGTCGGCACGGATTACAAGCCAGGTCTTTCCTGCTTGGCTGATAGTGTGGACAGTTTTAGTTACAGGCAGAATCGAGCCGTCGAAACAGCGGTACAAACCATCCACAGCGACCAAATCAGAGGGTCGTCCCTGTTGCACTTCGTCCCAGAAAAAAAGGTCCGTTAGGGCGCATTCAATGTCGGTGATTCGCTGTTGAAACATTTGCTCCATAGTGTAACCAAGCCGCCTGCAGGCGGTAAGGTTGGCATCGGCGATTTTTAACGTGGCAGGATCAACCAGCAGGATGAGTTCCTCGACCTGGTCAAGCAGTAATTTCCACAACGAGGAATTTTGTGACTGCATTATTGTTTGAATGGAGCTTTGGAGCTCGTTTGCGGTGAATCGAAATAATAAGTGATGCGCTTCCTTGGCGAGAGGTAATCATAGACTTCACGTGGCAGCTGGGCAGGGCGCATCGCCTTGCTGATATTGATGTCAGGCTCCATTTCGAGATCAATCAACATGGCCTCGCTTTTTGGAATTTGCGGGTCATAAATCAGCACTATGGGTTTGAGTGGTCTGGAAGCATTCACCGAGGTAACGATAGCCAGTACCTCATTCGACAACTTGACTACTGTACCCGGAGGGTACACGCCCAGGCTGTGAATAAAAACATTGAGCGGCACAGGCGCAAATTTTGCGCGTTGCTGGGCAAACATAAGTGACAGTGCTTCATGGGGCGTCAGCGAGTTGGCAATGTCGGTATGATTGCAAAGATTGTCGTAGGCATTGACGATAGCGACGATTTGGGACAGGGTGGAAATTTGATCCCCACGCAGCCCGCGTGGATAGCCGCTACCATCATGGCATTCATGGTGCTGGTAGATGATCTCCATGACTGGCGGAGGGAATCCCACTTTCTTTGCTATGTTGACGCCGTACTCACAGTGCATCCGCAGGAATTCACGCTCTGCCTTGGTAAGCGGGTCGATTTTCAGTATCACCTGGCTAGGGATTTCCTTCTTGCCGATATCATGGAACAATGCGCCTAGACCCAATAACTTGATCTCTTCCGGGGAAAGTTTCATGTCCTTGGCCACTATCAAGGACAACACGGTGACATTGAGAGCGTGAACGTACGTCTCCTCCATGCCAATCTTGTCGTTCATCACATGAATGGCGACGTCACGGTCGGACAGAAAGGCATCCGCCATCTGCTGCACCAACTGGTTGGCTTCGTCGATGCTTTCCTGGGTATGCACAAGCAAGTTGTTGGTAACTTTCTTGGCAGTGGCGGCGGCTTTGACGAATTGCTTTTCAACGAGAGCAAAGATTTCGCGCTGCTGTTTTAGGCGTTCAATACGCGCACGCTTGGCTTGAATAGCCTGTTTTTCTTCCTGATTAAATGGATCGCTTTCTGCTGGAGGATTGCTGCTAGTGTCCTGCTGCGCTTTGGGAAGAGGCTGAGCATCGCTCTTGTCTGGATCATAGCGTACTTTGGTCAGTTTGAGCTGTTTTAGAGTCTGAATCTGATCCTGCGATTTGATCTTGAAGCTGTTGAAGCCGAATGGATGGTCCACCCAATGAAGGTCGAGATAAATATAAATCCCGGGCTGCAATTGATTGACATTAACGAAGTGGGTAGTGTCCTTTGGGGGCATTTTTCAGGTTCTTGCTCAATTGGTTAACGTAATCATGAAGCATAATATATCCTACTTCAGGATTTAATAGGTAATTTCCGGGCCCAAAAATTATTTTATCTCGACATTGAAATTGCCGGCAATAGCACCCCCATGCAGCAGGAAAAACCATTGGGAATTATATTGTTGTCCATAAACCCGAATCTGATAAGCAGTGTAAAAGTATAGAATGAAATTGAAAAAAATTGGTGTGTTATTCATCTGCATGGGCAATATCTGCCGTTCTCCAACCGCTGAAGGCGTGTTCCGTCATCGGGTTGCACGGGCCGGAATGTCGGACAGGGTTACGATCGATTCTGCGGGCACCCACGACTATCATATTGGAAAATCACCTGATCGGCGCGCCCAGCAGGCCGCGCTACGCCGGGGCTGCGACCTGAGCGGTCTGCGTGGGCGGCAAGTGGAGGCCAAGGATTTTCACGAATTTGATTATATTCTGGCGATGGATAGGGAGAACCTGGCGATTCTTCAGCAAATGTGTCCGCCGCAGCATCGGCACAAGCTCAATCTGTTTATGGAGTTCGGCATGGGATTTAGCCAGCGAGAGGTTCCGGATCCATACTATGGGGGCGAGCAGGGGTTTGAGAAAGTTTTGGATATGGTCGAGGACGCAGCGTCCGGCTTGCTGGAAGAAATCCTGTCAAGAAAGATCGCAAAGGGGTAATGCGAGATGGCCCGATCCATCGGGAAGCTGCGTATAGGCAGCTTCCCGATGGGTGCGAGAGCGAGTTTACTTGTGCTGCGTTTCGACCTGGACCAGCGGTGCGCTTTCTTCCACGCTTTTTGGGCGTGGCGCACGGCGCGGTCGTACCCGTTCCGGTGTGTTGGCTGCGGCTTCTTCTACAACCGCCTTGATTTTATCGGGGCTGGTTTCCACCATGATCAATCCGCTGGAAGCGATTTGATCATCCGGCGCGGCTTGTGGGGCGCGGCGACGTGGAGCTCGCGGCTTGCTTTCGGTCGGGGCGGCAACTGGAGCGACGTCGGCTGAGGCAGCAGAAACGGGTTCCGCTTCAACCGGTTTGGATGGCTCGGAAGGCGCTACAGAAACCGCAGCAGGCTCCCGAATGATTACGGGCAGAGAAGTTTCGGACACTTTCTCAGGTGCAGCTTCTACTTTTTCGACCCTCGTGCCTGCCATCTCTGGAGCAGCAGCTTCAGGCGCTTTCTCGCTTGAAACTTCGGTGCTTTCAGGAAGATTGCGCGGCCCTTCCGGACGCTCTGTGCGTTCCCCGCGCTCACGCCGCCCGCCGCGGCGTCCGCGTCGGCTCCTGGGCTCCTGGGCTTCGGTTTCACCTGTCTTCTCGGCTGTTGCCGAGGCAGTCGCCTGGGGGGCGACTGCCTCCTTTTCCCTTTTTACTTGCGGCTGAGCGGGGGCGCGCGGCTTTTGCCCGCCACGACCTTCTCCGCGTTCGGCGCGGCGAGGTTCTCCCCGCTCCGCATCCCGGTCACGCTTGCCTTCGCGACCTTCGCCACGCGGTTCGCGGCGCTTGTCGCTTCTCGCTGGACGCGCCTTGGGCTTGACTTCTTCTTTCGGCTGAGCGCCACCTAGGCCTTGCAGCCATGCGCTGACCTTGCCAAACCAGGTTTGCTTGGTTTTGTCCTCGGCCACTATCGGTGCCGGCTGCCCGGGTGTGATGCCGCGCACTGCGGCGATCTGGCGTTGCGGCTTGTCTTCTGCGGACAAGGTTTTTTCTGCGGCGGTTTCGGTTGGCATTTCAACCATGCGGTAGCTGGGTGTTTCCTCGCCACCCATTTCATCGCTTCGCACCCTGACCATGGAGTAATTCGGTGTTTCCATGTGGATGTTCGGGATCAGCATGATGCTGGTCCTGAATCGCGATTCGATTTCGTGAATTTCCGCGCGTTTTTCATTCAGCAGGAAGGTGGCCACGTCCACTGGAACCTGGGCATGAACGGCGGTCGTACTGTCCTTCATGGCTTCTTCCTGCAGGATCCTCAGGATATGCAAAGCGGATGACTCGATACCGCGAATGTGGCCGGTGCCATTGCAGCGCGGGCAGCCGATGTGGCTGGTTTCGCCGAGAGAGGGCTGCAAGCGCTGGCGAGACAGTTCCAGTAGGCCAAAGCGGGATATCTTGCCCATCTGGACACGCGCCCGGTCGTAATGCAGGCCGTCACGCAGGCGGTTTTCAACTTCACGCTGGTTGCGGGTGCTTTCCATGTCGATGAAATCGATCACCACCAGACCACCCAAGTCGCGCAGGCGCAATTGGCGCGCCACTTCCTCGGCGGCTTCAAGATTGGTGTTGAATGCGGTCTGCTCAATGTCCGCGCCACGGGTGGCGCGGGCCGAGTTGACGTCCACCGACACCAGCGCTTCGGTATGGTCAATGACGATGGCGCCGCCAGAGGGCAGGGGGACTTCCCGGGCAAACGCGGTTTCGATCTGATGCTCGATCTGAAAACGCGAGAACAGGGGCACGTCATCCCGGTACAGTTTGACCTTGTTCACATTGCCGGGCATGACGTGGCTCATGAACTGCACGGCCTGGTCGTAGATCGCTTCGGTGTCGATCAGAATTTCGCCGATGTCGGGCTGGAACAGGTCGCGGATGGCGCGAATGACCAAGCTGCCTTCCTGATAGATGAGGAAGGCGCCACTTTGCTGCTGGGAGGCGCTTTCAATCGCACGCCATAACTGCATCAGGTAGTTCAGATCCCACTGCAGTTCTTCCTGAGTGCGCCCGATCCCTGCGGTGCGCGCGATGATGCTCATGCCGGCAGGGACATCCAGCTGCGCCATGATGTCGCGCAACTCGTTGCGCTCTTCACCCTCGATACGGCGGGATACACCGCCGCCGCGCGGGTTGTTTGGCATCAATACCAGATATCGGCCAGCCAGGCTGATAAAGGTGGTGAGCGCAGCGCCTTTGTTGCCGCGCTCGTCTTTCTCCACCTGAACGATGAGTTCCTGGCCTTCTTTCAGAACATCCTGGATGCGGGCTCGGGAAATGTCCGCGCCCTCAGGAAGCAGGAAGTTGACACGGGAAACTTCCTTGAAGGGCAGAAAGCCATGACGTTCGGTGCCGTAATCTACGAAGGCGGCTTCGAGACTGGGCTCGATGCGGGTGATGATACCCTTGTAGATATTGCTTTTACGTTGCTCTTTTCCGGCTGATTCAATGTCGAGGTCAACGAGCTTTTGACCGTCCACAATAGCAACGCGCAGCTCTTCGGCTTGCGTTGCATTAAACAACATGCGTTTCATTTGTTATATTCTCCCGCGCTCTTTTCACACGGGGAGACAAACCGCTGCGCTAACTGGCTG
>CAYGNO010000013.1:11133-25293 GCA_964351305.1 uncultured Sulfuricella sp.
AACGAGACTTGAAAATCTGCGAGTGCTTTGAGCGCGCAATTCGTTTACCATCGCTACTTTTTATTGTGGTGAGCGAAATTAACCGACAGGATTTTCTGGCTGGTATCGACCGATTCCGCATCCTGGCGTTCGTGAATCGTCTCGGTAACGGCGAATTTAACGTCCGTTCCCTCCAGCGCAATTTTCAAGTATAAGCAAATTGAATGATTTAAGCAAAGAATCTGTGACCTGGGTAACGATCGACGAAAGCAGCGAATCCCAGCGTATCGATAACTTCCTCTTCAAGCATCTCAAAGGCGTGCCGAAAAGCCATGTCTACCGCATTCTGCGTAGCGGCGAAGTGCGCGTCAACAGTAAGCGCGTCGATGCCACCTGTCGTCTGGTCATGGGTGATGTGCTGCGCATTCCACCGGTACGTTCGTCCCGGCCGACTGATAACGGGGAGCCCAAGGCTGCTGCGCCACAGATGCTTTCCCGGCATATTCTGTATCAGGATGATGCTCTGCTTGTACTCAACAAGCCGTCCGGCATGGCGGTACATGGCGGCAGCGGCATCAGCCGCGGCGTGATCGAGCAGATGCGCCTGGAGCATCCCGAATTCAAGTTTCTTGAACTGGTGCACCGGCTGGATAGGGAAACCTCCGGCGTCCTCCTGCTGGCGAAAAAACGTAGCGCCCTGGTCGAATTGCACCGTGCAATGCGCGAAGGCGAGACTGAAAAACGCTATCTCACCCTGGTTAAGGGGCAATGGAAGAATGCCAAACAAAGCGTGAAGTTGCCGCTATTCAAGTACCTGACCGGTTCCGGCGAACGCCGAGTTAGCGTGAATGAGGAAGGGCAGAGCGCGCACACGATCTTTACCCTGAAAAAGTCCTGGCCTGAATTCTGTCTGCTTGAAGCGGAACTCAAAACAGGACGTACCCATCAAATCCGTGTCCATCTGTCACATCTGGGATTCCCGATTGTTGGGGACGATAAATATGGCGATTTTCCATTGAACAAGGCACTGCAAAAGCGCGGCTTGAAGCGGATGTTTTTGCACGCCTTCAAGATGGTGCTCAAACACCCGCTGACGGGCGAGAAGTTGTCTCTGGAGGCGCCTCTGCCTGAAGATCTGGAACGGTTTCTCCGCCATTTGGATGCGGAGTAGATAAGGACATGCCGAAACAATTCGATTTGCTGGTTTTCGATTGGGATGGCACGCTGATGGATTCTGCCGGGGCCATTGCCTTTTCCATTCAGGCTGCCAGCCGCGATGTCGGCTTGACGGCACCCAGTGACAGCGAGGCTCGTCACATTATCGGCCTGGGCCTGAATGAGGCGATTGCCGCCTTATTCCCCGAATTACCCCTCTCCGGTTACGAGGCGCTGGTGGAATGTTACCGCCATTATTACCTTTCCCAGGACACTGAAATTCTTCTGTTTGCCGGTGCATCTGAAACCATCACTGCATTGCATGAAGAGGGGTTCCTGCTTGCAGTGGCAACCGGCAAGGGAAGGCGTGGATTGGATCGTGTTTTTGAACAGACCGGCCTGGGCCAATATTTTCACACTTCGCGCTGCGCCGATGAGTGCTTTTCCAAGCCTCATCCCTGCATGTTGCTGGAAATCATGGACGAACTCGGTGTGCCGCAGGCAAAAACCCTGATGATCGGCGACACCAGCCATGACCTGCAAATGGCCAGCAATGCCGGCGTGTCCGCAGTCGGCGTGAGCTACGGCGCGCATCCGCGGGACGGCCTGTTGGCGCTGTCGCCGCTTGCCTGCGCCGAGGATTTCGACGAATTGAGCCGGTGGCTGAGCGATCGTGCCTGATAATGTTAATATTATAATTACTTGAAATTGAAAGGATGATCATGGCTGACCCCGAGAACTGGGAGCGGAAAACCCTGGAGAAGCTGGCATTGTCCGCTTTGCAGGAACAGCGTCGGGCGCGGCAGTGGTCGATTTTTTTTCGGCTGCTGACACTAGTGTTCATGTTCGTATTGCTGTTCGCAATGATGGGCTGGTTCAACAAGGGGGAGACGCCTCTTTCCGGCAAGCACACTGCATTGGTGGAACTGCGCGGCGTGATCGCTGCTGGAGGGGACACCCATGCCGACAGGGTGATCGGGGGTTTGCGCGAAGCATTCAAGGATAAGGGAACCAAGGGGGTAATCCTGCTGATCAACAGCCCTGGCGGCAGCCCGGTGCAGGCTGGCCACATCAACGACGAAATCAGGCGCCTGCGCGCAAAATATCCGCAAATCCCTTTATATGCCGTAGTGGAGGATATCTGTGCCTCGGGCGGCTATTACGCTGCCGCCGCCGCCGACAAGATATTTGTCGACAAGGCCAGCATCGTCGGTTCCATCGGCGTGCTGATGGATGGCTTCGGCTTCACCGGCACGATGGAAAAGCTGGGAATCGAGCGCCGGTTGATGACCGCAGGTGAAAACAAGGGGTTCCTCGACCCTTTTTCGCCGGTTAACGCCAGCCAGAAGGAACATGCCCAGAAAATGCTGAATGAAATCCACCAGCAATTCATTACCGTGGTGCGCCAGGGGCGCGGCAAGCGTCTGAAGGAAACGCCGGACATGTTCAGCGGCCTGTTCTGGAGCGGCGAAAGGAGCATCCAGCTCGGCTTGGCCGATGCCCTCGGCAGTGCCGATTATGTGGCGCGCGATATCATCAAGGCAGAGGAAATTATCGATTTCACACCGCAGGAAGGCATTGCGGAACGTTTCGCCAAACGCTTCGGTGCAGCCACGGCGAGTGCCGTCAATCCGTTGGCGAGCGGCGGCATGGGCTTGCGCTAGTATGGAGCAGGCATACCTGCCAATCGCATGCATGCAGCATGAGCGGCTGGAATTCAGTGTGCTGCGCCGGATATCGCTGATCCTGAAATATCGGTTGGAGGGCCAGGACAGGGTTGAGAAAGTCATGCCGCTGGATGTGTCCACCCGTGATGGCGCGGAATGGCTGAAATTCCGCCGCGAGGATAGCAGAGTGAAAGAAATCCGTCTCGACCGGATTTTTTCGTTCGAGGAAGTATTGGCTTGTTAGCTTGAGCGTGGCCGATAAAGCAGGAAAATCGTTGGTTTCTTGTTGATATCCGGTAAGCCCTTGCGCCAGGCGCCGACCGTGCGGGTATCGATTTTTTCGCTATCCAGTGTCAGGTCGGTGGCGACGCACAGTTCGGTGCCGGGTTCGCAGGTCTGGACGAGGTCTTCCAGCAGCGCCTGATTGCGGTAGGGCGTTTCGATAAAAATCTGGGTCTGGTTTCTGGTCGCCGACTCCTTCTCCAGTTCGGCGATCTTCTTGCATCGCTCCGCTTTCTGTATAGGCAGATAGCCATGGAAGGCGAAAGCCTGTCCGTTCATGCCCGATGCCATCAGCGCCAGCAAAATGGATGAGGGCCCCACCAGCGGCACTATCCTGATCCCTTTCTTGTGCGCCAGTCGCACCAGCAGCGCTCCGGGGTCGGCAACGGCAGGGCAGCCGGCTTCGGATACCAGCCCCAAATCCTTTCCCGCCAGCGCGGGTTGGAGGAAATGCGCCAGCTGCTCCGGCTTGGTGTGCTTGTCCAGGGTGAAAATTTCGATGTCCTGTAGCGGCGTGGCAAGATCCAGCTGCTTCAGGTATTGCCGGGCGGTTTTGGGGTTTTCCGCGACAAAAACGGTTAGCGACGCAGCAATGTTGCGTACCTGTTCGGGGATGATCGAAGAAAGAGGGCTTTCTCCCAGCGTGGTCGGGATCAGGTAGAGGGTGCCAGTTGTCATTTACAGGACCTTAAATTACCGGCATGCCTTCGTTTTCAAGCATCTCAATCAATGCGATCAGCGGCAAGCCGATCAATGCGTTGGGGTCGTCACCACTCATTTTTTCGATCAGGGCGATGCCCAATCCTTCCGATTTGGCGCTGCCGGCACAATTGTAAGGCTGTTCCTTGGCGAGATAGCGTTCAATCTGCGCGCCGCTTAAGTTCCTGAAATGCACCGTAAACGGGACTACCTTGGCCTGGGTGTTGCCGGTGCGGCTGTTGTAAAGGCACAGCGCGGTATGGAACACCACGCTGCGGCCACGCATCAGGGTGAGTTGCCGGACGGCGTTGTCATGGGTATGCGGCTTGCCGAGCTGCAGGCCGTCGAGCGTGGCGACCTGGTCGGAACCGATGATCAGGGCATCGGGGAAATTCTTGGCAGGCGCCTTGGCCTTGGCGATCGCCAGACGGAAGGCGGTCTGTTCGGGCGTTTCTCCGGTCAGGTGTGTTTCATCCACATCCGGCGAGCAGATTTCGAAGGGGATTTTCAGGCGTGTCAGCAGTTCGCGCCGGTAAGGTGAGGTGGAGGCTAGAATGAGTTGCATAATTGTAGGGTGGGTTAGCGCAGCGTAACCCACCCACCTTTAAATTTTATTCCGGTTGGATTTCCATCAGCGCTTCGTCAGGCGTGACGGTGTCGCCCTTGTCCACCCAGACACTGATGACCGTGCCGCTGATCGGAGCCTGGATTTCGTTTTCCATTTTCATCGCTTCGATCACCAGCACCGGGTCGCCGGCATGGACCTTTTTGCCAATCTCGACCAGTACGTCGACGATGGCCCCTGGCATAGCGGTGGTGACGTGGCCTTGACGCGTGGGGCGAGGGCGTTTCCCACCGCTGCTTTTTCCGCCGGCTTCCTTGGTTTTGGTGCTGCCGCCGGAGACCACGCCCCCGGCACCACCAAATACCTCAATTTCGCTCAGGGCCTCGACGATCAGTTCTTCCGGTACGCCGTCTACGGAAACGAAGAAGGAGCGCTGTTCCTCGCCGGGATGACCGGAGCCGCTGATGTGGATATGGTAGGTTTCGCCATGTAGCGAAACATTGAATTCGTTCGGGGCATAAAACGGGCCGCAGGAAAGATTGCTGCCGATCGGCAGCAACTGCTCCGGTTTCAGCGTGCCGGCCGCGCGTTCCTGCAAGAAGGTGCGTGCCAGTTCCGGGAACATGGCATAGGTCAGCAAGTCCTC
Organism: uncultured Sulfuricella sp.; assembly: GCA_964351305.1. Taxonomy (GTDB): domain Bacteria; phylum Pseudomonadota; class Gammaproteobacteria; order Burkholderiales; family Sulfuricellaceae; genus Sulfuricella. The sequence goes on from CAYGNO010000013.1 coordinate 16,127, forward strand.
TTCGCTCTTGGCGATACCTTCGATCTCGCCAAGCAGCTTGTCCATCTCGTCTTCCAGTAAATCGGCTGGACGGCAGGAAATGATTTCCGCGTTGCCGATGGCGATGTTACGCACTTCATCATTGATTGCGCCGGGCGCTTTGCCATAGCGCCCTTGCAGATAGTTTTTTACTTCGGTGGTGACTGATTTATATCGTTCGCCGGTCAGTACATTGAGCACTGCCTGGGTGCCAACAATCTGGGAAGTCGGCGTGACCAGCGGAGGAAATCCTAAATCTTCGCGCACCCGTGGGATTTCTGTCAGCACTTCATCCATGCGGTTGAGAGCGCCCTGTTCCTTCAATTGGTTGGACAGGTTGGAAATCATGCCGCCGGGAACCTGATTCACCAGCACCCGGGTATCCACGCCCGTAAATTCGCTTTCGAACTGCCAGTATTTTTTGCGGGTCTCGCGGAAATAAGCGGTGATTTCCTGAAGCAGTGGCAGGCTCAAACCGGTGTCGTATTCGGTGCCGGCCAGCGCGGCGACCATGCTTTCCGTGGAAGTATGGCTGGCGCCTTCACCAAACGAGGAGTTGCAGGTATCCAGAATGGTTGCGCCATTTTCCACTGCGCGCAGGAAGCACATCGCCGACAGGCCGGATGTCGCATGGCTGTGCATGTGGATGGGCATTTTTACTACGGCGGCAATCTCCTTGACCAGTTCCGCCGTAGTGGAGGGGGTAAGGAGGCCGGCCATGTCCTTGATGGCCAAGGTATCGCAGCCCATCGCTTCGAATTCCTTGGCCAAATTGACGAAATAAGGGATGTTGTGCACTGGGCTTGTGGTGTAGCTGATCGCACCTTCGGCGATCTTGCCGCTGGCTTTTGCCGCCTCGATGGAAACACGCAGGTTTCGCAGGTCGTTCATGGCGTCAAAAATACGGAACACGTCCACACCGTTGTCTGCCGATTTTTTTACGAAGGCGCGAACCACGTCATCTGAATAATTGCGGTAGCCGAGCAGATTCTGGCCGCGAAGCAGCATCTGGATGCGAGTATTGGGCAGCGCCTTGCGTAGTTTCTTCAGCCGATCCCATGGATCTTCACGCAAAAAACGCACGCAGGCGTCGAATGTCGCGCCCCCCCAGGCTTCCAGCGACCAGAAGCCCACGCTGTCCAGCCTGGCACAGATCGGCAGCATATCTTCAGTGCGCATGCGGGTCGCAATCAGGGATTGATGCCCGTCGCGCAATACCAGATCGCTGATGAAAACTTTAGCCATGCTTTATCCTAGCGTTACAAATCAAAAGTTGAAATCAAAGTCCCGCATGGGCCGCGATTGCCGCCGAAATGGCTGCCGCAAGTTGTTCTTTTGGCGGGCGAACCGTGTAATTGGTCAGTTCGGGATGGGATTCGACGAAACTGGTATCAAATTTACCACTGCGAAAATCCGGGTGCTGCAAAATCTGCTGATAGTAAGGAATGGTGGTTTTGACGCCATAGACCCCCATGTCGTTCAGTGCGCGCTTGCCACGCTCGACCACGCTTTCCCAAGTCAACGCCCAGACCGTGAGCTTGGCGCACATCGAGTCATAATAGGGCGGGATCACATAGCCGGTATATATGGCTGCATCGGTGCGTACGCCGGGGCCGCCGGGCGCATAGTAGCGGGTAATGCGACCGAAGCTGGGAAGAAAATCGTTTTTCGGGTCTTCCGCATTGATACGAAATTCCATGGCAAAACCGCGATAGTTTACGTCTTCCTGCTTGTACTGCAGGGGCAGGCCGTTGGCGATGCGGATTTGTTCCTGCACGATGTCGATACCAGTAATGGTTTCGGTTATGGTGTGCTCTACCTGCAGGCGGGTATTCATTTCCATGAAGTAGAACTGATTGTCCTGATCAAGCAGAAACTCCACCGTGCCCGCATTTTCGTAGCCGACGGTCTTGGCCGCCTGTACGGCGATCTTGCCGATGTAGTCGCGTTGGGCGCGGGTCAGTTGCGGGGAGGGCGCGATTTCGATCAGCTTCTGATTGCGGCGCTGGATCGAACAATCGCGCTCGAACAGATGGATCACGCTACCGAAGCTGTCGCCGATGACCTGGACTTCGATGTGACGCGGGTTGACCACGCATTTTTCCATGAATAGTTCAGGCTTGCCGAACGCTTTGGTGGCTTCGGATACGACGCGATCATAATTCTTGATCAGTTCTTCTTCGCTGTTGCAGCGGCGGATGCCGCGTCCACCACCGCCGTTGGTGGCTTTCAGCATGACGGGGTAGCCAATTCCGGTGGCCAGATCCACGGCCTGCTTGACGTTGGCAAGATTACCTTCGCTGCCTGGTATGACCGGTACTCCGGCATCGATCATCGCCTGGCGAGCCTGGATCTTGTCGCCCATGCGGTGGATCACTTCCGGAGAGGGGCCGATGAACTTGATGCCTCGCTTGGCACAGATTTCTGCCAGAACGGGATTTTCCGAAAGGAAGCCATAGCCGGGATGAAGTGCATCGCAACCTGCCGCAACGGCGAGATTGACTATATTATGTGCGTTCAGGTAGCCGATGACAGGGTCGGAGCCGATATTGTAGGATTCGTCGGCCTTTTTGACGTGCAGGGCATGCCGGTCGGCATCCGTATAGATGGCGACGGATTTAATCCCCATTTCGGAGCAGGCGCGTACAATACGAACCGCGATTTCGCCACGATTGGCAATAAGAATTTTCTTGATCACGCAAAAACCCGTTAAATTATCGAATCATCAAGTTGCTGGGATTGCTCTCTTGGAGCTTGTTTTTTGACAGCCAATCTTAAAAATTATATCATGCGCGCCTTATGCCTGAACAGGTCGTCATCAACAGCATCGAGTTTGCGCGCAACGGCGAATCGCTAAAAGGTCGCGTCGCGGTCGCAAACTTGGGTCGGCTGCAGGATTTGCTGTTTTCCAGTAGCGGGTTGCTGGAGTACACCCTGACCGGCAAGCGCGGCGAGAACGATAAGCTTTTTCTGGTTTGCGCCGTCAAGGGCATGCTGCAACTTAGGTGTCAGCGTTGCCTTGGGGCTCTGGCTTATCCTGTGGATATCGATTCCGAACTGGAATTGATCGAGGATGAACCGATTTTGCCAGCGGCGGTGAACGAGGATGAATTGACTGACGCTATCAAGGTGGATCCGAATATGGATGTAATGGCGTTAGTCGAGGATGAGGTGTTGCTGGGCCTGCCGATGGCGCCTACGCACGCGCCGGGAGACTGTAAAGCGGGCGGAAATTTTGGCCAGGCGGAAACCGATAAACAAAATGCTTTTAGTGCTCTGGCCGCGCTGAAAACGAAAGATTTGAGAAAAAACTAGGAGTTATCATGGCTGTACAACAGAACAAGAAATCCCCCTCCAAGCGTGGCATGCACCGCGCGCACGACTTCCTGACCAACCCACCGTTGGCCGTGGAGCCGACCACCGGAGAAATTCACCTGCGTCACCACGTCAGCCCCAGCGGTTTCTACCGCGGCAAAAAGGTTGCACGTGCCAAGGGCGAATAATTGGCGTTATCTGGCGTCCGGTAAAGGCGGTTTGCAGCGAGCGTAATGGATATCACTGTTGCGATCGACGCCATGGGCGGCGACCACGGACCCCATGTCACTGTCCCTGCTGCTCTGGCGTACCTGAAACGGGACGCTGAAGTCAATATAGTATTAGTCGGCTTGGCCGGGGTGATTGAAGCCGAGCTTCGATCCCTCAAGGCCTCGGTTTCGCCTCGCTTGCGCATTCACCATGCCAGCGAGGTGGTTACCATGGACGATCCGCCTGCGCTGTCCTTGCGCAACAAAAAAGACTCCTCCATGCGCGTTGCCATCAACCTGGTAAAAACGGGCGAGGCGAATGCTTGCGTTAGCGCCGGCAACACCGGTGCGCTGATGGCCATCTCCCGCTTTGTCCTGAAAATGCTGCCGGGGATAGAACGGCCGGCGATTGCCGGGATGATGCCCACGCTGAACGGTCATACCCACGTCCTCGACCTTGGAGCCAATGTGGATTGCACCGCCAATCATCTGCTCCAGTTTGCTGTCATGGGCGCGATGCTGGTTTCCGCTGTGGAGCATAAGGAAGCCCCCGCCGTCGGCCTGCTCAATATCGGCGAGGAAGATATCAAGGGCAACGAGGTGGTCAAGCAGGCCGCCGAGCTGTTGCGTCAGAGCCACTTGAATTTTCATGGCAACGTGGAAGGCAACGACATCTATAAAGGCACCACGGACGTGGTGGTATGCGACGGTTTTGTCGGCAATGTGGCGCTGAAGGCATCGGAAGGCTTGGTGCAGATGCTGGCGACTTTTTTACGCCAGGAATTCAAGCGCAACATCCTGACCCGATTGGCTGGCCTCGTCGCTTATCCCGTTCTCAGCGCTTTCAAGAAACGGCTCGATCATCGGCGTTACAACGGCGCAAGCCTCCTCGGATTGCGGGGAGTTGTGGTGAAAAGCCACGGCTCGGCGGATAGCTTCGCCTACCAGTTCGCCATAGAGCGAGCTGTCGAGGAAGTGCGCAACGGCGTGCTGCGCCGGATTAATGAACAAATGGCCCTGCTAAACGAGGAAAAGGCTTGACCCTAGAAACCTCAGTTGACCGCTTGCCAGGATATTTAATATCATGATTTCAATAAACTTTTTCATGATTTACCGTTTCGCCCGATTGGTGAATCCGCTACGGGGCGGATTGCACGGTTTTTGCGGCGCATGGCGGCGTTACAACTCCTTGGGATGGAACGACCATTCCGCGTCGTTGTGCCTTGCCCTGTACTCCAAAAACCGCACACTCCACCCCATCCAACTGAGGTTTCTAGGATAATGTATTCACGCATTATCGGTACCGGCGGCTACCTGCCGGAAAAAATACTGACCAACCACGATCTGGCGCAGATGGTTGATACCTCTGACGAGTGGGTTTTTTCCCGCACGGGCATCCGCGAACGCCATATCGTCGCAGAAAACCAGACCACCAGCGACCTGGCTTTCCAGGCGGCGCAGCGGGCCATAGAAATGGCCGGCGTCGACCCCCAAAGCATCGACTTGATCATCGTCGCCACAACCACGCCTGATTTTGTCTTTCCCAGTACAGCTTGCATCCTCCAGGAAAAACTTGGTATCAAGAGCGGTGGCCCGGCGTTTGACATTCAGGCAGTTTGCAGTGGTTTCGTCTACGCTCTGGCGACGGCCGACCAGTTCATTCGTGGCGGGCAAAGCAAGTGTGCTCTGGTGGTGGGCGCGGAAACCTTTTCCCGCATCATGGACTGGACCGACCGCAACACCTGTGTCCTGTTCGGCGATGGCGCGGGTGCGGTTGTCCTGAAAGCCAGCGAAGAGCCCGGAATCATTTCCACCCACCTGCATGCCGACGGCAGCTATGGTCATCTGCTGGCCGTGCCGGCGTGCCTCTCGGGCGGCAAGACAAAGGGTAATCCTTTTGTCGAAATGGATGGCACCGGTGTGTTCAAGTTCGCGGTCGGGGTGCTGGATTCTATCGTTGAGGAAACCCTCGCAGCCAATGGTATGCAGAAGTCGGATATCACCTGGCTGGTGCCGCATCAGGCCAATATTCGCATTATCCAGGCTACCGCCAAGAAGTTGGGCATGAGCATGGATAATGTGGTGGTCACGGTCGACAAACATGGCAACACTTCGGCCGCTTCGATTCCCCTGGCGCTGGATGTCGCGGTTAGGGATGGGCGGATCAAGCCTGGCGACACCATATTGATGGAAGGCGTTGGTGGCGGTTTCACCTGGGGTTCCGCGCTAGTAACCTGGTAAGAAGGTAAATAAAAAAAATGAGTTTGGCATTCGTATTTCCAGGACAGGGTTCGCAGTCGGTCGGCATGATGAATGGCTTCGACGGGCTTCCCATCGTGCGAGAGACCTTCGAGGAAGCGGGGAGTGTTCTCAAGCAGGATTTGTGGGGCATGGTCACGGGCGGCAGTTCTGAAGAGCTCAACCTGACCGTGAATACCCAGCCGGTCATGCTGACTGCCGGCGTGGCGGTGTTCCGCGCCTGGAATGCCCTGCAAGGAACGCGACCGACTGTGCTGGCCGGCCACAGTCTGGGCGAATACACCGCACTGGTCGCATCCGGAGCTTTGTCCTTTGCCGATGCGCTGCCGCTGGTGCGCTTTCGCGCTCAGGCCATGCAGGAAGCGGTAGCCGAAGGCGTGGGCGGCATGGCGGCGATTCTGGGGCTCGATGACGATGCCGTGCGCGCCGTTTGTGCCGAAGCAGCGCAAGGCGAGGTGCTGGAGGCGGTCAATTTCAATTCGCCTGGCCAGGTCGTGATCGCAGGCCACAAAACCGCGGTTGAGCGCGGCATGGTTCTGGCCAAGGAAAAGGGTGCAAAACGCGCACTGCCGCTGCCGGTCAGCGTTCCATCCCATTGCGCCCTGATGCGCTCGGCGGCGGATGCACTGACGCAACGCCTGCAGACTATTTCGATCAAGGCGCCGCAAATTTCGGTGGTGCATAATGCTGATGTCAAAAGTCACGGCGATGAGGCTGGCATCAAAGATGCACTGGCGCGCCAACTGTACAGCCCGGTGAGATGGGTGGAAACAGTCAGAAGCTTTGCAGATCAAGGCATCGTCAAGCTTGCAGAATGCGGGCCCGGGAAGGTGCTGGCCGGACTGAACAAGCGCATCGACGGCAATATGCAGGCATTTGCACTGTCTGATGAAGCTGCTCTGCGCCAGGCCATGGATTCATTGAAATAATCAGGGAGAATAGTTAAATGCTGGATGGGCAGATTGCTTTGGTAACAGGCGCCAGTCGTGGAATTGGCCAGGCTGTCGCGATGGAACTCGGCAAGCAGGGCGCAACCGTTGTCGGCACGGCGACCAGCCAGGCCGGTGCGGACAATATCAGCAGTTATCTGAGCCAGGCCGGGATCAAGGGTGTAGGGCTGGCTCTGAACGTCAAAGATCCTGCGCAGATCGAGCAGGTGTTGCAAGCGATACGTGCCCAATTCGGTGAAATCTCCATTCTGGTCAATAATGCCGGCATCACCCGCGACAACCTGCTGATGCGGATGAAGGAAGAGGAATGGGACGACATCATGGATACCAACCTGAAGTCCGTGTTCCGCTTGAGCCAGGCTGTTCTGCGCGCGATGATGAAGGCGCGTTATGGCCGCATCATCAGCATTGCCTCGGTGGTAGGCACGATGGGGAACGCCGGCCAGACCAATTATGCCGCTGCCAAGGCGGCTATCATTGGCTTCAGCAAGTCGCTGGCGTGCGAAGTCGGCAGCCGCAATATCACGGTAAACTGTGTCGCACCGGGTTTCATCGATACGGACATGACCCGCGCCCTGAGCGAGGAGCAGCGCAATGATCTGCTCAGCCACATCCCGCTGGGACGACTCGGCACGGTCCAGGATATCGCGGCTTCGGTCGCGTTCCTGGCTTCGCCGCAAGCAGGTTATGTCACGGGTACCACAATGCACGTCAATGGCGGCATGTACATGAGTTGATTGGGCAAACTTCCCGTTTGGTGAAGTAGGCAATGTTTGGTAAAATGCGTCAGCTTTTTTATAGCGATTCAAAGAGAGGGTACTCACATGGAAAATATCGAACAACGCGTTAAGAAAATTGTTGCCGAGCAACTGGGCGTGAACGAAGCCGAAGTAAAAATCGAATCCTCCTTTGTCGACGATCTGGGCGCTGATTCCCTGGATACCGTTGAACTGGTAATGGCACTGGAAGAAGAATTCAACTGCGAAATTCCTGACGAAGAAGCGGAAAAAATCACCACCGTCAAACAAGCCGTTGACTACGTCAATGGCCATCTGAACTAAGCTGTTCCCATTTATCCTGTAACCACTCGCAACGGGAGTCGTCTTGTCTAAACGCAGAGTCGTCATCACCGGCCTGGGCATAATTTCGCCCGTCGGTAATACTGTTGAGCAAGCGTGGTCGAATGTTCTTGCCGGCAAATCCGGAATAAGCCGGATTACCCGGTTCGACCCCTCGGCCTTTTCCTCCCAGATCGCCGGCGAGGTCAAAGGGTTCGATGTCACCGAGTATATTTCCGCCAAGGAAGCTCGCCGCATGGATATTTTTATCCATTACGGACTTGCGGCGGGAGTACAGGCGATCAAGGATTCCGGCATTGTGGTTACCACGGAGAACGCCGAGCGCATCGGCGTTAACATCGGTTCCGGCATCGGTGGTCTGCCGATGATCGAGGATACCCATAACACCTATCTGGAAGGCGGGCCGCGCAAAATTTCCCCGTTTTTCATTCCGGGCACGATCATCAATATGATCTCGGGCAATCTGTCCATCATGTACGGCCTCAAAGGCCCGAATCTGGCGATGGTTACAGCCTGTACCACGGCGACTCACTGCATCGGCGATTCCGCACGGCTGATCGAATACGGCGACGCCGATATCATGATCGCGGGCGGAGCGGAATCCACCGTGACGCCGCTGGCGATTGGCGGCTTTGCCTCGGCGCGCGCGCTGTCCACACGCAATGACGATCCCGAAAAGGCGAGCCGTCCCTGGGATACCGGTCGGGATGGCTTCGTGCTGGGCGAAGGCGCAGGGGTGCTGGTGCTCGAAGAGTACGAACACGCCAAGGCGCGCGGGGCGAAAATTTATGCCGAAGTGCCCGGTTTCGGTATGAGCGCGGATGCCAACCACATGACGGCACCCTGCGAAGACGGTAGCGGCGCTGCTCGCTGCATGACCAATGCATTGCGCAACGCAGGGATTCCGCACAATCAGGTTGATTTTATCAACGCCCACGGCACATCCACGCCCTTGGGCGATCTGGCTGAGACCAAGGCGGTCAAGCTGTGCTTCGGCGAGCACGCCAAAAATATTGCAGTCAATTCGACAAAATCCATGACCGGGCATCTGCTTGGTGCTGCAGGCGGGGTCGAAGCGGTATTCTCGGCACTTAGCGTGCATCATCAAATTTCCCCGCCGACCATCAATCTGGTCGAGCAGGATCCCGAGTGCGATCTTGATTATGTGCCGAATGTTGCCCGCAAGATAAAAATCGATGTCGCACTGTCGAATTCCTTCGGGTTTGGCGGCACCAACGGCACCCTGGTGTTCCGCAAGATCTGAATACCTGCAGCAGGGGCGACACGCCCATGGGTTTTCTCTCGTCATTAAGGTAGCTTGTGCCCGTCATACAGCT
>CAYGNO010000014.1:0-11393 GCA_964351305.1 uncultured Sulfuricella sp.
TGATGCGCGATCAGGGCAAGAGCTTCGACCTGATCGTGCTCGACCCGCCCAAGTTCGCTCCTACCGCCCATCATGCCGCCAATGCGGCGCGCGCCTACAAGGACATCAACCTGTGGGCGCTCAAGCTGCTGCGACCGGGTGGCCTGCTGGCCACTTATTCCTGCTCGGGCGGCGTCACTGCCGACCTGTTCCAGAAAATTCTCGCTGGCGCAGCCATGGATGCGAACGTGACGGCGCAGATCGTGGGGCGCTTTGCCGCCGACGCCGACCATCCGGCGGTGCTGAATTTTCCCGAGGGGGAATACCTCAAGGGCTTGTTGTTGCGGCGGGTGGAGTAATTCCATTTCTCGATCAAAAAGCACTAACCGCACAAGGAGGCAAAGGGCCGCAAAGGGAAAACAAAACCCTCAGACACGCCCGCCGGATTGCTTTTGCGAGTTGGGCGATAAAGCCGCCTATTCCTCCTGCCTACCCCGTTTCTTTTGCGTCCCTTTGCGGTGAAAGATTTTTGCGGTTTATTGTTAGATTGAACCCAGATTGTCCATTGGAATGCTCGTGCGTGTAGGAGCGCCGCCCCCGGCGCGAACGCGGTCGAAAATCGCGGCGAGGGCGCCGCTCCCGCAACGGTGTTTTGGTTCTAATGGATAATATGGGTTTATCTAAAATGTTACGCCTGCCTCGAATGCAAAAAAGTAGCCGCCTAGCCATTGGCGACTTGCCGCAGTGATCCGATTGATCTGAACGGTGGGAATGGTGTAATGTTTGAGCGTTCAGTCCAAAGCGGCAAACGATGAGCAATAACCCGATAGAAGATCGACTCCGGGCGGCATACGGTGCGCCGGGCCCGGATAGCAATCCTGCGACGGAGACCGATGTTGTCGTGTCGCTGCAAACCGAACCGGTGATATTTCCCAGGGAAAAGGTCATCACCGTGACGGTCTACGTGCTGGGGGTCACCGATATCCACGAGCCGGATGCCTTCGTTACCCAGGTGACCTGCACCGAGCAGGAGTACTACGAGGAATTTCTCCATCTCGCCGTGGCGGAAGAGCGAGCCAAGGAGCACGGGTTCGTCGATCCGCTGTTTTCATTCGACGAGCGCGAAAAAAACATCATCGACAAGTTGCGCGGCCTGTTTGGAAAATAAAGGGATGAACCACTATCACGTTGCGTTTGTGGACAACGAGGGCACATTCTATTCTGCCTCGGTGGAAACGCCTCACGACCTGTTTACCACCGCGGGGATCGACGGTATCGCCGAGGAACTGGCCGAAAGGCTGGATCAGGACGAACCGGTTGCGGTGATCAACGTCATCCCGCTGAAGTCGTAAGCGCCGGCTTTACATCACGCTGCCGAATGAGGCGTCCGCGCTGTATGGCGGCAGGGGCAGTCCCGCAATTTTGCAGGCCTGGACGACCGGACCCCTGGGGAACAAATGGTAGAGGTATTTTTTGCCGCCTTGCCGCGAGAAGTTGTCCTCGAGTAAGCGCATAACGGCGCGACCGTTCGGGCAAGGGCCGCAGCGCTGATAATAGTCGCGAAGAAAATTGATCACGTCCCCGTGCTCTTTCGACAAGGTGATGCCTTCTTCCGCTGCCAAATCTTGCGCAATCTGCTCGGACCAGTCTCCAAGCTCGAGAAGATCGCCCTCCGGGGTGTTGCCTTCACGGTTGATGATTTGGTTGATGTCATACATTTCCCACCTCCTCCGCTTGATGCGGAACATTGCCGCGCTCCGGCGGCGGTCTATGAATTGTGCGTTATTTGTTTTTTATGTTTAGATTAGTTGAGTGAATTAGTCAAGTTCATTATACTGGCTTTGGAGATTTTCAAAATTCGAGGGAAACAATGATGGTAAGCGAAGCGTTCATACCGAAGAACGAACTGGAAAAAAAGCTCCTGGCAGCGTGGGAAGGCAGCCTGTCGGGCGATGAGTTCATGCGGGAACTGTTGGTTTCAGAAGTCTTTATGCCGATCGAGAACGATGAGGTGATGCAGGGCGTGCAACGTTCCTCCCGCGCCCAGCCGCTGGTGCTCGAAGCCGAAGACGGAACCAGGGTTCTTGCGGTGTTCACCAGTCCGGATCGCGCCAAACCTTTTCTCAAGGACTTCCCCCTCTACGGCGGCGGGCTGCTGACCGAATTCAAGTGGGTTCTGGAAAAGATGGGCGCCGGCCACGGCATCGCGCTCAATCCCGGCTGTGAAGTCGGCTTCGACATGGAGCCGGAGATGTTGAGCCAGCTTGGTTAAATTAAACTGGAGCAGGGATTTCGTCGTCTGATCTCAGGGAGCAGGATATGCCGCAACTTCTGAATTTATCCAGAGCGGCGCGCCTGGTGGGTGTAACGCGGGTAGCGCTGCAGAAGAAAATCAAGGACGGAGTCCTGGCGTCTTTCGACGGCATGGTGGCTGCCGAGGATTTGCTGCGCGTTTATCCCGATATCCAGTTCGAGGACAATACCGCCTTCGAGCGGGTCGCGCAGATCAAGGAAAAAGCCTTCGGCAAGCGGGTATTCGAGCGATCCCTGCCAGACAAGGAAGTGCTTGCCGCGCGGCTGACCGGTCTGAGCCGTGAGCTGGCAGAGACCCAGGTTTCCTTGAATCAATATCGCGCCATTGTCGAGGGGCTGGAAAAGCGGCTCAAGGCATGGGACGGTGGCGGGGAAGAGATACAGGCTGCCGCGGCATCCCTCCGCATGTGGATGCACCAGGAACTGGCGGCGCGAGATGCCAGGGCCGGGTTGCCCAGCTTGACCATGCGCGACAGCTTCCTGCGCGTTATGGCGGCGCATGTAAAAATTCAGCCCAGCGGACATGAATTTTTTGTCAATGGTGCCGACACCCTGCTCGAAGCGGCGCTGCGTGCCGGCCTGGCGCTCAATTACGGCTGCAGCAACGGCAATTGCGGCCAGTGCAAGGCACGGGTTGTTGAAGGTCAGGTGATGAAAGTGCGGCCCCACGATTATGTCCTGAGCGAAGCCGAGAAATCCTCCGGCTATGCGCTGATGTGCTCGAACACCGCCGTGACCGATGTGGTGATCGAGGCGGGCGAGGCGCATTTCGCATCGGATATCCCGCTCCAGCACATCACGGCGCACGTCAAAAGCATCGAGCAGGCGGGCGACGATATGCTGATCCTGAACCTGCGGACTCCGCGCAACAACCGGCTGCGCTTCCTTGCCGGGCAGAATGCGATACTTCAGCTCGGCCACGCGCTCTCGGCTGAATTTCCGGTGGCAAGCTGTCCGTGCGACGATCGCAACCTGCAGTTCCATATTCGCAACCTGCGGGGCAATCCTTTTGCGGATTACGTCGCCACCAGGCTGACACATGGCGAGGCGGTGGTGGTGGAAGGCCCGAAAGGCGGCTTCGTGCTGCATGAGGATTCCGCCCGTCCGCTGATTTTCATCGCTTTCGGCGCCGGTTTTGCGCCGGTGAAAAGCCTGATGGAACATGCCATGGCGCTGGATGTCGCCGAGTCGGCGCACCTCTACTGGGTGGCATCGGGCGAGGATAATCTGTATCTCTCCAACTGGCCCCGCGCCTTGGCCGATGCCCTGGACAACTTCCAGTACACGCCGCTGGTGGCGGGGACCGATCTGGAAACCGCAGCCGGCCGGCAGGAAAGCCTGGTCGGTGGGTTGTTGCAGAGAATTATCGATGATTACCCGGCATTGAGCGGATTCGATGTTTATGTGGCCGGCCCCGAGTCGCTGGTCGACGCCGCAAGAAAATGGTTGCTTGGCCACGGTCTGCCGGATGCGCAGCTCATCATGGGTGTGGTACGCTGATACATCGATTTCAGGAAACGGATAATACAATGTCACATGAGCTGAAAGACCAGGAAATCGCCATGCTGCGCGCCGAGCTTGAAATGCTGATGGGCGAGCGCCAGACGCTGCTGCGCATTGCCGGATCGGCCGCCTCTTTCATCGCTGAACTGGATGCCGGCGTGCTGCCTGAAAACACTCTGGAGGCTGCGGAAATGCTGGCCGAATGCATCAATGCGGCACCCGATGAAACCATGCGCGACGCGCTGGAAATCGTCAAGGCCGAGGTGGTGGGCGCTTAACCTACATGTCCGGCGATTTGCTCAACAGGCGCTTGCCCACGGAGAACCAGGAGCTACGGCAGCAGCTGGAAACGCTGGTGGCCCAGGCGCGGCTGAACGAGCAGGTGATGCGCCGTTTCCAGGATGCGGAGTTGCGCATGCTCGGCGTCAGCAGTTTCAAGGAACTGCTCCAGTATGTCCTGCGGGAAATGAAGGAGACTTTCGAACTGGACGTGGTGACGCTGGCGCTGATCGATCCGGAATTTGAAGTGCGGCGCATGCTGGTCGACCTCGGTATTCCCGCCACCGAATTTCCCGGCTTGATGTGCCTCGACAACCCGTCCCGCTTTCATCGCCTTTGCGGCACTTCGCTGGCGCCGGTGCTGGGCCAGTATAACGTCGCCAGCCGTGCCCCCTTCTTTCCTCGCGACACCCCTCCTGCCAGCATCGCCATCCTGCCGATGGTGCGGCAGAAAAAGCTGATCGGCAGCCTCAATCTCGGAAGTCGTAACGAGGGGCGCTTTGCACCCGGCATGGCAACCGATTTTATCGGTCGCCTTGCGGCGATTGTCGGCATCTGCCTGGAAAACGTCACCAACAGCGAGCGCCTCAAGCATCTGGGCTTGACCGATCCGCTTACCGGCGTGCACAACCGGCGTTATTTCGACCAGCGCCTGCAGGAGGAGGTCGGTCGCGCCCAACGCCAGAGTTTGCCTCTTTCCTGTTTATTTCTGGACGTCGACCATTTCAAGCGCGTCAACGACCAGTACGGACACCAGACCGGCGATTGCGTGCTGCGCGAGGTGGCTTGGCGGATCAAGGGCCAGTTGCGTTCCATCGATGTACTGGGCCGCTATGGCGGGGAAGAGTTCGCCGTCCTGCTGGCGCAGACGGATATAGACAGCGCGCTCACCATCGCCGAGCGCATTCGCCACAGCATCGCCGAACAGCGATTCAAGGGCGAGGGGGAAGAAACCCTTGCGGCCACGCTCTCCATAGGCGTTGCCACCCTGCACGACTGCAACCGTGCCCAGAACGCGGAGGCGCTTGCGCAGCAACTGGTGGCGCGTGCCGACCAGGCGCTGTACCGGGCGAAGCAGGGCGGTCGCAACTGCGTCATGGCCGTTAACCCGGATATTTCATAAATTACACGTGCCCTCGCTGGTCTTTTGTTTCGTATGGAAATTTTGTTCAGTCGGGCGTATGAATAACTACGCCACTCTTTCACAAAATCCCCCTACAAAACAAAATCCTGCGCGATCATCACGCGAATTCATGAAATATCCGGGTTAAGCCTGAAAGCGATAAAGCGAGTTCTGCGGAAGTTGGGTAAAATACCCCATTCAATTCACTCAGGAGCACAGCATGGCTGAAATCACCACCCCGTCCGGACTGATTTACGAAGACCTCGGCGCGGGAGAAGGCGAAGCCGCCCAGGCCGGACAGCGGGTTTCCGTACATTACACCGGCTGGCTGACGGATGGCACCAAGTTCGATTCCAGCAAGGACCGCAACGATCCATTCGATTTTCCGCTCGGCGCCGGACACGTCATTCGCGGCTGGGACGAGGGCGTGCAGGGCATGAAGGTGGGCGGCGCGCGCAAGCTCACTATCCCGCCTGAGCTGGGCTATGGCGCGCGCGGCGCCGGTGGCGTCATCCCCCCGAACGCTACGCTGGTGTTCGAAGTCGAATTGCTGAAAATTCTTTAATTCCTCATTTTGACGACCATACGCAGGCCGCCGAAAGGCAGGGTGGGCCCGGTTGGGCGGCGAAAACCCGATAGCGCGGCGGGTGTCGGCGCGGCGCCTGCGCTAACGCGGGTCAGGCTTGCGCGACCTGATGCGCCAAAACCGAAAACGGGTGCAGCGGACACGGATGCGGATTCCGGGAAAATCCGTCTTTCCAAGCTGATGTCCGAACGCGGGCTGTGCTCGCGCCGCGAAGCGGATGCCCTGATCGAACGCGGCCTGGTGCTGGTCGATGGCGAACGGGTTACTCTGCTGGGCACCAAGGTCGACCCCAGTCAGACTGTCACCCTGGATAAGCGAGCCGAGAAGCAGCAGGCGCAGCTCGCCACCATCCTGCTCAACAAGCCGATGGCTTACGTTTCCTCGCAGCCGGAGAAGGGCTACAAGGCGGCGGTGACGCTGATCGGCAAGGATACCCGCTACAAGGAAGACCGCGCGCCGCAGCCCTACTCCCCCGAGCACTTGCACGGGCTGGCCCCGGCGGGGCGGCTCGACATTGATTCCACCGGGCTATTGGTGTTGACGCAAGACGGTCGCATCGCCAAGCAGCTGATCGGCGCCGACTCCGAAATCGAGAAGGAATACCTGGTACGGGTGGAGGGCAGGCTGAACGAGGCCAACCTGAAACGGCTCAACCACGGCCTCAGCCTCGACGGCGAGGCGCTCAAGCCGGCGGAAGTGTCCTGGCAAAACCAGGATCAGCTGCGCTTTATCCTGAAGGAAGGAAAAAAGCGCCAGATTCGCCGCATGTGCGAGCTGGTCGGGCTCAAAGTGGTCGGCCTCAAGCGCGTGCGAATCGGCCGCGTCAAGCTGGGCGATCTGCCGGTAGGGCAGTGGCGCTATTTGCTGGATGGCGAGAAGTTTTAAGCTTTATGTAGGGCGGATGAGCGTAGCGTTATCCGCCGAAATGCAAAACCGGGCCATACTCTTCCCATGCCAAATTATCATCGGAACCGCGTTCCCGGTGGAACCTATTTCTTCACGGTCAATCTGCTGGAACGGCGGAGCCGTCTGCTCGTCGAGCACATTGAGGCTTTCCGCGAAGCGGTAAGGGGCGTTCGGGAAAAGCGACCGTTTCATATCGATGCCTGGGTGGTGCTGCCCGATCATACCCATTGCGTCTGGACGTTACCGCCCGGTGACGATGACTACCCGGCGCGATGGAAAGCCATCAAGATAGCGTTTGCCAAAGCCTTGCCGAAAACCGAGCGGCTGTCTGCGGTGCGGATGCGCAATGGTGAGCGGGGCATATGGCAAAGGCGATTCTGGGAACATACGATTCGCGATGAGCGCGACTATGCGGCGCATGTTGATTACGTGCACATCAATCCCCTCAAGCATGGCCTGGTGCAAAGAGTTGTCGATTGGCCGTATTCCTCGTTTCACCGTGCGGCGGCTTCGGGTTTGTATCCCCATGATTGGGCGGGGGACGGCGGCATGGATTTGGTTGCGGGAGAACGGGGTGAATGACGAATACCCTCCCCAGTTCGCCATTGCCATGTAGGGCGGATGAGCGTAGCGTTATCCGCCGAATGTTCAATCCACCGAAACGATGTGCGGGCATCTCATACGGTGGAAGGCGCTACGCTTTTCCGCCCTACGCAGGCTTTTGATTTTCCTCCGCGTCCTCTGCGGTGAAACGCCTTATCCGCCGCGCAGCGCCGCGCGCCTTCCCCGTAGCACATCCACCCCGCCCAGCAACATCAATCCCACGACGAAATAGCTGCCGGTGACTAGGATGGCCAGGCGGTGGTCGCCCATGGACAGCCAGCTGGTCAAGCCGTAGGTGATCGGGCCGAGGATGGCGGAAAACTTCACCGCCAGCCCCCATAGCCCGAAGAATTCTGCGCGCCGATTTGCCGGGCTCAGCAGCCCGACCATCGCCCGACCTGCCGACTGGCTTGCGCCCATGGCAATGCCGGCGAGGTTGGCGGCAAGCCAGAACATCGGCGGCCCTTGCGCGCCCCAGGCGAGCAGTACCATGACGATCCACAGCACCAGGGTCAAGGCGATGGTCTGGATGTGGCCGATCCGGTCTTGCAGGTGGCCGAAGGCAAAGGCACCTATCGCCGCCGTGACGTTGACCACGAAAATCAGCAGGATGGTGTCGCGGGTGGAAAAATTCATGGCTTGCTGGGCGTAGATTGCGGCAAGGCTGATGACTGCCTGGATACCCGCCTGGTAGAACACGGTGCAGACCAGGAAGCGGCGCAGGTCGCGGTAGCGGGCGGCGTGCTGCAGCGTCTGTCCGAGACGGCTGTAGGCTTCCCGGATCTGGTGGCGTCGGATATGCGTTTGCGGTATGGCCCTTTCCTTGAGAAACAGGAAGGTCGGCAGGCTCGCCAGGACGAATAGCGCCGCCGTGATCAGCAGGGTGACCGGGACGAAATCCGCTGCCTGCCATCCCTGCGCTTCCGCCCAGTCTACAAAGGCCAGGCAGATGCCGAGGCTGACCAGTCCGCCGAGGTAGCCGAGGCTCCATCCCCAGCCTGAAACCTTGCCAATTGCGCGGCTGCGCGCCAGTTCGGGAAGGAAGGCGGCAATCAGGTTTTCGCCGCTGCCGAAAAAGAAATTGGACAGCGCGATCAGCGGGATTGCGAGCCAGATCTGGCCCGGTCCGACCAGGGCGAGCGCGGCGGTGAAAGCCACGCAGCCTGCCGTGCTGATCAGCAGCAGCCTCTTCTTGGCGGCGTGCAGGTCGGCATAGGCGCCCACCAGTGGCGCCATCAGCATGATCAGGGCATAGGACAGGGCGAGCGCGGCGGTCCAGGCAAAAGTGCCCCATGGCTGATTGCCGGCCACGACGGCAACGAAATAGGCGTTGAAGATGGCGGTGATGACGACGGTAGTGTAGCCGGAGTTGGCGAAGTCGTACATCGCCCACGCCCAGACTTCGCGCTTGGCTACGTCGGGTGCCAGGCTGCGTTCCATGCGCTTAATGTAGCTTGAAGGCGGTGACGGTATTGTCGAGGCTTTCCGCCAGGGCGGTGAGATTTTCGGCTTTGGCGGTGCCTTCGCGCGTTTTATCCAGGGTGCTTTCGATCAGGCCGCCGATTTCCCCGATGTTATGCCGGATCATCTGGGTGTCATCGCTCTGGGTGTGGGTGGCTTGAGCGATTTCCTGCACCATGGCGGTAAGCTGTTCGGCGCTTTCGACGATCTTGCGCAGCGAATTGCCGGCTTCGCGGGCATTCTCGACGCCTTCCTTCACATCCGCCGTGCCGGCATTCATGGTTCTGACCGCTTCGCCGGTTTTTTGCTGGATTTCCTGAATCATCCCGCCGATCTCGGCCGTGGCGCTGCTGGTTTTCTCCGCCAGTTTTCTCACCTCGTCCGCCACCACCGCGAAGCCGCGCCCCTGTTCGCCGGCGCGGGCGGCCTCGATAGCCGCATTGAGCGCGAGCAGGTTGGTCTGGCCGGCGATTTCATTGATCACCGCCACGATGGCGCCGATCCGGTCGGAATTCCGCCCCAGTTCTTCGACCGCGTTGGCCGCTTCGCTGACGGCCTGGCTGATCTTGTCGATGCCCTGCATGGTTTTCTGCACCACGTCGCCGCCCTGGCGAGCATGGCCGGTGGCTTCGCGCGCCTTGCCCGCCGCTTCGGCGGAGTTGTTGGATATCTGCTCGACGGTGTTGGCCAGACGATCGATGGCGTTGCTGATTTCCCCGGCCCGGCCGGTTTGCTCGTTCAGATTGCCGTTAATGCCCGCCATGAAATCGTTAATACTGGCGCTGTCGTGCCGCACGCTGCCGCTCAGGGCCACGGTCTGGCCGATCAGCTCGCGCAGGTTCGTCGCCATGCTGTTGAAACTGGCGATGATCTCGCCGATGGTGTCGGCGCTTTGCATCGCGCAGGTGTGCGTGAGGTCCTTGTTCGAGATGGCGTTGGCCACCTCGGAAATGCGCCGCAGCCGTTTCAGCAGGATGGCATTGAGCAGCAAGTAATTCACCACGCCGATGCCCAGTCCCGCGATCATGCAGCCGACGACGAACCATGGCAGCATGCCCGGCTTCCAGTTGACGAAGAAGTTGGCGTAGAAGGGAAAAACTGCCGCGACCAGGATGCCGAAACCGAGGAAAGACAGGAGCAGCGTGCGCAAAATACTTTTTTTCATTGAAGAACTCCGTTGCGAATGTTTTGGTATTTCGAGTTATTTAAACCTAGAAACCTCAGTTGACCGCTCTACTGGATATTTAACGGTATGATACAAATAAGCTTGTTCATGATTTACCGTTTCACCCGGTTGGCGAGTCCGCTACGGGGTGGATTGCACGGTTTTTGCAGCGCATGGCGGCGTTGCAACTCCTTGGAATGAAACGACCATTCCGCGTCGTTGCGCCTTGCCCTGCACCCCAAAAACCGCACACTCCACCCTGTCCAACTGAGGTTTATAGGTTAAACGAATTTCATTTTGCGGTGGCGGCACCTTTGTAGCACTGGATCACGCCATGCACCACCCGTTGCGGACCCAGTGCGGCCGATTCGATGCCTTCGTTGTATTCCATGATGCGGTAGCCGTCGTAACCCAGTTCGTCAGCAATTTCCCCGGCACGGCGCTTGAAAAGCATGCCTGCCTCGGAGTCGCCGTCTTGCCGCAGCATGTTCTTTTTCAGGGTGATGCGGAATTTGTCGTCACCGGCCTGGATTTCTTCCAGCGTCCAATTGTCTTTGTAGAGGTAGTAGGCGCCGGCGCCGACTGCCGCGAAGAACGGGATTCTCGGGCTCGGGGTGGAGATGCTCCTGGGCAGTTCCGGCGAGCATCCCGCAAGGATGGGCGCCAGGGCAATGCAAATAAGGGTATGTTTCAGCATAGGTCTTCCGGTGGAACTACTGCGATTTTATCGGCTTGCTGATCGGGATGCTACCATATCCCGACGATGATTTTGCGAGGATTTCCAATGTCGGCAAGCGGTTGGAAGATTTGGCAAATTCATGGCAGGTTCCATGTGGTGTACTTGGCGAATGTGCACACCTCTCCCCAACTTTCCAATTCTGGGGCAACCCTCATCCCAACCTTCTCCCAGAGGGAGAAGGGGCAATGGTGAAGGGCGCTTGCTTTGATCTGCTTGTTCTGATCTGGGACAAGCGCGCCGGATTATGGTATTTTCGAGCTTTGCACGTGCTTGAACGGGGTATCTCGCTTGAAGAAAAATTGGCTATATTTCCTGCTGGCTTTTGCCGCACCGCTGGTGGGTATTTTCTGGTGGGTGGGAGGCTTTGCCAGCGCCGGGGTTGAAACAAATCTGGTGCGCGGCCCTTATCATTACGCCTACCTGGAGCACAGCGGCGATTATGTCAAACTGCCCGACAAGCAACTGGAAGCGCTGCGGGCGTTGCAGGCTCAGGGGGTCGCCCACGGCGCAGCGATAACATTGATGCAGAATGACCCGCGCACCACCGCCAAGTCCATGCTGAAGGCGCAGACCGGCTATCTGGTGGAGGCCGGCGCCAGCGTGAGCGAACCGCTCAAGCTGGCGGATGTTCCGGCCCGGCCGGTGATCGTCGTGCAACTGCGGGCGCATCCCCGGCTGGCGGCCGGCAAAGTCTATGCGGCGCTGCTGAAATATCTGGATGAACACGGCATGAAGC
>CAYGNO010000014.1:11403-24998 GCA_964351305.1 uncultured Sulfuricella sp.
GAATAGTACTTTGACGGTTGAAATGGATATCTGAGAGCGCCCATGAGTTTGTTTTCCCTGATTGCCGCCTTGTTGCTCGAACATTTTCGTCCGCTGGGTGGGAGCAACCCGGTTAACCTATTGTTTACCCGCTACGCGAATTATCTCGAGCGCCATTTCAACGCCGGCCAGAATGTGCATGGTACGGTGGCGTGGCTACTGGCGGTGATGCTGCCGGTGGCCGTGGTCGGCGGCATTTATGGCGGACTGTATTATCTCAACGCGTTGCTGGCCTGGGCGTTTAGCGCGGTGGTGCTGTATCCGTTATTAAACCTGAAGCAGTTGGGCGGGCAAGCCGAGAGCGTTGCGGCTGCATTGCGCGTGGCCGATCTGGACGAAGCGCGTCGCCTGCTTTCCCAGTGGCACGGGCGCCCGGCCGACGAGTTTGGATCTGCGGAAATCGCCCGCGTGGGCATCGAGCAAACGCTGAGCTGCGCGCATAAAAATCTGTTCGGTATCATTATCTGGTTCGTCGTGCTCGGCCCTGCCGGCGCAGTGCTCTACCGCTTTTCCCAACTGCTTGGCCAGAAGTGGGGCGGCCTGGATCAGCTCGACTCCGGTGAATTCGGCCAGTTTTCCGCGCGGGCTTTCGATCTGATGGACTGGGTGCCGTTGCGCCTGAGCGCCATCAGTTTTGCGGTGGTCGGCGATTTCGAGGACGCCGTTTATTGCTGGCGGTCCCAGGCTTCTATCTGGGTGCAGCAGGGTATCGGCATCGTGCTGGCGAGCGGCGCGGGAGCCTTGGGCGTCAAACTGGGCGAACCGCTGAGCTATGGCGGCAGCATCGAATTCCGTCCCGAGCTCGGTCTGGGCGACGACGCCGATGCCGATTACCTGGATAGCGCCGTCAGCCTGGTATGGCGCGCGGTGGTGCTGTGGCTGGTACTGCTTTTCCTGCTCACCCTTGCTGGCTGGGTGGGCGGATGAGTCATGGGTGATGAGTAATACCCCATCACCGATTTTGCCATGACAACAATTATTGACCTGATCCGCCATGGCGAGCCGGTAGGCGGCCGGCGCTACCGCGGCGGCACCGACGATCCCCTGAGTGAAAAAGGCTGGAACCAGATGTGGGCGGCGGTGGGGGATTATCGCGGCTGGCAGCAGATCATTTCTTCACCGCTACTGCGCTGCTCGGAGTTTGCTCATGAACTGGGCAGAAAACTGGATATTCCCGTCAGTCAGGACGAGCGCCTGGCCGAATTGGGCTACGGCGAGTGGGAGGGCAAGACGCCGGCGGAACTTACAGCGCACGATCCCGATCTGTTATTGCGCTACCGCCGCGATCCGCTCAACAACCGTCCTCCCGGGGCGGAAGATCTGGAGGTTTTTGCTGCGCGCGTGTCCGCAGCCTGGGGGCAGATCGGCGAGCGGCAGCGCGGCTGTCATGTGCTGGTAGTGGCCCATGCCGGCGTGATCCGCATGGTTATGGCGCAGGCGCTGTCCATGCCGCGCAGTCATCTGTTTCGCATCCAGGTGGGCAATGCCGCGATCAGCCGCTTTATGGTCGAGGGCGCAGGGGCGGAAGCCTTTGCCAGTCTGATTTTCCATGATGGCAGGCTGGCCCCCAAATAGTCTGTCACGAAAATGTTTCGAAGCGGTTGCTGTCGGGGTTGAAGCGCAGAAGTTCGCCGTGTTCCAGATCGAAATGCCAGCCGTGCATATGCGCGATAGCACGCGGTTGTGCGTATTGCTGGCGACGTTGCGGATAATGAACAGGTCGCCGGGGCCGCAGTCGGTGACGATGGCGGGATCTGCCCGGGAATCGCAACAGTCTACCACGATGGCCTTGGGCGTCTGCCCCTGTCGGGTCAGGAGGTCGAAGAGAGCGGGGTTTTCATCGTAGATATTGTGACGAAAACATTTGAAGCCCTCAAGCAGCTTGTTGATGTCGGCTATTAGGCTTTGTCTGTCAGGCGCTTGAGCGCCTCGCGGTATTTTTCTCCGGTTTTGGCAGCCACTTCGACCGGCAGTTCCGGCCCAGGGGATTTCTTGTTCCAGCCGGTGGATTCGAGCCAGTCGCGCACGTACTGCTTGTCGAAGCTGGGCGGGTTGCTGCCCGGCGCGTACTGGTCGGCGGGCCAGAAGCGGGACGAATCCGGTGTCAGCGCTTCGTCGATCAGATACAGCTTGCCGGTTTCGTCCAGGCCGAATTCGAACTTGGTGTCGGCGATGATGATGCCGCAGGTGGCGGCGTAATCGGCCGCCTCCTTGTACAGCGCGATGGCCGCGTCGCGCACCTGGGCGGCCAGCATCGGGCCGATCAGCTCTGCGGTCTGGTCGAAGCTGATGTTCTCGTCGTGGGCGCCCACTTCGGCCTTGGTCGAGGGTGTAAACAGCGGCTGCGGCAGCTTGTCGGCCTCGCGCAGGCCTTCCGGCAGGGGGATGCTGCACACGCTGCGGGTTTTCTGGTATTCCTTCCAGCCCGAGCCGACCAGATAGCCGCGCACGATCGCCTCGATCGGCAGCGGCTTGAGCTTCTTCACCACCAGGGCGCGACCGGCGACCTGATCCTTTTCGCTATCGGCGACGACCGATTCCGGGGCGATGCCGGTTAGCTGGTTGGGGATGAGGTGCTTGAGCCTGTCGAACCAGAAGTTGGAGACGGCGATCAGCACCTCCCCTTTGCCGGGAATCGGCGTGGGCAGCACCACGTCAAAGGCGGACAGGCGGTCGGTGGTAACGATCAGGAGATGATCGGCATCCACTTCGTAGATGTCGCGCACCTTGCCGCGGTTGAGCAGTTTCAGGCTGTTGATGCTGGAATTAAACAGGGCGGGTGTCATGATCGGGTTTCCTGATATCTTTCATAAATGGTTCGAAGCATGGGTTGTTTCGGTCGCGTTGCGTACCAGAGCGGCCTGGATATCCAGGGCGGTTCGCAGGGCTGCTTCGACACTGTAGTCCATCACGGTGAAGTGGCCCATTTTACGGCCGGGCCGGGCTTCGGCCTTGCCGTACAGGTGCAGTTTGGCGCGCGGTTCCCTGAACACGGCATCCCAGTTAGGCTCCCGGCCTTCCGGCCAGAGATCGCCCAGCAGGTTCACCATCACTGCCGGACTCAGCAGGTCGGTCGCCCCCGGCGGCAGGCCGGCCAGGGCGCGAACCTGCTGCTCGAACTGTGAGCTGAGGCAGGCGTCCAGCGTGTAATGGCCGCTGTTGTGGGGGCGCGGGGCGATTTCGTTGATCACCAGGCGGTCATCCTCGAGCACGAAAAACTCCACCGCCAGCACGCCGCAGAAATCCAGCGCGGCAGCCACGGTTTTGGCGCTTTCGGTGGCCTGGCTGGCCAACGCGGGGGAAATCCGCGCCGGTACGATGCTGATATCCAGAATGCCGTTGACGTGCTGGTTTTCGGCTGCCGGGTAGGCGGCGATCCGGCCATCCTCGCCGCGCGCCACCACCACCGAGATTTCGGTCTTCAGGGGCAGCAGCGCTTCCAGTACGCAGGGCACCGCGCCCAGTTGCTCGAAGGCTTTTTTCAAATCAGCCAAGCTGAAGATACGCTCCTGTCCTTTGCCATCGTAGCCCATGCAGGCGGTTTTGAGCAGGGCGGGCGCGCCGATGCGCTGGAATGCCACGGCCAGGTCGGCGTGTTTTTCTATGGCGACGAACGGCGCCGTGGCGAGACCGTGCGACTGCAGGAAGTCTTTTTCGCGCCGCCTGTCCTGCGCGATTTCGACTGCGGCCGCGCCGGGGCGAACCGGGCCGAACTGAGCGAGAAATTTCAGGCTGTCGGCCGGCACGTTCTCGAATTCGGTGGTGATTGCCGCGCAGTCGCGGCCCATCTGCTCCAGAGCGGCCCGATCGCGGTAGTCCGCACGCAGGTGAAAATCGGCCAGCATCGCGGCGGGGCTAAGCTCGTCCGGCTCCAGCACCATGACCTTGTAGCCCATGGTGCGGGCGGCAATCACGAACATGCGGCCGAGCTGGCCGCCGCCGAGAAGGCCGAGGGTAGCGGGCGGCAGGATCACGGCTGATCCGGCAGGGTCGAGGCCAGCGCGGCTTCGCTTTGCGCCTTGCGGAAGTCCGCCAGACGGCCGGCGATGGCGGGATCGTGGGCCGCCAGCATGGCGACGGCGAACAGGGCGGCGTTGGCCGCGCCCGATTCGCCCACGGCGAAGGTGGCGACCGGGATGCCTTTCGGCATCTGCACGATGGACAGCAGGGAGTCGATGCCTTTCAGGTAGCGCGACGGCACCGGCACGCCCAGCACCGGCACGGCGGTTTTGGCCGCCAGCATGCCCGGCAGATGGGCCGCGCCGCCCGCACCGGCGATGATGCAGGTCAACCCGCGAGACGCAGCCTCTTCGGCGTACTTGAACAACAGGTCGGGGGTGCGGTGGGCAGACACCACGCGCGCTTCATAGGACACGCCGAGGTTGCGCAGCATGTCGCAGGCGTGGCGCATGACTTCCCAGTCGCTGGTGCTGCCCATGACGATGCCGACTTTAACTTTTTCGCTCATTCTTCAATGATCCTTGATCGGTTGTGTGTTCTTGCCTCAGCCGGTGTTGCGCAGCCCCCCGGCAATGGCGTTGATGGAGCGCAGCAGGGAGCTGAGCCAGCGTTCGCGCTCCGCCTGCGGCAGGCTTTCGTCGCGGCAGCGTTGCAGCAGCAGTACCTGGATGTGGTTCAGCGGGTCCAGGTAAGGGTTGCGGCGCGCCAGCGCGAGCGCCAGCTGCGGCGTTTCCTGCATCAGGCGGGTAGCGCCGGCGATATCCAGCACATGAGTGACGGTTCGGTGATACTCGTCGCTAATCATCCGGTAAATTGCGTCTGCGGTTTCCCGGTTTTCCGCCAGTTCGGCATAGCGGGCCGCGATGCCCATGTCGGCTTTGAACAGGGCCATCTGGGTGTTGCCGAGCAGCGCCCGAAAAAAGGGCCATTCCCGGTACATGCGCTGCAATATGGCCAAGTTCTGCGGATCTTTGTCACGCCAGTTCTGCAACGCGGCACCGATGCCGAACCAGGCGGGCAGGGTATGGCGCGACTGCGCCCAGCCGAATACCCAGGCGATGGCGCGCACCGAAGACCTGGAACGGTCGCCCTTGTTGCGGTGGGAGGGGCGCGAGCCGATGTTGAGCAGGCCGATTTCCGTGACCGGCGTGGCTTCGTAGAAATAATCGATGAAGCCCGGGGTGCGGTCGGTCAGGTTGCGGAAGGCCGATTCGCCGTCCTGCGCCAGCTTGTCCATGATGCCGAGGAAGTCGCCGCGGTCCTGATTTTGTTCGCGGATCAGGCTGGTGCTGGCCTTGAGCAGGCCGGTCATGCCCATCGACAGCTCGTAGACGGCGGTTTCCGCATTGCTGTATTTGAACGACAGCACCTCGCCCTGTTCGGTGAACTTGATCTGGCCGCGCACGGTACCTTCCGGCTGCGACAGGATGGCCTCGTGGGTGGGGCCGCCGCCGCGACCGACCGTGCCGCCGCGCCCGTGGAACAAACGGCACTCGATGCCGCGCGCTCGCGCCAGCGCGGTGATCCGGGTCTGCGCTTCGTAGAGCGACCAGGTCGAGGCGAGGATGCCGCCGTCCTTGGCCGAATCGGAATAGCCGAGCATGACTTCCTGCCTGTTGCCGGCGCATTTAAGCAGCGCCGCGTAGGCCGGGTTGTCGAGCAGCGCCGTCATCACCGGCTGGATGTGCTCCAGGTCGACGATGGTTTCGAACAGGGGCGAGATGTCGATATGACAGAACCAGTCGCGGCCGTTGCGGCCGGCCAGCCCCGCCAGGCTGGCGAGGAACATGACTTCCATCACATGGCTGGCGGCATGGGTCATCGAGATAACGTAGGAACCGAAAGCCCTGGGGCTGACTTCATGGCGCATGTCCGCCATCACGTCGAACACCGCCAGGGTTTCGCGGCTGGCTGCGCCAAGCGCTTCCCGGTTGGCCTCAATGCTTTGGGCACGGGTGATCATGTCGCCCAGCAGTTCGAGGCGCTGGGCCTCGTTCAGCGTGTTGTAGCCGGGCAGGCCCGGCTGCTGCGCGAGCAGTTCGGCAACGGTTTCGCTGTGGCGGGTGGATTCCTGGCGGAGGTCGAGGTGAACCAGGTAAAAACCGAAGGTTTCCGCCTTGCGGATCAGGTCCTGCAACTCGCCGTGAGCGGCTGCGCGGTCGCCATGGCCGATCAGTGAATCCCGAATCAGGTAAAGGTCCGCCAGGAACTCCTGCTCCGACAGATAGCCGTCAGCGAACGGGCGTACGTCGCCGCTTTCGATCAGGGCATCCACTGCGCCCAGATTGTGTCGCAGCCGATGGCGCATCACGTAAAGCTTGCGGCGATAGGGTTCCTGGCTGAAGTGTTGCGGGAAATTGGCGAACACTGAAGTAAATCGCCGTTCGTCCTGCGCCAGACCGTCGGCCATCGATGCGCTGATCGCGCATAGCCGCCTGGAGTGGGTCAATCTATGGCTGAGTTTTTCAACTTCAAGCCGGTAATGGCGCAACACCTCCCGCTTTTGCAGGCGCAGGGCGAGAGCGGTGGTTTCGGCGGTGACGAAGGGATTGCCATCGCGGTCGCCGCCGATCCATGACCCGAAACGCAAAATATTCGGCACCCGGATGGACTGGCCTTTCGCCAGTTCCGGCCCATAGATGCGGTCGACGGCTTTTTCCAGGTAGCGGTAGGTTTCGGGCACAGCCTTGAAAAGGCTTTCGCGAAAGTAGAACAGCCCGTTCTTGATCTCGTCCCTGACCTGTGGCTTTTGCAAGCGTACTTCATCGGTTTTCCACAGGGTCTGGATCTGGCCTTCAAGCTGGCTGATCAGCTCCAGGCGCCGTTCCTTGCCGGTGCGCGGGTCGTCAAGCTGTTCGGCGGAGAGGAAGATGCAGCGCAGATGTTCCATGATGGTGCGGCGCTTGGATTCCGTGGGGTGGGCTGTGAACACCGGGATGTAGGCAGCCTGGTCGAACAGGGTCTGGAGTTCTGCGGCGCTGATGCCTTGCTCGTGGAAACCCCGCAGCGTCGCGTCGAAGGAGCCATTCCACAGGGGGCCGCCTTGACGCACCTGGGTGCGGCGAGTCTGGTGCTGAAAAGATTCCTCGGTCAGATTAACCAGGCTGAAGTAAATGCTGAAAGCGCGCACCACATGGGTAAGCGTTTCCGCATCCAGTGATTCGATGAGTTTCTCCAGGCGGCGCCGAGCGGTTGGAGAATCTTCCTTGTGCAACCGGATGTAGCCTTTGCGCAGGGTTTCTACTGCCTCCAGCACGCGACCATCCTCCAGGGGGCGCAGCACGTTGCCGAGCAGGTTGCCGAACAGTTTTACGCGGGCGCGCAACAGGGTATCGCTGGGTATTTTAAGCATGTATTTAGCTGTAAAAGAGGGTGTTTCATGAGCGGTCTTGGCCTTGAAGCAGTGGCTGTTGCGGTCAAGGCCGCTCCTTTGGGTGCATTAATCGTTCGCTTTTTATCGAGAGTCTGAAATTACTCGCTGAGTTCGAAATCCATGGCAGTCCGATCTGTTGCGCCATGCTGTGACAGGCTGTTGGCGAATTTTAGCTGGTCGGGGTGGCTGTTGAAGCTGGCAGCCGCTTCCGGCGTGGCCAGGCGCACCAGCCAGCAGCGGCGGTGTTTTTCGCCGTTAGCCGCGGTGCCGGTCTGCACGCGCCGCACACCGGGAATCGCAGCGAGGGATTCCTTGCCCTGGCGCACCATCTCGGTTGCTGCCTCTTCGGACATGCTTTCGGGCTGATTATACATCACGATGCGCTCGATTTCACGCCATGGTCGGCACTGTGCCATGACTTCCGCCGCGCGGCCGCTGCTGCCCCAGATGCGGATGCAGCGCTCCACTTCTTCACGTATCGCACTCCTGACGCTGTGCGTGACTATTTTGTAGCTCTTTATGCCGGGTCCGGCATTGGCATTGATGGAATTGGCAGCCACCTCCGACAGTGCCGTGTAGTAGTTGATCTTGGCCACGCCGTGGGCGATCAGTTTTCTGTATTGCTCATCGGAAAGTCCGGTGCCGCCGTGGATGACCAGCGGGATGCCGGCTGCCTCCTGAAGCTTGGCCAGCCGGGTGAAATCCAGCTTGGGAGTGCCCTTTTTTCGGCCATGCACCGTGCCGATCGACACCGCAAGGCAGTCGATGCCGGTGCGTTCCACCATGGCCTTGGCTTCGGCGGGCAAGGTGTAGGTCAGACCTTCCAGGTCTTTCTCCTCGCCGTCTTCCTCGTTCCCCGGCACATAACCCAGCTCTCCCTCCACGCCCACGCCGCAGGCGTGAGCCAGGGCGGCGACTTCCCGGGTAAGCTTGAGGTTTTCGTCCAAGGGAAGCTGCGAGGTATCCACCATCACCCCGTTGCAGCCGGCTCGGATGCCGCGCCTGGCCGATTCGATGCTGCTGCCGTGGTCGAGATAAATCGCCACCGGCACTTTGGCACGACGCGCTGCCGCCAGGACAGCGGGCATCAGCAGCTCGAAATCGTAATGGGTGAAATGGGATTCGATCAGGTTGATGATGACCGGTGCGCGGCAATTCTCCGCAGCCTGCATGACCCCTTCCAGAAAATCCAGGTTGACCACGCCGAACGCGCCGACGGCGTAGTTGTGGCGGTAGGCGTGATTGAGCATGTCGGTCAGGTGGACGAGAGGCATGGCGTACCTTATACAGTCAGAATTGAACGGCGGCGCGCCGTAGCCGGTCGGTTACGGCGCGCCAGGAGTCTTCATTGGGTGGCGCTTCCGTCAGCAGCCGGTCGAAGCCGGCTGCATCGGCCTGGCGCAACGTGTCATACAGCACGCGCCCGTAATCCGCAGCCTGGGTCGGCATCGGGAAGTGGCGCACGAGTGCATTGTCGATAGCGGGTGGCGTGGCGGTCAGCCCCAGCACCGCAACCCGCATTCCCTTTTCTGCCAGTGCCAGGGCGTGGCGCCACAGCGCCTCGCCGGGCCAGATTTCAAGCGGCGTGGCCGGGGCGTAATGCGAGGGCATTCCGCCGGAAGCGCGCACCGACGGGTGATGCGGGTCGTCCAGTGAGATTTTCATGCCGATTTCTTCTTCCAGCGCGCCGGTGGGGATGCCGCCGGGCCGCAGCAGTCGTGGTTCACCGTTGACGAAGCTGACAATGGTGGATTCCAGCCCCACCCGGCAGGGACCGCCGTCCAGGATCAGATCCACTGCTTCGCCCAGTTCATCGCGCACGTGCTGCGCCTTGGTCGGGCTGATGCGGCCAAAGCGGTTGGCCGATGGAGCCGCCAGGCCATGCTCCGGTCCGAGCGCATGCAGCAGTTCTAGCGCCAGCGGGTGATCGGGCACCCGCAGCCCCACCGAATTCTGGCCACCGGTCACGGCGTCGGGAACATGACGCTGACGCTGCAGGATCAGGGTGAGCGGCCCCGGCCAGAATCGTTCCGCCAGATGTCGTGCGGCTTCAGGAACCTCCCGCGCCCATTGATTCAGCAGGGAGGCGTGGGAGATATGAACGATCAGCGGATGGTTTGCCGGTCGCCCCTTGATGGTGAAAATACGCCGCACTGCTTCCGGATTGGCGGCGTCCGCGCCCAGCCCGTACACGGTTTCGGTGGGGAATGCGACCACGCCGCCTGCGCGCAGTAGCCGCGCTGCCTCGTCGACCGGATGCCTGCCGGTGTCGTCCAGGCCGGGCTGCCGGGTGCTGGCGATGATGCCGCGGGTTGTCATGATCCGGGGTTCCGCAATTCGCTCAATTCTTCGTTTGGCTAACATTTCGCAACTCGACTGCCTGCTCTTCGCCAAGGTAGGGATAGCGGACATGGCCGAAGCGAATCAGCAGCACCGCCACCGTCAGCATCAGGATCGAGCCGCTCACCGCGAGCATGCGCCAGTCGTCCATGGCCTTCATGTCCAGGATCAGGTAGCGCGCCAGCGCCACCATGCCGATATACAGCGGGAAGCGCACCGGCAGCTTGCCGGTGCCGTAATACAGCCCGACCATCGCCAGCACTTCCAGGTAGAGGAAGAGCAGCAGCAAGTCGGCCAGTGTGACCTGAGCCGCATTCACCATGATCATGGTTTCGCTCGCCATGGCGAACACCGTGGCAATGGCGATCACCAGCAGGCCGAGGTGCTCGACCAGGGAGAGCAGCCATTTGTTGAATTCCTGGATCGGTTTTTTCATCATACTTCTCCTCAAGGCTGTGCAAAGCATGGATAATTATTGCAGCCTGTCCAAAACCAAGGAGTGCGCATGCAAATCACCTGCTATCGTAACCCCGAATCAGCGCGCGAGCCCCGGTTTTTGCCGGCTGCGACCTACAATCTGGCGCATGCGCTGCTGTCCCGCAGCCCCTCCGGCTGTCTGTTCGTCCCGATCCGTTCCATGCAGTACCTGGCGATTCTGGATGCGGAGGAGTTCATATTCCTCGATGGCGAACGAAAATGCTGGATCGATATCGCCTGGCAGGATTTTCGTCCCCAGGTTCGCGCCTCGCTCGACGAACCGGTTCCGTACCAGGCGGTCTATTATCAGCCCGATGCGGCCCGGCTCATGGCACGCCTGCAAGCTGAACTGCCCCGTGCCCTGACCGATCTGGCCGCGAAGGGGCGCTTAGCCGGACCGGCGCGAGTGCTCAAATTCCCGGCGCCAGAGCGTAGTTAATATTTAACCCAAGATTACTTAATCAGAGCCAAAATTCCGTTGTGGGAGCGGCGCCCTCGCCGCGATTTGCGGTCGCATTCGCGCCGGGGGCTGCGCTCCTACATGCACGAGCAATCTGGGTTTAAGACTGCTTTCTTAGAGGCCTTATTCGTCCTCGCCCAGCTCCGGGTCCCATCCCTCGCCACGGGCGGCCGTGATGGCCTGGGCATAAAACCGGGTGTGCCGCTCGCGCAACTCTTCCGGCAGACGGCTGGGCAGATGGGCATAGGGCTCCCAAGCGGCATAAACCTGCTCGTACAGGTTCTGCATGCGCGCGGAATCCCAGCCTGCGCAGGTTTCCGTTTCGGGCAGGATGCCGAATACCCAAGCGTCGCGCACCATACGTCCGAGGTGGGTGAGGCCGGCGTTGGTATCCTGGTCGATACCGACATAAGTTTGTACTGTCATCGTGTAAGTCCTGCGTAAAGTAGTGGTAGCTTTTAGTTACGGTCGCCACTTCGCGGCTTAACTTGCTTGAGCAAGTTAGCCTTCACTGAAAGCAGCCGCACATCAAATTAAATAGCTCGATGGAGCAATAATTACATTTACCGTGTTAATCCGGCATAGAGAAGCGGCAGCTTTTAGCTACGGCCGCCGCTTCGCGGCTTAACCTTGTGCTACGCAAAAGGTTAGCCTGCACTGAAAACTGCCCCCAACAAAATCAGGAAGTACATTAACAAACCCAACCCTAACGCGTTAAACCAGCGTAGAGGAGGGGCAGTTTTTCGGGTAACCGTTCCACATGATCCACCACCATGTAGTTCTTGGCGCCAAAAATCCGGGAGACATATTGATCCGCTCTCGGGTCGAGCGACATGCAGAAAGTGGTCACGCCGGAACGCGCCATCTCCTCCACCGCTTTCTTGGTATCGTAACGCAGATACTGCGGATCGCGCACGTCCACGTCAGCCGGTTCGCCGTCGGTGATCACCAGCAGCAGCTTCTTGGCCGATTTCTGCAGCTTCAGATAATGCCCGGCATGGCGGATGGCCGCGCCCATGCGCGTCGAGAGCTGGCCGCTCATGCCCGCCAGGCGCGACTTGGGCACTTCGTTGTAAGGCTGGTCGAAATCCTTGAAACGGGAATATTCGACATTGTGGCGTCCGTCCGAACAGAAACCGTGAATCGCGAAGGGGTCGCCGATCTTGTTGATGGCGTCCGCCAGCAGCACCGTGGCCTGGCGTTGCAAGTCCAGCACGCTGTAATCCTGCCCGCTCACTTTCTCGTTGGTGGATTCCGACAGGTCCAGCAGCACCATCACCGAAATGTCACGTATCTTGCGCACCGAACGCATCATGATGCGCGGGTCGGGCTGCTGCCCCATGCGAATGTCGATCATGGCGCGGATGGCGGCGTTGACGTCGACCTCGTCGCCGTCTTCCAGCTTGCGGATGCGCGTCACCCCCTGGGGTTGCAGGGCGTCGAGCAGGAACTTCAGCCGGCCGATGGTGCGCTTGTGCTGGGAAGTGATGTCGTCTATCAGCTGCAGATCTCCCGCCTTTGAGCGTTTTTCAAGCACTGTGGCCCAGGCCGGGCGTTCGAGCTGGATCTGGTAATCCCATTCCGAGTAATGATAGGGCTCGGAAATCGGCTCCTTGCCTTCCAGTTCGTTGAAGGATTTGCCCATGTCTTCATAGGGGAAGAGTTCCGTGCCCAGCACCCAGATTTCTTCCGCATCGTCGCCGGCGTTCTCGACGTCGATTTCGTTGGCGAACTCCATCAGGCTGACGTGCTTGCGCACCTGCTTGGGGGCTTCGTAACCCGCCGACATCGCCTTTTCGAAATCGAATTCTTCGAACTCCCAGAAATAGCGGTTGTCATCGCGGTACGGTGCGGTGAGCAGGTCGTTGCGGGGATTGAAGGCGATGCGCTTGGTCATGAATTCATGTGCCAGCTGCACGCCGATGTCCCAGGAAACCTGGTTGGTATCGAGACTCTCAGCAGCCTGCCTGAACAATACCCGTCCCTGGGCGATCCACGGATCGTCGTCCTGATAGCTGTCATCCAGGAGGGCGCGCGCCAGGCGGTTGAGATAATCGCCCGCCGACTTGCCCTGATTGGATTCTATGGTGTGCAACTGCGCCCACAGGTGCTTGAGGCCAGGGAATTTGCGTACAGATAAGGTTTCGACGCGGGCATCCTCGATTACGCTGATCACGGCCATCTGCCATGGATTGAGCGATTCGGCCGAGATCGGGTCGCGAGTATAGACGATGTGGGCGGCGCTGTGGGCGGCGGCGGCGCGGTACATTTCCAGGCCCGGCAGCTTATTTCCCTCTCCCGCAAGCGGGAGAGGGTGGTGCGCAGCACCGGGAGAGGGGAGAGTAAAATCATCATAGGCATCGGGCAGATGGATGAAATACCCTTCCACATAGGGCCGGTAGCCTTCCCGCGTTTCGAAGTCGCCGGAGGTTGGCTTCATGAAGAAATCCCGCGCCCACAAGGCGCGAAGATACATGTTGATGCGGCGCTGTACGTCGATGAACAGCGTGCCCTTGCGCTCCTTCTGGAGCATCGCTAGCGATTCCTTGGATTGCAGGCTGAAATAGTTGCCCTGCTCCGGGTAATTGGTGCGATGGGCGTGGGCGCCCCACAGCGCCCAGCGGCGCAAGCCGCCCAGAGTGAGCTGGCTGAACAGCATTTCCAGGTTTTCCAGCATCGGGCGTACGCCGCGCGGCGCCTGGGACAGCAGGGTATTGAGGAATTGCAGGTAGGCGCGAAACAGCACTTCGTCGCCGAGGCGGTTGGCCGCCGTGGGCGCGGTGCTGAGAACCAGTTCGATCACCGCGCCCGAGGTCTTGGAGGCCAGCTCGAGCGCGGTCTGCGCCAGGTCCGGCACGACATCTTCGCCGATTTCCTTGGCCACCAGCGGCGCATGGTCGATCCAGGTGGCGACCAGGTCATCGCCCTTGCCCAGGGTTTTCAGTG
>CAYGNO010000015.1:0-24875 GCA_964351305.1 uncultured Sulfuricella sp.
CCCTAAACCCTCCCCCTAAAAATGGGAGGGAATGTGGAGGCTGTAGGTTGGCGCCTAAAATCGCAAATTTTACGCCAAATGGATTATTTGAGTTCAATATTCCGGGTTGTGTCAGAAAAGATGCAGAACGACTCACACCTGCCAGCAGGATGCGGCAAGGAAAGAAATTTGGCTAACACGAGATGGAAATTGACCAGTGGAGAAAAATACTAGTCAGCCACTACCAATCAATTCGACTTATTTTGCCCGGCTGCCACGCCACGGAAAAAGCGCCACAATGCCCAGCCACGACCGAACCAATTTACTGCTCTGCGAGGCCGGGCCACCGCAAACGCCACACCCAAGCCAACCAGCAAGGCTGGATGCATGCGAAGGAAGCGCCATGCAGTCACGCCCTGATCGACAATCGCCATTGGCACACGCCAGGCATGGCAAATATCGCCCAGTTCCGCACGTTGTACCGCACAATGCGCCACCAGTTCGGCACGCCGCCGGGAAAGTTCGACCAACCGTTGCTCGGCACCCATTACGGCAACAACTGCTGACGGTCTTTGCCCAGCTCTGCCAGGCTGGCCGAAAACAACCGGCTCCCGGACGAAGCGCGGGCACGAAACATCACGACAGCCGCACCGCCGAGACTAAAAAAAAGCACGGCAAGACCGCCCAGCACCAACAGACGATGACTATCCCATAGCAGGACAGTGATGAATATCGCGAGAAACACGCTGCCGACAGCCAGGCAAAACAGCGCGACGCTCCCGAACAGCAGCAACTGGCCGAAGCGGAGCTTTTCCTCCTCCACTTCATTCGCCAGCAACTCCAGTCTTGTCTGCGCCACACCTGTTAGCGTGGCGGCAAAATTGCGCAGAGAGGCAAACAATCCAGTGGCACGCGCCATGCCTGCATCGGTTTCCGTCATCACTGTCCGAATATCAGCGGCGCGCGATCAGGACACCGATCACCAGCCCGACACAGGCGGAAATACCCACAGCCTTCCACGGATTGTCATGCACAAACTCATCTGTTGCGCGGGCAGCCTGCTTGGTTTTGTCTATGATCGCCGCCTCAGCCCGTGCCATCTGCACTTTAGCCTCAACCAGGCTGGACTGGATTTTTTCGCGCGCAGCCGCTACCTTTTCACTCGCATCATTAGCAGTCGCCCTGAGCAGCGCTTCTGCATCAGCCACCACCACTTTAAAATCTGCAACCAGCTTTTCCTTGCTGATATCGGCCGCTTCATCGACTTCGGTATACATGATAATTTCCTTTTTTTATTAAACGGTAAGTAACAATTACAGACTACTGCTATTTCCAGCCCAAATCAATCCGATCAACGCCTTGTTTTCGGTTAAAATCGCGAATTCGGAATTTGATTACGGGAATCCCCATGCGCGTCTCACATTTTTTCCTGTCCACCCTCAAGGAAGCGCCCGCCGAAGCCGAGCTGGTCAGCCACAAACTGATGCTCCGCGCCGGCCTGATCAAGCGCATCGGCAGCGGCCTGTACACCTGGATGCCGCTCGGTCTCAGGGTGCTGCGCAAGGTCGAAAACATCGTGCGCGGGGAAATGAACAAGAGCGGCGCGGTCGAATTGTTGATGCCATCGGTAATTCCCGCAGAGCTCTGGCAGGAAACCGGGCGCTGGGACGTGTTCGGCCCGCAGATGCTGAAGATCAAGGATCGCCATGAGCGCGATTTCTGCTTCGGACCGACCCACGAAGAGGTGATCACCGACGTCGCTCGCCGCGAAATCAAGAGCTACCGCCAGTTGCCGGTAAACTTCTACCAGGTGCAGACCAAGTTTCGCGACGAAATCCGCCCGCGTTTCGGCGTGATGCGCGCACGCGAGTTCATGATGAAGGACGCTTATTCCTTCCACGCCAACTTCGCCAGCCTGGAGCAGACCTACCAGGTGATGCATGACTGCTACAGCCGCATTTTCTCCCGCCTCGGCCTGAAATTCCGCGCCGTGGCGGCGGACACCGGCGCGATCGGCGGCACCGGCTCGCATGAGTTTCACGTCCTGGCCGATTCCGGCGAGGACGCCATTGCCTTCTGCCCCAGTTCCGACTACGCCGCCAACGTCGAACTGGCCGAAGCCGTGTCCCCCGCGACTCCGCGCCCTGCTCCTGCCGAAACCATGCAAAAAGCCGCCACGCCTGGCAAACACAGCATCGAGGAAGTATGCGAATTTCTTAAGATTCCCGCACATAGGGTCGTTAAAACACTGCTGCTGGAGGGGCGCGACGGCGGTGTAGTGGCGCTGCTGCTGCGCGGCGACCACCAGCTCAACGAGGTCAAGGCCGACAAGCTGATCCAGCTTGCCCATCCGCTGCGCTTTGCCACCGATACCCAAATTCGTGCAGCCGCCGGCTGCAACGCCGGCTCGCTCGGTCCGGTCGGCCTGAATGTCACCCTCATCGCCGATCGCGCGGTCGCGGCCATGAGCGACTTTGTTTGCGGCGCCAATGAGGACGGCCACCACCTCACCGGCGTCAATTTCAGCCGTGACCTGCCGGAACTGAAAGAACTGGTCGATCTCCGCAACGTGGTGGAGGGCGATGACAGCCCGG
The DNA here is from genome assembly GCA_964351305.1 of uncultured Sulfuricella sp. Classification (GTDB taxonomy): domain Bacteria; phylum Pseudomonadota; class Gammaproteobacteria; order Burkholderiales; family Sulfuricellaceae; genus Sulfuricella. Next base: position 2,574 of record CAYGNO010000015.1, read on the forward strand.
ACGGCAAGGGAAAACTGGAACTGTGCCGCGGCATCGAAGTCGGCCATATTTTTCAGCTGCGCACCAAGTATTCCGAAGCGATGAAAGCCACTTTTCTTGACGAGAACGGCAAGGAGCAGGTAATGGAAATGGGCTGCTACGGCATCGGCGTGTCACGCATCGTGGCCGCCGCCATCGAGCAGGGCCATGACGATCACGGTATCGTCTTCCCGTCCGCAATGGCACCCTTCCAGCTTGCCATCGTGCCGATCGGCATCAACCGGAGCGAACTGGTGAAGGAAACGGTTGAGAAGCTCTACGCGGAGCTTGTCGCTGCCGGCATCGAGGTACTGCTGGACGACCGCGACGAGCGCCCCGGCGTCATGTTCGCCGACCTTGAACTGATCGGCATCCCGCACCGTATCGTCATCGGCGAGCGCGGACTGAAGGACGGCAACGTGGAATACCAGGGGCGCCGGGACGACAAAGCCACCGCCATCTCCTTGCAAAATATCGTGAGTCACATAAAATCAGTAACATGCATAAGATAATTATCCTTGTTGCATTACTGATCAGTCTGCCGGCCCACGCTGGCAGACAGCTGGAGGAACCGCTGAGCGCCAGCGTGCAGGCGGCGCTGCATAAAACGGTCAGCGATGGCGCCTCTCCGCGCCTCGTCTTTGCTTCACAAACCGATGCAAATACCTGGATGACGGAAATGTCGCAGCGCTTGGAGAAACGCATGCCGGACAGAAAAGTGCGCCAGGACTTCCTCAAAACCGTACACTACGAAGCATCCCGCGCGGGCCTCGACCCTCAAATGGTGCTGGGCTTGATCCAGGTGGAAAGCGGCTTCAAGAAATATGCCGTATCCAGTGCCGGGGCACGGGGCTACATGCAGGTCATGCCGTTCTGGGTCAAGCATATCGGCACTCCCGACCAGAACCTGTTCCACATCCGCACCAACCTGCGCTACGGCTGCACCATCCTTCGGCACTATCTCGACATCGAAAAGGGCGATCTGTTCCGCGCCCTGGGTCGCTACAATGGCAGCCTGGGCCGACCGGAGTACCCCAACATGGTCATCGGCGCCTGGCGCAACGGCTGGGCTTATCCGAGCAAAATCGGCAAGGCAGTATCGGCGCCTTCATCGTAATCGGATCCAGCAAATGAAAAAGCCCGCTGTGCGCGGGCTTTTGAACTTTTAGGTACTGCGTAGATATTAAATGGTGCCGATGACCGGAATCGAACTGGTGACCTTCGCATTACGAATGCGCTGCTCTACCAACTGAGCTACATCGGCACGCAAGCTCGGCATTATATCCCCCTTCGCCATCAGCCATCAACCGTTACAGCGCGCCATAACGGGCGATATTCACCAGTGCGATAAGAAATTGCGATCAGGCGGCAACCGCTTGCGGGCGGATGCGGACGATAATATCGATGCCTTCGGTAATCACGCCCGGCGGCAACACGGGCAAGCCGCTGATCTTGAAGTCCGCCGCGTCGATATCGGTCAATTGACCGCTGACCACATCGTAGAAATGATGATGTTCGTGGGTATTGGGGTCGTAGAATACTTTGCTGGGGTCCACGATCACCTCGCGGATCAGCTTCTTTTCCACGAATAAATTGAGGGTGTTATAGACTGTTGCCTTGGAGGTTTCGCTGTGCTTGGTATTCACGATCGCAAGAATCTGATCGGCCGAAAGGTGCTCCTGCCTCGAGAACAACGCATAGGCAATCTCGAGTCGTTGATGCGTCGGATTGATCGCGTGCTGCCGTAGCAGATCAGCCATGTTGTCGCGAGTGTAAGTTTTCATATCCATAAAATCATGCTAAACCAAATACTGGACTTTGTCTAATAATTTTTATTCAATCCTGTCCAATCGTAGCTCGAAACATCGAAGGGTTGTTCCCGGCTAAACAGATAATTTGCGAGAATGAGCTTCCCCCGAAAAATAGTCTTCCAAGGGTGACGTAAAATGGAAGAATACAAAACAATCAATTCCTTATATTTGCCGCTTATTCTAGCAAACTGACCGTTAGTCAGTTTATGCTAGCGGTGTATTTCATCATTAAGCTAAGCTTTGGAACGTATAGAGAGGGGAACTCCATGAGAGCACAAAAAGGCTTCACACTGGTTGAATTAATGATAGTCGTGGCAATTATTGGGATATTGTCTTCTGTCGCGTTGCCTGCCTATAACGACTACGTCATTCGCGGACAGCTGGCAGAAGCCACCTCAACCCTATCCGATGGGCGGGTCAAGATGGAACAGTTTTTCCAGGACAACCGCACCTATGTTGGCGGCACATGCCCTGCTACGACTTCAAAATACACTTATGCCTGCAGCAATCTCACCGCAAACACTTACACAATAACCGCCACCGGTAATGGTGGCCTGTCTGCTTTCAGCTACACCATCGATCAAACCAACACCAAGCGGACAACCGGCCTGAAAACAGGCTGGGGAACCGTACCGGCGAATTGCTGGATCACGAAAAAAGGGGGGGCGTGTTGAACGTGCACCTGAAATCCCAGCTCCAGGGATTTACGCTGATAGAGCTGATGATCACAATTACGATCCTGGCCATCTTGCTAGGGGTGGCCGTGCCCAGTTTCCAGACATGGTTTCAGAATATCCAGATTCGCAACGCAGCCGAATCCGTTACGAATGGGATACAACGGGCACGGGCCGAGGCGGTGACGCGCAATACCACTGTCCGCTTCCAGTTCACCAACAACCTGGGCAATACCTGCGCCCTCTCCACCACCAGCACTAACTGGGTGGTCAGTCAGGACAATCCCGCCAACGCCTGCGACAGCGCAGCCTCCGACACCGTCGCGCCGCGCCTGATCCAGACACGCGCGGCCAGCGAAGGATCGCTCAACGCAATCGTGGCAACAGCGACCTTGAAAGCGGACGGAACGGCAGCTACTGCCGTCTTCGACGGATCCATCATCTTCGACGGACTGGGCAGAGTCACGGCCCCCGCCGGGGATGCCGCCACAGTCACCATCGACGTGTCCAACCCCACCGGAGGCGGCTGCGCAACCGCAGCGGGGCCGATGCGCTGCCTGCGGATAGAGATTTCCGTACCCGGCGGTCAGGCGCGCATGTGCGACCCGGCCAAGCCCGCCACCTCGCCACAGGGATGCTGAACATGAATCCAAACAGAAGCGTGCCAGGCAAACAGACCGGCTCCGTATTGCTGGAGGCAATGATTGCCATCCTGATTTTTTCCATGGGAGTGCTGGCCATAGTTGGCCTGCAAGCTGCCATGATCAAAAACACCGCCGATTCAAAATACCGTCTCGATGCCAGTTATATCGCCCAGCAAAGAATAGGTTTGATGTGGTCTGACCCTGCCAATATTGCCACCTACCTTGAAGCAAGTACCGACATCGCCACATTATTGCCCGGCGGCAGGCGAACCGTCACCAGTCCGGCTACCGGTCAGTATAGGGTTACTGTCGGCTGGACTGAGCCGGGAGAAACCCCGGCTGCGTCCGCAACGACGGCGCCATGCTTCATGCTCGTGGCACACTGTTTCACCACCACTGCCACCATCACCGGGAACTAGAATCATGGAATCGAATAACAGGCGCTCACCTTATTATCAAACCGGATTCACCCTGGTGGAAATCATGGTCGGGCTGGCCATCGGCATGCTCGCGACTCTGGTCATTGTGCAGGTCATGTCCGTCTTTGAGGCGCAAAAACGCACCACCACGGGAACAGCCGATGCGCAGACCAATGGCGGCATTGCGCTCTATACCATAGGGCGCGAGCTACAAATGGCAGGCTACCCCCTGTTGCCTGTTGCCAACTCGCCGCTCGAGTGCACAACACTGACGATTGGTGGCGCAGCAGGCAACGTCAATGGCCTCTCTCCTGTCACCATTACCGACGGCGTAGCGGCTGCAGGCGTTAGCGCCAGCGACACGATCACCCTGCGCTACGGCAACTCACTCATGGGTGGCGTCCCTACCCAGACGACCGCGCTACCCATTGCATCTGCCGCTTCACCAGCGCCTGCAAGAGATGTTGCCGTTGTCAGCAATTTGGGTTGCAAAGCCAATGATATTATCCTGATCACCAGCGGAACCGCATGCACCATGTCGAATGTAGTCGCCGTGCCGGGCCCCACGACAGTCACGTTTGCAGACCCCACCCTTGCAGCTCCCACCGCCGCTGCCACCACCATTACCGCCACCGCGACCACCGTCGGCGTCAATCTTGCCTGTTTGGGCACCTGGAATACGATTACCTATGCCGTGAATAATGGCAACCTGCAACGCGCTGGTGTTGACAGCGTGTCAGACATCGTCAACATTCAGGCGCAGTATGGAATTGCCGCTGCCGGACTGCCCAATACCGACCCCAATTTTAATCGGGTCACCCAGTGGGTGGATGCCAGCGCTGCCACAGGCTGGAACGCGCCTACCGTCGCCGACCGCAACCGGATCAAGGCTGTTCGCATCGCGATTGTAGCGCGCAACCCAAAAATGGAACCGGCGGCTGTGACTACCGCATGCAGTTCCCCTACCGCTGCGAACCCTACCGGCCTGTGCGCATGGGATGCCACCTCTGCCGCGCCGGTCACAACATCTCCTGCCCCGACGATAGACCTGAGCGCTGGCGACCCTAACTGGGCACGTTACCGCTACCGGGTGTTTGAAACCATTATTCCCTTGCGCAACGTGATCTGGTCCAAGGATACGCTATGAAATCACTGCCCAAACCCCATTTTGAGAGGGCGCGTATGATGAAGCAGCGCGGCCTGGTGCTGTTCTTTGCCCTGATTGCCCTGCTTGTACTTTCACTCGCAGCGGTAGCGCTGATACGCTCGGTGGACACCAGCACCCTGATTGCCGGCAATCTGGCGTTCAGGCAAGCTGCCACCACTTCCGGTGATGCAGGGGTTGAGACCGCTGTTACCTGGTTAAGAACGACTGATGCGGCAAATGCCGCCCTGAATGTTTTAAATAATCCTGCCCACGCCTTCAATGTCACGAATGCGGCAAGTGGCTACCACTCCAACGTCGACCCCGCTTTGAGCCTCTTTGCCGATGCCACGTGGAATGCCATCACTGCCATCCCCGAAATAACCGACAGCAGCGGCAACAGGATCCGCTATATCATCCAGCGCATGTGCCGCACCGCCAACACGCCGATTCAAACTGCGGACTGCCTGTTTAGCGGTGCACTTGTGGACACCGGTGGGCAGAACATCCCCCTGCCACAGGAAATCTGTACGGGGGCAGGGTGCCCTGCAGCAGGCCAAAGTCCCCAGATCCGCATTACCACCAGAACCCAAGGGCCGAAAAACACGGTCAGCTACGTGCAAGCATTTGTTTATTAGGAGGCAACCATGAAACGCGATCGGAAAAATCACTCTACTGCCCGTTATCGGTTGCTATCTTTTGTGCTGGCCGCCAGCCTCGCCTTGCCCCTGCCCGCCCTAGCCGCGCCGGTCGCGCTAGCGACATCGCCATTGGCGACATCCACCACCTCCTCAGTGAAACCCAATCTATTATTCGTGTTGGACGATTCGGGGAGCATGTCGTGGACCTACATGCCGGATACGGCGGATAATTTCCGTGGTGAGCACGGCTACCAAAGCAGTCAGTGCAATGGCGTTTATTACAACCCCAGCATCACCTACCTGCCGCCTCTGGATTCGACCGGGACAAGTTATGCCAACGCCAGTTTCACTGCGGCGCGGGACAATGGCTTCGACTCCACTTCGACCGCCAGGAATCTCAACAGCGCGTTCATAGCCAACAGATTTAGCCCTGAGGATGCCAACACGACGTACCAGTCATATGGATCATACACCCTGGAATCGTTGGGGCCAGACGCGGCGCATTACCGCACCTATAGCGGCACGCAAACCACGAAGAATTATAATGACAGCAGCTCAACTTTCTACACGGAGTGCAACAGCATCATCGGGGTTATAGCCGACAACAGCAGCAATGTATTCACCAAAATCAGCCTGTCGAGCACCGCAGCCGCCACAACCGCCACCATTGCGGTAAGCAACGTAAGCAGCAGTACTTCGGTCAGCAGCATCAAGATAAACGGCACACAGGAGATCATGTCGGGAGCATCCGCTGCCAGCACGATCTACACTACCGTTGCCACCAATATCGCAGCCAAAATCAATGCCTGCACCAGCGCCTCATCCGGCAACTGCACCATCCATGGCTACACGGCCTCAACGCCAACCGCCGGCACGGTGACGATTACCGGGCTGGCGGCAACGGCCACTACCCTGAAAATTACCAAAGCAACCGGGACCATGACGCTTTCCCCAACCATATTCCCGATTGCCGACGCCGCCAAATTACAGAACTTCGCCAACTGGTACAGCTATTACCGCACCCGCATGCAGATGATGAAATCATCTGCCGGGCACGCATTCAGCAGCCTCAACGACACTTACCGCATCGGCCTGATGAAAATCAACTCGTCGAGCACGCCAGCTCTGGCATTGGGAACATTCGAAACCACGCAGCGAACCAATTGGTACAACACGCTTTACAACGCTACGCCGAGCGGCAGTACCCCTTTGCGCACAGCATTAGCGAATGCGGGGAGATATTATGCGGGAAAACTGTCGACCGACCCGGTGCAGTATTCCTGCCAGCAGAACTTCAGCATCCTGTCCACCGACGGCTATTGGAACGATAGCAGCAATCCCAATCAAGTCGATGGCAGTACGGATATCGGCAACCAGGACGGGACGGCAGGGCGGCCGATGTATGATGGGGCGCAGGCCGCCACTACCGTGACGACAACCTATACGCGGAACGACTATTCCGAGACGGGAACAGCGATAGCAGGAACCACACCAGCAGGGGTAAATTGCAACTCCAACTATAGACGGATCACCAGCACGCCACAAACCAGAAGTTGCAGCGTAACCGGTGGTGTCGAGACTTGCACCGCGGCCGTGAGCGGCACCCCGGTCTACTTGTCCCCCTATACCTACGATAAAAATACCTGTGTGTATAAGAATGATGTCTCGGTTCCGACCCCGGACCCCAGCAACTGGGTGGCAACAGGCACTCCGGTAACGACAGCGGGCAGCAGCGGCGGAACCAGCAACACGCTGGCGGACGTGGCCATGTATTATTACCAGACCGACCTGCGTACTTCCGCCTTGGGCAACTGCACCGGTGCGGCAGGGGTGGACGTGTGTGAAAACAACGTATTCATAGGCAGCACGGATAACAACCTCCAGCAGCACATGACGACTTTCACACTGGGGCTGGGTGCGAGCGGTCGGATGAGTTATTCGTCCAGCTACCTGAACGATAGCAGCGGGGATTATGTCGCGGTCAAGCTGGGCAGCACCACCAACCTCGGGCCCAGCAGCATTAGCGTCAGCGGATCTGGCAGCACTTCGGTCAGCAGCATTACGGTCAATGGTGTTCAACTGATGTCCGGCACTTCCACCGCCGACACCAGCACCAGCGCCGTGGCTGCCGACATCGCAGCCAAGATCACCCTGAACGGCTTTAGCGCGACTGCCTCGGGCGACACCGTCACGATTACCGGACCGGCCTCGGCCGCAAATTACACGCCGGCAATCACTCAATCCGGCACCATGACGCTCACCGCCGCCGCAACGACGCCGGTCTGTTCATGGCAAACCGCCGACACGACCTGCAACTGGCCGATCCCCAGCAGTGGAACGCTCACGACCATCGATGACCTGTGGCATGCGGCGGTAAATGGACGCGGCGCCTATTTCAGTGCCACCAATCCGACATCATTGGCTGAAGGTCTGTCCGGTGCGCTGGCGGGCATCAATACCCGCAGAGGGGCTGCCGCTGCTGCTGCCACCAGCACGCTGAACCCGGTTGCCGGCAACAACTTTGCCTATGTCGCCAGCTATACCACGGTTGCGTGGAAGGGCAATCTGGAAGCACGCGGCATCAACACGGAAACCGGCGTGGTCAGCGAGAACGCCACTTGGTGCGTGGAGAACGTGGTGGCAGACACTTGCGCAGCGCCGGGCACCATTGTTGCCGAAACCAGCGGAGACACCACCATCTATAACTGTGTCACGACGGGCGCGGTTATCTGCGCGGACGGTGTGCTGGATGGCACGAATTGCAAGGTACCGGTTGCGACCGCATGTACCGGCACCATGAACGCCAAAGTGTCTGCCACAAGCGATACGCGCACAATTAAAACCGCCAACAGCACCGGCACCGCTCTGACCGACTTCGATGCCGCGTATGCAGCCGCAAATCCGACTAACTTTGACGCTGCGCATATCAGTACGCTCAGCCAATGGTCTTCTCTTACCTCTACGCAACAGACCGCGGCCGCAGGCGTTAACCTGGTCAATTATCTGCGCGGACAATACGGGTATGAGGAGCGCACATCCAACTTGGCGGATAACAGGCTGTATCGCTACCGCGAAGCCGTGCTGGGAGATGCGCTGGAATCCCAGCCAGCCTTTATCAGTGTACCGGTTTTCAGCTACCCGTACCCGGGCTACACTGAATACAAAACCGCTCAAGCCAGTCGTGCCGGCGTAGTGTACATGGGCGCCAACGACGGCATGATGCACGCCTTTGCGGCCGACACCGGGGTAGAAAGCTGGGCTTATGTGCCGAGCATGGTGATACCGAACATGTGGAAGTTGGCGGATATGAACTACTCCACCTCGCACCGCAATTTCGTCAATGGCAGCCCAATCACATCGGACATATGCACTGCCAATTGCTCCGATACCGCAACCGCCGTCTGGAAAACCATTCTGGTAGCGGGCCTGAGCGGCGGCGGGCGCGGTTATTATGCGCTGGATATCACGAACCCCGCCACACCGGCCTTGCTATGGGAATTCACGACAACCACGGGCATTGGCGCCGTCAAAAACGACGATATCGGCTATGGTTACGGCAAGCCCATCATCACCAGAAAGGCCGATGGTACATGGGTAGTACTCGTCACTTCCGGCTACAACAATATCAGCCCGGGCGACGGCAAAGGCTACCTCTATGTGCTCAATGCCGGCACAGGGGCAATCATCAGCAAAATCACCACTGGCGTGGGCGACACTACCACGCCGAGCGGACTGTCAAAAATCGCTGCCTGGAATGATGAATCTACTGGCAACCAGGCAGGTTATGTCTATGGTGGCGACTTGCTGGGGAACCTCTGGCGCTTCGACATCAACAGCGCCACTACCGCTGCAATCGGCACCGGTTCTGCCATGAAACTGGCGGCGCTGTACTCGGATACTGCGGGCAGCCTCCCGCAGCCCATTACCACCACGCCAGTACTGGGCAAAATCGTAGACAAGCGCGTTGTGTTCGTCGGAACCGGGAAATATCTGGAAATACCAGACCTTACCACTACCCAGACACAGACCCTGTATGCCATCAAGGATGACAATGCGACCACCACCCTGGTAAATCCGCGAACTAGCCTGGTGCAACAGACTCTGGCCAACAATCCGGATGGGACGGCCACCCGTCTTACCACCTCCACCAACACAGTAGATTTCTTCACCGATCGAGGCTGGTATATCGATTTCCCCGACAGCGGGGAACGTGTAAACATCGACAGCCTGCTGGTACAAGGCACGCTGTTGGTCGCTACGATCGTTCCTTCGAATACGGCCTGTTCACCGGGCGGGTACGGCTGGCTCAACTATGTCGATTACAAAACAGGAAAGGCCGTTGACACGGCAACCAACCTGGTATCAACAAAATCTGACGCCACCATCGTCGGCATTAACATCATGTACATAGGAGGCAACCCCGTGCCCAGCATAGTGACCTCCAACGACCCGACACCCAAGCAACCTGGAGGCGTGACGTTTGCGGCAGCAGCAGCCGGGTTTACGGGGAAACGGGTGATATGGCGCGAATTAATACCCTGATCAGACGCTGCGTATAAAACAAAAGCTGCTTTTTGGCCGCTTTTGTTTTTCTGCCCTGACGGGTGTGCAGGGTTGCACGCGGGAAGATTCTGAAGCATTGACCCGGTTAGAGCAGGTTCTTCGGCAGGGGGAAAACGATATGTTCCTCAACGCCCTTGAGTTCGCTGACCGTTACCGTGCCAATGGCATTGATCCGCTCGACCACTTCCTCTACCAGCACTTCCGGTGCGGAAGCGCCGGCAGTCACGCCGACTTTCTTTTTGCCCAGCAGCCAGGCCGGGGCGATCTGGCCGGCGTTGTCCACCATCCAGGCGTCCACCCCCATGTTCCTGGCCACCTCGCGCAGACGGTTGGAATTGGAGCTGTTGGGCGAGCCCACCACGATCACCAAATCGCACTGTTCAGCCAGTTTCTTCACCGCATCCTGGCGGTTCTGCGTGGCGTAGCAGATATCGTCCTTCTTCGGGCCGCTGATGCCAGGGAAGCGCTGTTTCAGCGCAGCGACGATGCGGCTGGCGTCGTCCATCGACAGCGTGGTCTGGGTGACATAGGCGAGGTTGTTTTCGTCGCTGACCTGCAGGCCCGCCACATCCTCCGGCTTTTCCACCAGGTACATGCCCCCCTCTGCCTGGCCCATGGTGCCCTCCACCTCGGGGTGGCCCTTGTGGCCGATCATGATGATTTCCTTGCCCTGCTTGCGCATCCGTGCCACTTCCAGATGCACCTTGGTCACCAGCGGGCAGGTCGCATCGAACACCTTCAGCCCACGCGCTTCGGCTTCCTGCCGCACCGCAGGGGAAACGCCGTGGGCGCTGAAGATCAGCGTGCTGCCGGACGGCACTCCGGCGAGATCCTCGATGAACACCGCGCCTTTGGCGCGCAAGCTCTCCACCACGAACTTGTTGTGGACGACCTCATGGCGCACGTAAATCGGCGCGCCGAACAGTTCCAGCGCGCGCTCCACGATTTCGATGGCGCGGTCCACGCCGGCGCAGAAGCCGCGAGGGTTGGCGAGCAACACTTCCATGTTTACTCCAGAATTTCCAGAATCTCGACTTCGAATTTCAGCGGGTAGTCGCACAGGGGATGGTTGAAATCCACCAGCGCATCGGTCTCGGTTTTGTCGAGAATCACCCCCATGACGGCTTCGCCGCTGGGCAGGTTGAATTCGATCAGGCTGTCGACTTCCACCGCAACATCATCCGGAAACATTTCCAGCTCGATCCGCTGCACCAGTTCCGGGTCGCTCAGGCCGAACGCCTGCTCGGGCTCAAGCAGAAATACGCGTTGCTCGCCCGGTTCCAGGCCGATCAGGCACTTCTCCAGGTTTTCCGCAATTTCACCGGCACCGATTTCCAGGACGACAGGTTCGTCTTCCTCGTAGGTATCGAAAATCACCTCGCCCTCTTGGACAGAGATGGTGTAATGCACGCTCACTTTGTCGCCGGCAGCGGCAGTTTGTTTGCTCATGGTTGCCTCCTGAATTTCACATGAAAATCATCGTAGGATGGGTGGAGCATAGCAGATCAAAATAAGCACCCTTCACCACTGCCCCCTCTCCCGCTTGTGGGAGAGGGTTGGGGAGAGGGAACCCATCAATCACAATATCAATTGCATAATGGTTATGGAGGCGTTTTTTCGAATGATGGGTATCGCTTTCGCTCCACCCATCCTACGTTTCACCCTTCACGCCTCCTGGCTTTTTAAAGCTGTCCCAGATCAGCAGTCCTGCGCCACCGGTGATCGCCATGTCGGCGACATTGAACGCGGGCCAATGGTAGCCCTGCACATAAAAATCGAGAAAATCCACCACATGACCGAGCAGGATGCGGTCGATCAGGTTGCCGAGCGCGCCGCCGAGAATCAGGGCGAGCGCAAGGCTGAAAAACTTTTCGCCGTGATGCTTGCGCAGCAGGTAGACGATCACCACCGCCGCGACCACTGCGATTGCGATAAAAAACCCGCGCTGCCACCCCCCCGCCCCGGCCAGGAAGCTGAACGCCGCGCCGGAATTGTAGGCCAGCACCAGATTGAAGGAGGGCATCACCGGTATCATTTCGCCAAAGGCTAGCGACTGCGACACCCACTGCTTGGTCAACTGGTCGAGCACGACCACGACCGCGCTGAGCGCGAGCCACCCCCACCCGTTAAGCATATTGGCGCGCCTCGCCTGCGCCGTGCAGATTGGAAACGCAGCGTCCGCACAAGCCCGGGTTGGCGGCATCGGCGCCTACATCGGCGCGGTAGTGCCAGCAGCGTTCGCACTTCTGCTCCGGGCTGGCGCTGACGCGGATGCCCACCCCGGTTTCACCGGCCACCGCTTCGGGATGGCTGCCCTGATGCAAACGCGCCTGCGACGTGATGAACACGAAACGCAAATCGTCGCCGAAAGAATCGAGGAGGTCGAAGATTTCGCCGATGGCGTACAGATCCACCTCGGCGGCCAGCGAGGAACCGATCTGCCCGGATACCCGCACCTCTTCCAGTTGCTTCTGCGCATCGGCGCGAACGCGGCGCAACTGCACCCAGCGCTGCCTGATCACATCCTCTTCCGGCTGGGTCGGCAGCACGTCGTTCCAGGTGTGCAGGAATATGCTGTCTTCCGGGTTTTTGGCCAGCACCTGCCACACTTCCTCGGCGGTAAAGGAGAGGATCGGCGCCATCAGCCGCACCAGGCTGTGGGTGATATGGTAGAGCGCATTCTGCGCCGAACGGCGGGCGCGGGAATCGGCACCGGCGGTGTACAGGCGGTCCTTCAGGATGTCCAGGTAGAAGCCGCCCAGATCCTCGGAACAGAAGGCTTGCAGCTTCTGGACGATGAAGTGGAACTCGTATTTTCCGTAGTGCGCCTTGCAGTCGTTTTCGAAATCCCGCGCCATCGCCAGCGCGTAGCGGTCGATCTCCAGCCAGTCGCCGACCGGCAAAGCATGCCGCGCCGGATCGAAGTCGGCGATGTTCGACAGCAGGAAGCGCAGGGTATTGCGGATGCGGCGATAGCTTTCCGTCACCCGCTTGAGAATCTCGTCGGAAATAGTCAGTTCTCCGGAATAATCGGTAGAAGCGACCCACAGGCGCAGGATGTCGGCGCCGAGGCTGTCCACCACCTTCTGCGGCGCGATCACGTTGCCCTTGGACTTGCTCATCTTGTGGCCGTTGCCGTCGACCACGAAGCCATGGGTAAGCAGGGCCTTGTAGGGCGCGTGGCCATCCACCCCGCAGCCGGTGAGGAGCGAGGACTGGAACCAGCCGCGGTGCTGGTCGGAGCCTTCCAGATACAGGTCGGCCGGATGCTGTAAGTAGTCGCGCCGCTTCAGTACGCAGGCGTGGGACGAGCCGGAATCGAACCAGACATCGAGGGTGTCGCTCACCTTTTTATAGGTTTCCGCGTCGGCGCCGAGCAGTTCGCTGGCGTCCAGGCTGAACCAGGCTTCGATGCCCTGCCCTTCCACGCGCAACGCAACCTGCTCCAGCAATTCCGCGGTGCGCGGGTGCAGTTCGCCGCTTTCCTTGTGCACGAACAGCGGCATCGGCACACCCCAGTTGCGCTGGCGCGAGACGCACCAGTCCGGGCGGTTCCTGATCATCGCCTCGAGCCGCGCGCGGCCCCATGCCGGGAAAAACTCGGTGTTCTCGACCGCCTTCAACGCGGCTTTGCGCAGGCTGCCGTGTTGCCCGCTGGCCTCCATACCGATGAACCACTGGTGCGTGGCGCGGAAGATGATCGGCGTCTTGTGCCGCCAGCAGTGCGGGTAGCTGTGCTTGAGCTTGATTTCCAGAAGCAGCGCGCCGCTGTTTGCCAGGGTTTCGACTACGGTCTTGTTGGCCGCCCAGATCGACTGGCCGCCGACCAGCGGAATGCCGGCGTAAAACTTGCCGTCCGCGCCCACCGGGCAATCCACCGGCAGATCGTACTTGCCGCCGACGGCATAGTCCTCCAGTCCATGGGCCGGGGCGGTATGCACCAGCCCGGTACCGGCTTCGAGCGTGACATGGTCGCCGCAGATCACCGGCACGGCGCGGTCGTAGAAGGGATGCTGCAATTGCAGATGTTCCAGCGCCGAACCTTGCACGGTCGCCACCACTTCCACCGCGTCGAAACCGTAGCGCGTGATGCAGGCCTCCGCCAGATCGCGCGCCAGGATCAGGATGCCCTTCGGGGTCTGGATCAAATCGTAGATGAAATCGGGATGCACGCACACCGCCTGGTTGGCCGGCAGAGTCCACGGCGTGGTCGTCCAGATCACCGCATACACCGGCAAGTCAAAACAAGCGCCCTTCACGTTCGCTCCCTCTCCCCCTGCGGGAGAGGGTTGGGGAGAGGGGTTGATGCCCAGCGCCCTGGCCAGCGCGGCGACATCCTTCACCGCGAAGGCGACGTCGATCGCCGGCGAAGCCTTGTCCTCGTACTCCACCTCGGCTTCCGCCAGGGCCGAACCGCAATCCACGCACCAGTGCACCGGCTTCTGCCCCTGGTAGAGGTAGCCATTGGCATGGATGCGGCCCAGCGTGCGCATGATATCGGCTTCGAATTTGAAATCCATGGTCAGGTAGGGATTATTCCACTCGCCCAGCACGCCGAGGCGGATGAAGTCGGCCTTCTGCCGCTCGATCTGCGACGCCGCGTACTCCCGGCACAACTCGCGGAATTTGGCGGCGGGAATTTCCTTGCCGTGCGCCTTCTCGACCTGCAGCTCGATCGGCAACCCGTGACAGTCCCAGCCGGGCACGTACGGCGCATCGAAGCCGGACAGGGTCTTGCTCTTGACGATGATGTCCTTGAGCACCTTGTTGACCGCGTGGCCGATGTGGATGTCGCCGTTGGCATAGGGAGGGCCGTCGTGGAGGATGAACCTGGGCCGGCCTTTGCTGGCCGCGCGAATTTTCTCGTAGAGCTCGCTTTCCTGCCACTGTTTCAGCCAGCCCGGCTCGCGCTTGGCGAGATCGCCGCGCATCGGGAAGGGAGTGTCGGGCAGGTTCAGGGTGTCTTTGTAGTCGGCCATAATTTCTCACCGCAGAGGACGCGGAGGACGCAGAGGAAAAACCAGATCATCCTCAGCGAACCTCTGCGTCCTCCGCGTCCTCAGCGGTTCAAAAAGTATTTTTTAGCATCTTCCACATCTGCCGCGATCTGCGCGGTCAGTGTTTCCATATCTGGAAACTTCATTTCGTCGCGCAGCTTGAGCAGGAATTCCACGTGCAGGTGCTTGTTGTAAAGGTCGCCGTCGAAGTCGAACAGGAACACTTCCAGCGTTGCCTTGCCCTTGTCGTTGATGGTCGGGCGCACGCCCAGGCTGGCCGCGCCCTGCAGCGGCTTGTCGCCGACCCCGTGGACCTCGACCGCAAAAATGCCGTTCAGTGGCGGCTTGTTGTGCTTCATCTGGATATTGGCGGTGGGGAAGCCGATCTTGCGACCGAGGCTTTCGCCGTGCACCACCTTGCCGCTGATGCTGTAATGGCGACCGAGGAAGCGCTCGGCAAGTTTAAGGTCGCCATTCGCCAGCGCCTCGCGCACCACGGTGCTGGATGCGCGCTGGCCGGACACGGTCACGCTGTCCAGGGTTTCCACTTCGAAACCGTATTGCTTCCCGGCCTGTTGCAGCATACTGAAATTGCCGGCGCGTTTGGCACCGAAGCGGAAATCATCCCCCACCAGCACCCAGCGCGCCCGCAGGCCGTAATGCAGGATACGCTCGACGAAATCCGCCGGGCTGATGCTGGCGAAGCGCTGGTTGAAGCGCAAAATGAACACCCGCTCCACGCCGAATCTCTCGAACAGCTCCAGCTTTTCACGCAGGTTGGAAAGGCGCGCCGGCGCCTGCTCCGGGGTAAAAAATTCGCGCGGATGCGGCTCGAAGGTCATCACGCAGGGCGACAGGCCACGCTCCCGCGCCGCCTGCGTCAGGCGGGCGAGCATGGCCCGGTGGCCAATATGCACGCCATCGAAATTCCCGATGGTGAGCGCGACGGGAGAAAGGGGCTGTGCGGGTGTTCCGCGGTAAATCAACATAGCGGTGTGCAAAAAATAGGTAATTATAACTCAAAAAAGCGCATTTCACCGCAGAGGACGCGGAGGACGCAGTGGAAAAACAAGGGCTTAAGACCCACTCTGGAGAGTGGCTTTAGGCTAGTTAGGCATTTGCCTTACTCTGCGACCTCCGCATCCTCTGCGGTTCATGGTTTTTCTCCAGCAATAACTCATTTCGCGCCGTGGCGGATGAAATCCTTGGCCCTCACGCCAAACAGGGCCAGGGCGGCGAAATAGGCGGCGGCTCCGGCGGCGACGGTCCAGCTCAGGTGCGCCGCGCGGGAAACGATGCCGCCCTTGAGCCAAGCCTCTTCCGCGCCCATGGCGAACCACAGGGCCACGCCCATCACCGCCAGAGCAGCCGCTACCTGCAGGAAAAACTTCAGCCAGCCCGGCTGGGGGTGGTAAATATCGTGCTTGCGCAGATGGTAGAACAGCAGGCCGGCGTTGAGGCACGCCCCCAAGCCGATGGACAGCGCCAGCCCGGCATGTCTGAGATGCCAGATGAAGGCGAGGTTCATCAGCTGCGTCGCGAACAGGGTAAACAGCGCGATCTTGACCGGCGTGCGGATGTTTTGCCGGGCATAGAAACCCGGCGCCAGCACCTTCACCATGATCAGGCCGAGCAGGCCGAGGCTGTAGGCGAGCAGCGCCTCGCGCGTCATCCACAGGTCGTGCAGGGTGAATTTGCCGTAAAAGAACAGCGTCGAGATCAGAGGCACCGACAGGATCGCCAGCGCCAGCGCGGCGGGCAGCGCCAGCATCAGGGTCAGGCGCAGTCCCCAGTCGAGCAGGCGGGAATATTCGTCGGTGGAGGCGTCGGCGTAGTGCCTGGCCAGGCTGGGCAGCAGGATGGTGCCCAGCGCCACGCCGAGCATGCCGGCGGGAAACTCCATCAGGCGGTCGGCGTAATACAGCCAGGACACGCTGCCGGTCACCAGAAACGAGGCGAAGATGGTGTTGATCAAGAGACTGATCTGGCCGACCGACACGCCGAACACCGCCGGACCCATCAGCTTCAGAATCCGCCACACGCCCTCGTCGTTGAACTTCAGGCGAAAGCGCGGCAACAGTCCGAGCTTCGCCAGATAGGGAAGCTGGAAACCGAGCTGGAGCAAGCCGCCGAGCAGCACCGCCACGCCCAGCACCAGCACCGGCGGATCGAAATACGGCGCCAGCCAGAGCGCGCAGCCGATGAAGGACAGGTTGAGCAGCACCGGAGTGAAGGCTGGAACAGAAAACTTGCTGTAGGTATTGAGGATGCCGCCGGCCAGCGAAACCAGCGAGATGAAGAAGATATAGGGAAAAGTCAGGCGCAGCAGGTCGACCGTCAGGTCGAATTTGCTCGGCACGGCGGCAAAGCCGGGCGCGCTGATATAAATCAGCACCGGCGCGGCAAGGACGCCGATCACGCTGACCACCAGCAGGATCAGCGCCAGCAGGGTGGCGACATGATCCACCAGATCGCGCGTTTCATCATGGCCGCGCCGGGTCTTGTATTCCGCCAGCACCGGCACGAATGCCTGGGCAAACGCCCCCTCCGCAAACAGGCGGCGCAGCAGGTTGGGTATCTTGAAGGCGACGAAAAATGCGTCGGAATACAGCCCCGCCCCGAACACGCGGGCAATGATAGTGTCGCGCAGGAAACCCAGGATGCGGGAGATCAGGGTCATGCTGCCGACGGCGGCCAAGGCCTTCAATAAATTCATGGATTACGGATAAAAGCTAAAAGCGGCTATGTTATAGCGTTTGCCCTGTGCTTTCCAGACAAGAGAATTGGACTATGATTGAGTGTTGCCGCAACCTCTGAAAGTCGATACAATTAAACTTAGTCTAAGTTGCTGACTTGTTTTAACCCCCAATATCTGGAGCACAATCACTATGGAACACACACTGCCCGCCCTGCCCTACGCCATGGACGCCCTGCAGCCCCACATGTCCAGGGAAACCCTCGAATACCACTATGGCAAGCACCATCAGGCCTATGTCACCAACCTGAACAACCTGATCAAGGGCACCGAGTATGAAAGCCTGGACCTGGAAGCCATCGTCAAGAAGGCCCCTGCCGGCGGCATCTACAACAACTCCGCCCAGGTCTGGAACCACACCTTCTTCTGGAACTGCATGAAGCCCAACGGCGGCGGCGAGCCTACCGGTGCCCTGGCTGACGCCATCAAGGCCAAGTGGGGTACTGTCGACGAATTCAAGAAAGCCTTCCAGACCTCCGCTGTCGGCAACTTCGGTTCCGGCTGGACCTGGCTGGTAAAAAAAGCCGACGGCTCTGTCGACATCGTCAACATGGGCGCCGCCGGCACCCCGCTGACCACCGGCGACAAAGCCCTGCTATGCGTCGACGTGTGGGAACATGCCTACTACATCGACTACCGCAACCTGCGTCCCAAGTTCGTCGAAGCCTTCCTGACCAGCCTGGCCAACTGGGACTTCGTGGCGAAAAACTTTGCCTAAACGAAACTAGAATAGCCAAGCAAAAAGGGCCGGGAAACCGGCCCTTTTTGTTTTTACCCAGGCGGCCATCAAGTAGCGTTACCCATTGAATGACGGCGAAGGGGCTGATGCAAGCCAATAACATCACTTTCAAACAGCCCGATAACAAAGTTTTACAAACACAAAAAACAAAGTTATATTACAGGGCGAAAACAAAGTTGGAGCACAAGTGGCAAAATCAAACGAAAAGCTCGCTGAAGCCTTGAGAGCGCTGAAACGCTTGCAGGACAAACACAACGGAGTGATCGAGTCCGGCGATCTCAAGGAAGCCCATCGGGCCATTCTGGTTGAGGAAGGATTTCTGCGCCAGATCATGAAGGGCTGGTACATCTGCGCCAATCCGCGTGATCGGGAGGGAGATTCCACTGCCTGGTACGCCAGTTTCTGGTCGTTTTTGTCCGGCTATCTGGGAAAGCGCTTTGGCAAGCGCTACTGCCTGAACGTCGAGGCATCACTTCTGCTCCATACCCGCAGCACCGTCATTCCCCGGCAAGTCACGGCGATAGCCAGGGAAGGCGGAACCTCTGTTCTTGCTCTACCCCACGACACTTCCCTGTTGATCTACACCGACGAAAAGAATGTTCCGCGCAACCGCGTGGAGGTCAACGGCCTGCAAGCGCTTCCACTACCAGAAACCCTGTGCAAGCTCGGCCCGCAATCCTTCAGGAACCATCCCCGCGAAGCGGAAATCGCCATCAACATGATCCGCGACCCTGGCGAGCTTCTGACCGTATTACTCGCGGGAGACGGCATGGTGGCCGCCGCCGGACGACTGGCGGGGGCGTTGCGCTTCGTCGGGCGTGTCGATGAGGCAGACCGCATTGCTCACACCATGAAGCTGGGAAAATATGAGATTCGCGAAAGCAATCCCTTCGCCATTGCAATGCCAACCCTGGGCAACAGCCGTGAACGGTCGCCCTACGTCATGCGCTTGCTGTCCATGTGGGCAGGGTGGCGCGAAGATGTTCTGGCCGTGTTCCCGCCGCCACCCCGCTCGGCGCAATCCGCCGAAGCCTGCCTGGACAAGTTGGACGATCGCTACAGGATGGATGCTTACAACTCCCTGTCCATCGAAGGCTATCAGGTCATTGACGCACTGATCGAACGGGTGGCAAAGCAAGGCTGGAACCCGGAAACGGACGAGCAGGACACGAAAGACCGCGATATGCTGGCGGCACGCGGCTACTACCTGGCTTTCCAGGCCGTAAAAATGAGTCTCGCGGCGATACTCTCCGGCGAGAATCCCGGTAAAACCGTCAGGAGCGCACACCACCGCTGGTATGGCGAACTATTCGCCCCAGCCGTTACCGCCGGCATCCTCGAACCGCACCAACTCGCGGGTTACCGCAATGGCCCCATTTACATCCGCAACTCGATGCACACCCCCTTGCCACGGGAAGCCCTGGCCGATGCCATGGAGGCGCTTTTCAACCTGCTCGGGCAAGAACCGGAACCTGCGGTTCGAGCGGTGCTTGGCCATCATCTTTTCGTTTTCATTCACCCCTACTTCGACGGCAACGGTCGCCTCGGACGTTTTCTCATGAATGCCATGCTCGCCTCCGGCGGCTACCCCTGGACGGTTGTCCGGGTAAAGCGGCGCGATGTTTACTTGGCGGCGCTGGAAAGCGCCAGCGTCGGCGGCGACATCAAACCCTTCGCCCGCTTTATTGCCGAGGAAATGAAGGAATGGAAGCCGTGAACAGACCGATGTGCATTCCGATTTGCAAGGTGCGCTCTAAAAAACCCATGCGCCTGATTCTCGCCCCGATGGAGGGCCTTGCCGATCCGAGCCTGCGCGACATCTTGACGCGTCTGGGCGGCATCGACCTGTGCGTGGCCGAATTCGTACGGGTCACCAACCATTTGCTGACCGAGAAAATGCTCCTGCGCACCGTGCCGGAACTGGCCAACGGCGGTTGCACGCGTGCAGGGGTGCCGGTGCGGGTGCAACTGCTGGGGAGCGACCCGGCCTGCCTCGCCGAGAACGCCGCATTCATCGCCGGCCTGGGCGCGCCGGGCATCGACCTCAACTTCGGCTGCCCGGCTCCCAAGGTCAATAGTCACGGCGGCGGCGCTGTCCTGCTGCAGTACCCGGAGCAAATCCACGCCATCGTGGACGCCGTTCGCCGCGCCGTGCCGCAGCACATTCCCGTCACCGCCAAGATGCGTCTCGGCCTGGAAGATACCTCGCTGACGCTGGATTGCGCCCGCGCCATCGAAGCGGGAGGCGCCGATGAAATCACCGTCCATGCCCGCACCAAGACCGACCGTTACCGCCCTCCCGCGCGTTGGGAGTGGCTCGCCCATATCCGCGCAACCGTGAAGCTGCCGGTGGTGGCCAACGGCGAAGTGTGGACGCCGCAGGACTGGGAAAAGATACGCCAGGTCAGCGGCTGCGCCGACGTGATGATCGGGCGCGGCGCCATCGTCAGGCCGGACCTGATGCGGCGCATCAAGACGGGGGATGAGGCTATGCTTTGGCCGGAACTGCTTCCCTGGATCATCGATTATTACGACCAGTTGCGCGCCAGGATGGACCCGAGGCACGCGCCGGGGCGGCTCAAGCAATGGCTGGGAATGATGAGCGCCGCCTACCCGGAAGCGGAAACGCTGCACCGGAAATTGCGCACCGAGCGCGACCCGGTGGCGGCTGGGAAAATGCTGGAGGATTTGTTAAAAACCATGATTCCCCGCTAAAGACGCGGGGAACTCGGCCGTCACCGGCGCGCGACGGGATTGCCTTCGCCCAGCCAGCGGTTGATGCCGTGACGCACGTTATAGACCCGCGAGTAGCCCAACTTTTCCACCAGATGGCGGGCCAGCGTATCGGTGCGGTTGCCGCTGCGGCAGATCAGGACTACCGGGGCGTTCTTGTCCACCTCGGCGGTAAAACGCGACAGGAATACCGGATTGGGCTGCCCGCCGGCTTCCGCGTATGTCAGCTTGCGGCTGCCTTCCACCACGCCAGTCTCGCGCCATTCCTCCGGGCGACGAATATCATATAGAGGCACCCCCTCCGCCAGCAGCGCCTTCAACTGACCGCTATCGACGTTGGTATAGGGCGGCTCGGCGCAAGCGACGAGACTAAGCGCGAAAAAAACCAAGGCGAATAGGCGAAAAATCATGGCGTAATTCCGTTGATGAAGAGGCTTCAATGGGAGGGCTTGTTGCGCGTGGCGATCAGGCTGGCGGTGACGCTCGCCCCGATCAGCACGGCGACAATAGCCAGCGAGGCCGCCACCGGCACGTGATACCACGGTGCGATGAGCATCTTGGCGCCGATGAAGGCAAGCACCATGGCCAGGCCGTATTTCAGCAGATGGAAGCGGTCCGCCACGTCGGCGAGCAGGAAATACAGCGCCCGCAAGCCCATGATGGCGAAGATATTGGAGGTGAAGACGATGAAAGGGTCGGTGGTGATGGCGAAAATGGCCGGGATGGAATCTACCGCGAACACCAGGTCGGACACCTCGATCAGGATCAGCACCAGGAACAGCGGCGTAAAATAGCGCACGCCATCCTTCATGACGGCGAATTTCTCGCCGTGATCGCCCTCGGAGATGCGCAGATGCCGGCGCGCGAATTTCAGCACCGGGTTCTTGTTCAGGTCAGGCTCCTTCTCTGCCATGACCAGCATGCGCATCCCGGTGACCACCAGAAAAAACCCGAAAAAGTAGAGCACCCAGCTGAATTCCCGCACCAGCCAGGCCCCGGCCAGGATCATGACGGCGCGCATGACGATGGCGCCCAGCACGCCATAAACGAGCACCCGGCGCTGGTATTCGGCGGAGATATGGAATGACGAGAAAATCAGCAGGAAGATAAACACGTTGTCCACCGACAGCGACTTCTCGATCAGATAGCCGGTGAGGAATTCCA
>CAYGNO010000016.1:0-24599 GCA_964351305.1 uncultured Sulfuricella sp.
GCGGCGGCGGCGGATTTCTTCTTGCAGGGTCATGGCAACAGGCTGTTTTGGAAAGAAAAGAGCGGAATTATAGCGTTTTATCGGGTTGATAGACAGTCCGCATAGGACTATATTTAAAGCCGGGAGTTCAGAGGATTTTGTGATGCGCTACGTACCCAGCCTGCCTCCGCTTCCCTCGGTGAAGGAAGATGAGGCACCGCGCCCGCTCAGGGCTGTCCGGCCAGTCAGGCCGGTGGGGCCGCGCACGCGCGAGCACGGGATGATCCAATATTTCAGGCCAAAAGCAAGGGCCGGGGAGGTAGCTGGCGGCCCCACGGTCGTGCGGTTGGAACAGCGCACTAAAAGCGATCGTCGTGAATGGTGCCGTCGCCTGCAGCACGGGCATCCTTTTCTGAATACCCGCAGTGCCGTGGAGAGGCGGAAGAAAAAAGGGCGCGATAGCGATATCGCCACCACACTGGATGAAGAAGGCTAATCCGGCTTATTCGCGGATTTTCAAAATTATCGTGCCGATTTCATAGCTGCGGCTGTTTTCCACCCGGACGCAGCGCCTGACCTGGACCAGCGCGCGCAGCGGCTTGATGGTCGAGCCTTGGGGAGGAAGCACGTGGATGTCGAGCAACTGGCCAAAGCGCGGGACATAGTCGGTTAGCAGTGAAACGCCGTCTACGCTCAGATCCTTGGTGGTGCCATAGACGGTTTCACCGTTTTCCGTAACCCGGATTTTTACCTGACAACTGATGGGGATGCGCCGTGCATTGCGCATTTCGCTTTTGTGTTGCCGTCGCCCGCCGGGAAGGATATGGAGTTTGGCGGGCTGGTCATCCTGTGTGGACGATGGGTGGTCTTCCGCGAAAAGCGCCTTGGATTGTGGCATAAACCCCTCCATGGTTGATTTTATTTGTTATTTCCTGACCACAATATATGGGTAGGACGTTTCTATTTATATCAACATATGGTAGTGGAGTCTAGAACAAAAAAATCCATTCGGCAATATGCCGGGGGTTTTTTTTTGCAGGCAAGGGAGGTTGCGTTACTTGGTACGGCGGGTTGCTTGTGTGTGCTGGGTACTAGTTGTGCCTCTGCCGGATTCGGGGCGACGGGTGTTGGCAGGCGTGCGGCCCGTTCCCACGGGTTGCCAGGCGGGTACCAGGTGCTTTTTGCTGCCGCCGATCAGGTCGGCGCGGCCCATCTGCTTGAGCGCCTCGCGCAAGAGCGGCCAGTTCTCGGGATCGTGGTAGCGCAAAAAGGCTTTGTGCAGCCGCCTTGCCCTGCCGCTTTTCGGGATCGGCACTTCTTCGCCTGTGCGGCTGACCTTGCGCAGCGGGTTGCGGCCGGTGTGGTACATGGCGGAGGCTATCGCCATCGGGGTGGGGGTGAAGTTCTGCACCTGGTCCAGGCGGAAGCCGTTGGCTTTGAGCCACAGCGCCAGTTCCAGCATGTCCTCGTCGGTGGTGCCGGGGTGGGCGGAGATGAAGTAGGGGATCAGGTACTGTTCC
The DNA here is from genome assembly GCA_964351305.1 of uncultured Sulfuricella sp. Lineage (GTDB taxonomy): Bacteria > Pseudomonadota > Gammaproteobacteria > Burkholderiales > Sulfuricellaceae > Sulfuricella. The sequence goes on from CAYGNO010000016.1 coordinate 1,500, forward strand.
TTGCCGGCTTCCCTGGAAAACTTCTCGAACAGCTCCTTGAACTTGTAGTAGGCGCCCATGCCCGGCTTCATCATCTTCGACAGCGGCCCTTCGGCGATGTGCTCGGGCGCGATCTTGAGGTAGCCGCCGACATGGTGGCTGACCAGCTCCTTGACGTATTCCGGCGATTGCACGGCGAGATCGTAGCGCACGCCCGAGCCGATCAGGATTTTCTTGATGCCGGGCAGTGTTCGCGCCTTGCGGTAGAGCTGGATCAGGGGGCCGTGGTCGGTGCCCATGTTTTCGCAGATATCCGGGAAAACGCAGGAAAGACGGCGGCAGGAGGACTCGATATTCGGGTCGCGGCACTTGAGCCGGTACATGTTGGCGGTGGGGCCGCCCAGGTCGGAGATGATGCCGGTGAAACCCGGCGTCTTGTCGCGAATCTCCTCGACTTCGTGCAGGATCGAGGCTTCCGAGCGGTTCTGGATGATGCGCCCTTCGTGCTCGGTGATCGAGCAGAAAGTGCAGCCGCCGAAGCAGCCGCGCATGATGTTGATCGAGAAGCGGATCATTTCGTAGGCCGGAATCTTCGCCTCGCCGTAGGCCGGGTGCGGACGGCGGTTGTAAGGCAGGTCGAAGACGCCGTCCATCTCTTCGGTGGTCAGCGGGATCGGCGGCGGGTTGATCCACACATCGCGGTCGCCGTGGGCCTGCACCAGTACGCGGGCGTTGCCGGGGTTGGTTTCTAGATGCAGCACGCGGTTGGCGTGGGCGTACAGAACGGGGTCGTCGCGCACCTGTTCGAATGAGGGCAGGCGGACCACGCCATGGGTGCGTCGCTCCTCCTTTTTCGGCGGGTGAAACTGCACCGTCTGGGTATCCCCTTCGGTTGCACAGGCTGCTGCGGACGTATCCGCGTAAGGATTGATGTGCGCCGCGATTTTGCCCGGTGTATCCACCGAGGTCGAATCGGTGACGTGCCGGTCTGCGGGAATGCCCTTGCGCAAAATGGCCGTGCCGCGCAGATTGGTGATGCCGGCGATGGGTTCGCCCCTGGCCAGACGGTGGGCCAGCTCCACCAGCGCCCGTTCGGCATTGCCGTAGAGCAGGATATCGGCCTTGGAATCCGGCAGGATGGAGCGGCGCACCTTGTCCGACCAGTAGTCGAAGTGGGCGATGCGGCGCAACGATGCCTCTATGCCGCCGATCACCACCGGCACATCGGCGTAGGCCTCGCGGCAGCGCTGCGAGTAGACGATCACCGCCCGGTCCGGGCGCTTGTTGCCTTCGGCGTTGGGGGTGTAGGCGTCGTCGGAGCGGATCTTGCGGTCGGCGGTGTAGCGGTTGACCATCGAATCCATGTTGCCGGCGGTGACGCCATAAAACAGGTTGGGTTTGCCCAGGGTCTTGAAGGCGCTCGGGCTGTGCCAGTCGGGCTGGCTGATGATGCCGACACGGAAGCCCTGCGCCTCCAGCAGCCGCCCGACCAGCGCCATGCCGAAGCTGGGGTGGTCGATGTAGGCGTCGCCGGTGACCAGGACAATGTCGCAACTGTCCCAGCCGAGCTGATCCATTTCGGCGCGCGACATCGGCAGCACGGGTGCCGTGCCGAAGCGCTTGGCCCAGTATTTGCGATGGGAAAAGATGTTACGGGCAGTTTCCATGGGGGGCCTATTCTACGCGATAGGCTATCGACACGCGAACCGGCGGAATGTTCCGTCAGCCCAAGACCATCAATCGTAGCGCAGAAAATTTTCCGCCACAGTGTCCTGTCCGTAACGGCTGATCAGGGTTTCGATTTCTTCCTGCAGGGTTTCGTCTTCGTCCGGGTCGATGATGCCGTCCCCGGCCAGGCGCGCGGCCAGTCCATGCAGCATGGCATCCCGTGCCATGCCCAAGGTCGGCGGAGTGCTGGCGCCGGTGTCCATCAATGCCGAGATGATGCGAGTCAGGCTTTCGCTGGCCTTGACGGTGATGAAATCGATGGCGGGTGCGTCGTCCCCGAATTGCTCGATCAGGTCATCGATTTCCTCAAGGAATGAACGGTTCTGGTCGAAATGCAGGCGATCGGCTTCGAATTGTTCGCCATCCGTCGTTCTGGCGACAATCTCCCGAACCGAGCCGAGCGTAGGTGCTTCGTCGGCGTCCGGGTCGTTGGCTGCGGCTTCCAGAATTAGCGACAACTCATCGCTCACGCTGCTGGCGATATCGATAAACGGCTTCATGTTCACCCCTTGTTGGAAGTTTCCCCTCGTTTTCATTGTAGGACAATCCGGGGCATTGCGATGAGCCGGTTATCTGTTCGGTGAACATTGGGATGGGGGTTGGCCGCGATTTGCGTCCGCATTCGCGCCGGGGCGGCGCTCCTGCATGCACGAACATTCCAACGGACAATCTGGGCTAAACTGTTGCGGTTTCCGTCCAGCGGAAACCCAGTTTTTCCACTTCCGTCTTGAGATGGTTCATCGCCTCGATGACTAGTGGCCGCGATCCCCGCAAGCCGAATTCAACCTTGCGTTCGCCTTCCTCGCCGATGTGGGGCAGGCTGGAAAAGCGCAGGTCGGGGTAGCGCCGAACAAATTCGTTCATCAGGTCGAGCAGCGGGCTTTCCATGGCGTCCAGCACGGCGATCATGGCTTCGGTCTCCGGCGCCTGGTCGCGAATCCCGGGGTAGAGCGTGTCCAGCACCCAGTCCACCATCGGCCACGCCATTTGCGGAAAGCCGGGCAGGAAGTGGTGATGGCCGAGGGAAAAACCGGGGATGCGGTTGAACGGGTTGGGGATGATGCGGCTGCCTTGCGGCAGGTCGGCCATCAGGATGCGCCGTGGATAGGCTTCCGCGCCGAAGCGTGCCTCGATTTCCGCCGCCGCCTCGGGGTGGCGGTAGAGCGGCACGCCGGCAGCTTCGGCGGCGCACTGCCGGGTATGGTCGTCGGGGGTGGCGCCGATGCCGCCGAAGCTGAACACGATGTCGTCCTGCGGCAGAGTCTGGCGCAGGGTTGCGACAATGAGCGCGGGGTCGTCGCCGATAATGCGGCACCACTTGAGTTCCAGCCCGCGTTGCGCCAGCGTTTCGATCGCGTGCTGGAAGTGCCGGTCCTGGCGCTTGCCGCTCAACAGCTCGTCGCCGATGATGATCGCGCCGAAATTCATTTTAGAGCCTCCTGTTCGCCTGCGAACAGGAGGGCAAGGCTGGCATTTTCGTTCGACATGGCGGCATTATAACGATCATGGCGGCATGTTGGGCGACTGTCCGGTGCCGGTTCTGCCGCCGTACAGCGCGGCCAGCAAATCCAGGCGCGTGACGATGCCGGCCAGCCGGTTATCGCCGTCCACCACCGGCAGGTGGTTGATGCCGTTTTCGGCGAAAATCAGGAAAGCCTCCGCCATGCCGGTTTCTTCCGGCACGGTGAGCGCCGGGCTGGTCATGATGTCGCGCACCGGGGTTCTCGGCGTCCGCGACAGCAGCATTTTCAGGCGCTTTTTCAGGCTGTCGCACATGCGCCAGTCGGCCTGCTTGAGGAAATCGGCGATGGCGACGATGCCGATCACTTTTTTGTCGCGATCCACTATTGGAACGCCGCGGATGCGGTGGCGGCGCAACAGCTCCCATACTTGTTCCAGGCTGGCGTCGGCTTCCACCGCGACTACTTCCCGCGTCATGATATCTTGCAGCGACATGCTGCCGAAACCGCGCTGGTGGGCATGTGCGGTGGCGAGAGCATAGATCCGCGTCAGGTCCTCGCCGGTGACGTCGATGTAGCCCCCTATTTCCTTCAGCGCGGCGGTCAGGTCTTCCGCGTTGAGGCCCATCTTGACTGGCTGCCTGGCGGCGGGCTCTCCCTTGCCGGGCAGGGAAAGGGAGAGCGGGTAGCGCCGTCCGGGAATCAGGTTGTTGATGACCAGCGTCGCGGCCAGCAGAATGACCAAATTGACCAGCAGCGGCTCGAATAAAAACCCGTAGTCCAGCGCCTGGACTTTTGGCCCGCCCAACACCACCAGCAAGGCTGTGCCGCCCCCCGGCGGGTGCAGGCAGCGCAGGTAGAACATGGCGGCGACGGTCAGACCCACCGCCAGGGCGGAGGCGAGATAAACGTCCGGCACCAGCCTGGCGCAGGTGATGCCCATCAAGGCGGCAACCAGGTGCCCGCCCAGCATCGGCCAGGGCTGGGAAAACGGGCTGTGCGGCGCCGCCAGCAGCAGCACCGTGGAAGCGCCCATGGAGGCGACCAGGAACAGGCCCGGCAGCGTTGATCCGAGAGTCTGACGGCTGACCCAGGCCGTCAGCAGGATGGCGGCAAAGCCCCCCAGCGCCGAAAGCAGGCGTTCGCGGTGGGTGACGGTGACCTGCCTGGGGAAAATGAAGGAAAACAGGCTGCCGGGTTGCATCGGGTAAATTTACCGTTAACATGGATATCCCATGAATATTACCAGCGCCGGCGCTTCTTGTGCAGTGACTTCTCCGCCATCATTTCCGCGATGCCGACGAGCAGCCTTGCGTCGGTATCGGCCAGGATGGGTTGCCAGGGCCGGTTGAAATTCGAGTATGCCGCCAGAGGCATAAATTGTGGGTGGCTGTTTTTTGGTGAGATGCTTGGAGGATGAACCAGGAAACCTGGTAGGGTTGAGGTTGTGGCGTGTGTAAAGGCTTCCCCTCGAATTGCGTCCATCAACTTAACTTGAAGGGCTGCTGCTGCCTTCGCCCGATCCTGATGACTGCCAGTAATGCGGCGCAGAGCAGAGGCACAACCGCGAGGTTCAACGTAATCCAGCCGAAGCGGTCGTAAAGCCATCCGGCCGAAAGCGTGGCGAGTGCAACAAGGCCGAAGACGGCGAATTCGTTGACTGCTTGCATTTTCATCTGCTCGGCGGGTTGATAGGTTTGGGTCAATAGGGCAGTACCGCCGATGAAGACGAAATTCCAGCCGATGCCGAGGAACACAAGTGCCGACAGGAAATGCAGGAACTCGACCCCGGAGATCGCCAGCAGAATGTGGACCAACAGCAATATGAATCCGACCTGCATAATGCGGGGTGCGCCGTAGCGTTTAACCAGGGAGCCTGTGAAGAATGATGGCGCAAACATCCCCACCACATGCCACTGAATGACTGGCGTTACATTTGATCCCGGCAAGCCACAGCCCAGTATCGCAAGCGGGGTCGCGGTCATCACCATGACCATGACGGCGTAGCCCACTGCGGTGCCGAAGATCGAGACCTGAAGGGTGGGCTGAGCAAGTATTTCACGGAGTGGGCGTGGGGTTCCGCTGTGCGTGGTGGCCACTTTGGGAAGTGCGAGGCGGGAAAGCAGGATGAGGGTAATGAGGCTCAAGGCGCCTTGGGCCAGATAGGAGCCGATGAACAGCTGACCACTGATCCAGTCACGTCCCCATTGGCCGAGGTGGGGGCCAAGGAATGCTGCGACCACGCCACCCGCCACAACCAGGGAAATGGCCTTGCTGGCATGGCTTGGATCGGCGGCTTCAACGGCAGCGAATCGGTAATAGTTGGCGAAGCCCTGGTAGGCGCCGAGTAAAAAATGCCCGACAACGAATGCGGTAAAAGAGCGTTCATATAACGCGAGCACGCAAAGCAGACTCCCGCCGATGCCTAGCAGTGCGCCGATCAGGAATCCTGTACGACGCCCATGCTTGTTCATCAATAGTGCGGCAGGCAGCGATGCGATTGCCGTTCCGATGACCATGACGGCAATCGGAAGTGTCGCGTAGCCCCTGTCGGGTGCAAGCATGCCACCGAGGATCGCGCCGAGCGCCATCGACATGACGATGGCTGAGAGCGTCAGTGCCTGGCTGATAGCCAGGAGCAACACGTTGCCACGATATGAGAACGGCTTCATTCGCTCCTTGCCGTCAGGGTCGCGGGGTCACCTACTCTACAAGAGACTGCGCAATTGCCCGACCAGTTCCGGAGCGTCGAACTCCCTGCCGCCCACAGCTCGGTAAACAATTCTCCCCTTTTTATCCACCACGAACGTGGTCGGCAACCCCTTCACCGGCCAGTTCCCAAGCACGGCGGAATCGCGGTCGAGCAGGATCGGGAAAGTCGGTGCCGGCTCAAGCAAGCCGGTAAAGGCAAAAACCGTATCCGCATCTTCGCCCACGTTGATAGCCAGTACCACGAAACTCTCGTTGCCGAGCCGCCGCCACAAACGCTCCAGCGAGGGCAGTTCCCTGCGGCAGGGCGGGCACCAGGTCGCCCAGAAATTGATCAGCACGACCTTGCCGCGCAGTTCGGACAGACGCCAGTTCTTGCCATCCATGTCCTTGAGGGTGAAGTCCCGCGCTTCGGGTCTATCCACCACCACCGTCAGGCTCTGCTTCGGTTCGGCCGCACCCGCCATCAGCGCAAAAAGCAGGATTGAAACTCCCGCCAGTATCTTAACGATCCTGCGCACAGCACACCCCCTTCAACTTTCCTTCCTTCATTTTCCCTCCCATACGCCACTTGAATTCAAGGTCAAAGCAGGCGCCGCGCGGCAGAGGGCAGGTAGTCATGCCCTGATTCCAGTCGCCCGGTTCGAAATCCTGCTCCAGGGGAAACTGCGCCCAGCGGAAAGCAATCCGCGCCGGGCCGGCCAACTGCCGCCGCTCCCATTCATGCTGCCACTCTGGCTCCGTCTTGAACCTGAACGCTCGCTTGCCCCTCAACATGCGCCAGTCTCCCAGATGAAAAGCGAAGGGAGCACCCCCTTCATTGCGCAGCACGGTCTGGAACACGCAGGTCGAGGCATAGGCTTCCGCCGCTTCTCGGTCGAAGCCGCGCGCCAGGTAGAATGCCCGCGCCTGATCGGGCAGAATCTGGGTCAGGCTCAGCCGCACGCCTCGGTCAAGCACTTCCCAAGTTTCGATGCTGGTGTCAGGGTCACGGCTGTACTGCGTTTCAGCGCCATAAACACCCATGTCCGCAAGCAGGCAAAACAATGCCATGCCGGCAAGAACGGTGCGCCGAATTTTACAATTGGGGGTCGAAACAAGCACTCGGCAATCCTCCACGAAACCTAGGTAATCCACCACGGCATTTACCGTAAGAACGTATCCGCCTGCGCCGCAAGCGATGCCGTCAAGGCAATCGCCATGGTCGCATGCGTTTGTCGTATTTTACTGTTCAGCATCGTGTGCTCCAGTCAAGCTTGAGCATCTTGATCGATCCCCCGCCACCACCATAAACGATCCCCAAGGCCATTGGTCGGGCAATGCCTGTTCCGCTCGGCGGCTTAGCCAGCCGTCCAGGGGTAAAAACACGCAGCTACGGATGGCCAGGTTAGCCACTGGCAGACCTTTCAGCAAGGCCAGAATTTCCGCCGCCGTGTCGCCTTTTTTGCCAATAGAGCAGGCTGGCACGGTTCAACAACCCGATGGCAAAGCGCTTACGCGTCACCCGCACCATTTCATTCAGGAACTGGCGCTGCTCTTTGACAAAACACAGCGAGGCGACCGCAACAGTCCGGTCAAAAGTGCGATCCGGGAACGGCAGCCACGTCCCATTCCCGATAACAAACCGCTCTCCGGCAGCGGCATGACCGGCGACAGCCACTTCGTCAGCAGGTGGAACTCGACATCCCCGATCCAACCCCCGCGCGGGGTCCGATACCAGGCGTCGTATTCCGCCGCGTTCATCAGGCGCGCAGCACCTTCCAGGCGGCAATCAACGCCATTCCCGCCCGGTCGATATCGGCCGATGTGGTGTAAATTCCGACCGACAGGCGCACCGCGCCAATAGCCCGATCGGCGCTAACTCTCATCGCCCCCAGCACTCCGCTCACGGCATTGTCGCCGGCATGACAGGCGGAGCCGGTGGAAGCGGCTACATCCTGTGCGGCCATCTCCAGCAACTCGTGACCGCTCACGCCGGGAAAGGAAACATTCAGGGTATTGGGCAGACGCTCTTCGGCGTGGCCATTCAGGGCGAGATGCGGGATTTCTGCTTGCAGTTGCGCATGCAGTTGGTCGCGCAGTGTTTTTAAATAGGCTTGGGCCTTGGGTAGCCGCTTGCGAGAAAGTTTTGCCGCAGCGCCCAGGCCGACGATGAAGGGCACATTTTCGGTTCCCGACCGCAGGCCATGCTCATGGTTGGCCCCCACCTGCAACGGGTTCAGCGGCGTACCCATGCGGACATAGAGCGCTCCCACGCCTTTCGGGGCATGGAATTTGTGCCCTGCCAGCGTCAGCAGGTCAACGCCGAGTTTTTGTGCAATGACCTGGATCTTGCCAGCGGACTGGGCGGCATCGGTATGCAGCAAAATGCCTTTCGGTCGCGCTATCTGCGCGATCTCCGCGATGGGCTGGATGGCGCCCACTTCATTGTTGGCGTGCATGATGGAAATCAGGGCTGTGTCGGGCCTGATGGCCCGCTCCACCGCAATTGGAGAGACCCGACCGTTTCTGTCCACCGGCAGGATCGTCACTTCCCAGCCTTCTTCGCGCAGCTTGAGGAAGGGCTGCATCACCGAGGGATGTTCGATGGCGCTGGTGATGAGGTGCCTTTTTGTTCCGGCGAGCGCCCGCGCGGCACCCTGAATAGCCAGATTGTTAGCCTCGGTAGCGCAGCCGGTGAAGACGATTTCCTCCTGCCTGGCGCCGATCAGCGCGGCCACTTCCCCTCTTGCCTGCTCCACCGCTGTTTTCGCCCTTTGCCCGTAAATGTGGGACGAAGAGGGGTTGCCGAAGTGTTCGCGCAGGTAAGGTTCGATGGCGTCCGCCACTTCCGGCGCCACCGGGGTGGTGGCGTTGTAATCGAGGTAGACCGGGGTATTTTCCATGTTTTCTACTTTGCTGCGCCGAAGTTCAGAAAGTCAGGTTCATGTCCGCCTGGATGACCACGTCCTTGTAATACGTGGCCGGGTCGGCAAGCTTGACACCGTCCACCAGGTCGTTGGCGCTCATGCCGAAGAGTGGGACGTTCAGTGGGCAGGCGAGCAAGGTGGCCCCCTCTGCCACAAGCGCGACGAACATGTCCTCCAGCAGCGGCAAGTCAAGTTCGTCCATGCGCCTCATCACCGCCGCCCCCTGTTCAGGCATGTCCGGCATACAGGCAAGACTATTCACATGTTCCTTGTGCACGGCAAAAACGCCGCGCGAGCCGAAAAATATAGTTACCCTGGAGCCGTTGCGCAACAGTGAAAGCGCGGTCATCAAGGCATTGAAGACTTGGCAGAGCTCGTCGTGGAAACACATGATGGATACATTTTTGGAAGGGTTCATGGTATTGCCTCCTTAACAGTGGTCGGTTTGATGTGGCCGGGTGATGAGCCGCCCGGCGAGTTTGCCGAGCCGGTAAATACGCAGTTCCCCCGGCTCGAAAGCGATCCAGCTTCCCTCTCCAGGCAAAGGCTCGGTGGCGATCATGGCGCTGTCGGCAGAGGCGCCGTCTTGGGAATCCGATCCTCTTTGTTCCAGATAGTGGAGCCTGTCATGGCCGTATGCGATCAGATGCTCTCCGTCCGACATAAGAAAATTGAACTTGCCGTGCGAGGCGATCAGTTCACTGATCATCGCCACGGTGGGGAACGAGAAGTTTGCATTCGCGGCAGGGGATGCCTGGATGTTCTGGGAGATATGGCTCAGGAGGTGGCAAAAGGCATACTCCGAATCGGTCTCTCCTGCAGGGTGGCAGACCGAACCGTTATTTGCGCGCTCCATCTCCACGATATCGGGCACCAGCCCATTGTGGGCAAACACCCATTCTTTGCCACAGCATACCCGCTGGAACGGATGCGTATTGTCCATGGTATTGACGGGCGGAAACCTGGCCTTGCGCACATGAGCGACCATCAGGTTCGAGCGCGTGGTTTCGCACAAACGCGCGAACGGCGCGCTCTCGTGCGCCGGCAGAGGCTCCTTGGCAAGACGAAAAACGCCATTCTCCCACCAGGCGAGCCCCCACCCGTCGGGGTTGTCCGCCGCCAGTCCGCCGCGCAGACGGAAATCACTGAGCGTGCCTCTTGCTGTCACGGCCTGGCTGGCAGACATCCCAAAAAGCTCGCACATCGTCAGAAAGCTCCGTTAGGTACTGGTGTTTTTCAGGAAATCATCCGAGCGCCTGCTCCAGGTCGGCGATCAGGTCGGCGGCGTCTTCCAGGCCGATGGAGAGCCGGATCATGGTATCGGAAATGCCGCGCCGCGCTCGTTCTTCAGGCGCCAGACCATGATGGGTGGTTGTCACCGGCATGGTGACGAGGCTTTCCACGCCGCCCAGGCTGGGCGCGATGGCGAACAGCTTGAGTTTATCCACTGCCCGTACCGCATCCTCATAAGCGCCCTTGACTTCAATCGTCAGCATACCCCCGAAGCCCTGCATCTGGGATCTGGCCACGGCATGGCCGGGGAAATCGGGCAGACCGGGGTAAAGCACCCGCGCTACCTTGGGGTGCCGTTCCATCGCCTCGGCCACGGTTTGCGCCGTGGCATTCTGCCGCTCTACCCGCACGGTCAGGGTGCGGATGCTGCGCGCCAGCAGCGATGCCGTATCCGGCGCGATCATGGTGCCCAGGTTCTTGCGCCAGTTCCACACCGGGGCCAACAGGTGTTTTGATCCCATTAAAGTGCCGGCGGTGATGTCGCTATGGCCGCCGAGATACTTGGTGGCGCTGTGAACGACGAAGTCCGCTCCGAGCGCCAGCGGGTTCTGGTTCACCGGCGAGGCAAAAGTGTTATCCACCGCCACCAATGCGCCATATTCGTGGGCCATGTCGCTGATTTTTCGGATATCCAGCACTTCCAGGGTGGGATTGGTCGGCGTTTCGAAAAACACCAGGCTTGCGCCTGCTTCCAGAAATGTTTTTAGCCCATCCATTTCGTTGCCGAGGAGAAAATGCGTGGAAATCCCCAGTTCCGGCAACTGGCTGGAAAGAAGCTCCATCGTGCCGCCGTAGGCGTCGCCAATGCAGACCACGCCCCTGCGGCCATGGGCAAAAAACAGCGCCGCCTCCGCCGCCATGCCCGAGCTGAACGCCCAAGCCGCTTCCGCCCCTTCCAGGGCGGCCAGCTTTTCTTCCAGGCTGAAAATGGTGGGGTTGAGGCCGTATCGGGTATACAGGCTACCCGGCTTTTTGCCGTCCACCACGTCGAGCAGATCGGCGGTGGAGTCGAATTTGAACGTGGTGGTCGTGTAGATCGGCGTATGCGGCGAGCCGTGAGCATCCTTAATTTCCCCGGCATGGATGCAGCGGGTGGAAAGCCCTTTGTTCTTGTCGTTCATTCAACCCCCTCGAGAAAGCGTTCCTGAATGGCTTCCAGCCGTGCGGCCAAGTCCGGGGCGGCACTCAAATCCAGCCCGGCGCTCGCCAGCCCCGCACAGATATCCTCCGGCGACAGGATCACTCCGTCAGAAGGTTGCAGCGCCACCCCCTTCACCAGCAGTGCGGGAAAGCCCTCGCCATGCGCGTCGCGGCAGTCAGTATGAACGACGCGCCGGGCCAAGCCTAGGCTGGATGATAGCTCTTCGGCATAAAGCGCGTAAAGCGTGCAACGCCCGCCGGGCGGATGTTGGGAATGGACCTTGATCGGTTGCGGCATGATTCTTCCTTATTGTCGGAATTGAAAAAAGGTTCAGTCAGTCATCGTGGTCTGGTGCACAGCGGACAGGGTTTCCAGCAATTCCGCCGGCGCATCGGCCAAGGCGGAGCAGACATCCTGCGGCAACAGCACTTCGCCATTTGCGGGAACCAGCGCCACGCCTCTCACCAGCAAGGCCGGTGTAATTCGCCCCTGCACGGGATGGGGCGAGTGGAAGATGGCGGAAAAAGGCGTGCCGAGGTGCTGGCCGATTTTCTCGGCGTAGCGGATATACAGGGTGCAGCGCTTGCCGGGCGGATTATTGGCCTCTACATGAATGGCGTGGCTCATGGCTGTTTCTCCTTACAATACGGTCTTGAGCAGAATGTAACTTGCCACGAACACCAGGAATATGCCGAAGCTGCGCTTCAGCGTCGCCTGCGAGAAGCGGTGCGCAATGCGTGTGCCAACAAAGCTGCCGGCCACCGTCACCGTGGTGAACAAAGCCATGGTCGTCCAGTCCACCGGCACCGCCCCGACATAACCGGCGAAACCGGAGTAGGACTTGGCGGCGACGATGACCAGCGAGGTGCCGATGGCGAGTTTCATCGGGATACCCGAAAGCAGCACCAGCGCCGGTACGATCAGGAATCCACCGCCCACGCCCACCAGCCCGGTCAGCACGCCGACACCGACGCCGTGCGCGGCGATATGTCCCATGTGCGCCGAAATGACCTCATTTTCCGGCAAGGGTGGCCCGCCTGCCGTGGCCAACTGACTTACCGGCTGCTTTTTGATTTGCAGCATCTTCCAGGCAGCGGCATACATCACCAGCGCGAACAAGGTGAGCTGTACCTGCACCGGCGTGTATACCCCAAGGCGGGCGCCGCCGTAGGTGCCGATCACGCCGAAAAAACCGAACATCGCCGCCACCTTGAGATCGACATTGCCGCGCCGCCAGTTGTCCCAGCCCGAAATGGTGGCGGTGACGGCGACGATGCCCATGCTCATGGCGATCGCTGATTTGGCCTCCACGTCGAGCAGATACATCAGCGCCGGCATGGCGATGATGGAACCGCCGCTGCCGAACAGACCCAATACGATGCCGGTGATGGCTCCGGAAATAATGGCCAGGAAAATCATGATGCCTCCTACGCTCTAAAAAGTTTGTACGATTTATAATATACTATTCAAAAGAACTTTAGAATATAGGAAACGAAAATATTTATACCTGCATGTTCCGATATGAAATCAAGGTGCTGTTTTGTCGGGCTTTTTCTCCGGTACGAGATGCGAGGCATCCATTCCCGGCGGGATGCCCTTCGCGTGTGTTGTTCCGCTTCAGCGGAATACAACCACGGGGAATACCCTTGCGATCTTACGGGTACAGCCGACTGCTTAAAAAACCAGCACCTTCTCCGCCCACAGGGTCCATTCGGCCAGGTGCTCCAGCGTGCTGTGCTGGCTGCCGGGAATCATTTCCTCGTTCTTCAATCCCCGCGCATCCATGCAAATACCGCACACGCCGATCTCGCCGCCGCGTTTCAGGATGCTCTGGGCAAAAAACTCGATGTTGTAATAGCCTTGCGGCACCTTCTGCCCCGCCTTGGCGCACAGGGCCGCATCGCCCAGCAGGAACACGCGGATTTCGTTGTCCTCGTGCTTCGCCAGCGCCCGCGCCAGTCGGAAGCCGTTGTAGCTGCGCTCGGTGCCGTAGGGCGGATCGTTGAGGATGAACAGGGTTTTCATGTCGCTCTCCTTATTTTAACGGGCATGGCAATGGCGCCATCCCTGATAATGAAACTCACCATGCCCGTTTCCCTCGCCCCTGCCCTCGTTTACCCCCTCTCCCCAACCCTCTCCCACGAGGGGAGAGGGGGCGAAGGAGAAGGGCGGTGGTTTCGATCTGGGGGACGAAGGCTCGCTTCGCGAGTTTCACTTTAATGAAGTCAGATAGGCCACCAGGTCTTCCACTTCTGTGCCGCGCCACTCCTGATCGGGCATCAGTGAAACGCCATTTGCACCGTAACTCCTGCCCGGTACGACAAAGGACGAGGCTTGCAGGATAGACCGCCGCAGATAGCCCGGCCAGTGGATGCCGCCGGCGTTGAGCAGTGCAGGGCCGGTATCGAAGGCCGGCCCCTCGGGCAGGCGGTGGCAGGCGCTACAGCCGCGCTCCGCCGCCAGCTTTTCCCCGCGTATGGCGTTGCCTACCGTGAACGACTCGGCGGCGAAGGCGCGCAGCCGCGCCCGGTCGTCCCGCATGGCTGGCAGGCGCAGCACCTGCCAGGATGACAGCCACTTGCGCCCGTCCCGCCCCTGAGCCGCGCCATCCCAGATCGCGAAGGCAACCGGCAGCGGACTGCCCGCATTGGCTGCAAGCGGCGCGCGCAAAACCACCGTCCATTCGCCTGCGCCATGCACCGCATCGACCTCCGGACCCGCGCCCGGTAGCGCAGTCAACGTGCCGAACCCGCTTGCCTCGGCCAGTTCGGGAACCGTTCCGGCGCGCCAGAACCACAGCGAAACCGGATTGTTCGGTTCGCCCATGCCGATATATGGCAACAGACGCCCAGGCCGGGCGGGGAACTGCACCGCCGCTGCATCGGCGAAGCGGTCGGTGCGCTTGGGGTCTGGCCGGTTCTCGCCCTTGTCCGCCCACGCCAGCCGCAGGGCGAGATGGCCTTTCCCCGCCAGCGCCTGTACTTTCAGCGTGGCCGGAGCGGCTTCCTCGAAGTTGGGCGCCGTGCTGCGCTGGGGATAGAGCCTGAGCAGTGTTGCGGGCGTCGCGCCCCAAGCCGGGTCGCCCGGCGACAGCGGCGGCATGTCCGCAACTGCACCAGCATCCATCACCCGTCCAGCCTGCCGCAGCAGGTCGAGTTCCGGCGGCGCGGCGAGCGCGCTACCCGCCGCCAGCAGCAAAGCCAGGAGCCAGCGCGTGGGCTTCATTTCGCCCCCTCCGCACTTATGTCGAAAATCCAGAGGGCAGAGTGTCGGGGGCCGGACGGTATTCCCGCAAACGGCCAGCTTCGCCGGTAACGAGTCATACCGTCCCCCCCCTGGGCGGGTTAAGCCGGAACATGTCGCCGTGCCGGTAGGCAATCAGCAGGTCCATCAGCGCAGACGATTCACCCTTTTCTTTCCTGGCGATCTCCTGCTTAAGGGTCACCAGCGCGGCATGAACCGCCGGCCCGAACAACTCCTCCAGATATTCGTCAGGGATGCGCGGCTGTCCGGTGGGCTTGCCTTCGGCGTCGAAGGTGGAAGGCGACAGCGGAGGCACATAATAGACATTGGGCTGGGTGCCATGCTCGGGATGAAGCGGCAGCGCCACCTTCCATTCGTTGACCAACTGGTGCAACGCGCCGCCCGTGTCGTCCAGATAGGAAACGTGGCGTGCCCGCCCTACGCACTGGTAGGCGCAGGCCTGGGGCAGGCCGTTTTCCACGCGCGGATAACAGAAAATGCACTTTTCGGACTTGCCCGCCAGCGGGTTGAAGTAAATCTTCTTGTAGGGGCAGGCGGCGACGCAGTAACGATAGCCGCGGCAGCGCTCCTGGTCGATCAGCACGATGCCGTCCTGCTCGCGCTTGTAGATCGCCTGGCGCGGACAGGCAGCGAGGCACGCCGGCTTGGTGCAGTGGTTGCACAGGCGCGGCAGGTAAAAGAAGTGGCTGTTGGGAAACTCGCCCGCGCCTTGATCCTCCTGCCAGTTCGGACCCCACTGCATTGCCTCCAGCGGGCGCAGCGGGGCGTCGCCCGGCTCGAACAGCGCATCGTGGTTGAACTCCGCCGGCACGCCGTAATCCTCCGCCAGGCGCGGCAGGCGGCCCGGCTTGAGCTTGTCGTTCTCCCAGCCGCCGCCGGCTTTCTCCCAATCGCGCGGGTAGCCCAGGCCGGGCTTGGTTTCGACGTGGTTCCAGTACATGAACTCGCGCCCGCCCCGGTCGGTCCACTGGGTCTTGCAGGCCAGGGTGCAGGTCTGGCAGCCGATGCACTTGTTGAGGTCGATGACCATGCCGAGCTGTCTCGCCGGTACTGAAGGTGTTTTCATCCCGGATTATCCATAGAGCCAAAATACCGCTGTGGGAGCGGCGCCCTCGCCGCGATTTGCGACCGCATTCGCGCCGGGGGCGGCGCTCCTACATGCACGAGCATAATCTGGATTCATGCGGTTTTCTCCACATCCACCGCCGATTCGAAGGCGATCATGTTGCCGTCCCAGTTGGGGCTGAAGGTCAGGTGGCCCCAGCCGTCCACCAGTTCCAGCGGCGAAAGCAGGCCGGCCACGGCGTTGTTGAGGCCGAGGCGTTGCTTGAACTGATACGGTTCCCAGGCATGGTCCATCACCACCGAGTCGGGCGGCACGCCCGGCATCAGCTTGGCGCGCGCCTGGAATGCCCCTACATCGTTGAACACCCGCACCGGGTCGCCCTCGGCGATGCCTTTGCCTGCCGCCGTCCTGGGGTTGAGCCAGATATAAGGCTCGCCGCGTTGCAGGCGGAGCAGGTAAGTATTGCTGCGCCACTGCGAGTGGATGCCGTGGCGGGTGTGCGGCGTGTAGAAGGCAAAGGGGAAGGTGTTGGGCCGCAGCGGTTTCATCGCCGTGGGCGTGGGGCAGCCCAGTTTCTTGAACACCGGGTGATCGACGTAGAACTGCTGCCGCCCGGATAGGGTTTTGTAGGGCTGGCGCAGGTAGACGTTGTACTCGAAGGAGTAAAACGGGCGGTTGGCGTAAAGCGGCGAGTTGAAGCCCGCCTCGCGGTTGAGGGTAACGAAGCCGTGCTTCATTGCATCCTCCGGCGTCCACGGCTTGATCGCCGGGACGTTGTTCATCACCCAGCGCACCACGTCCTCGTCGTTCATCAGCTTGCCACCGTCTGTGAAGTCCTCCGGCAGGTGCTGAAGATCGCGTATCACCGGCGCCGCCTTGTCGCCCTTGGTTTCAAGATAGTCCGGGTCGGGGATGGCTGCGATGCCGCGTTTTTCCGCTTCCCTGGAAATCGCCTGGGCCAGCAGGTGGCAGATTTCCCATTCCGATTTGGTCTCGCCCACCGGTTTCAGCCCCTTGGGCGGCACGGTGATGTTGCAGAAGCGGTGATAGCCCAGCTCGCCGCGCAAATCCCAGCTTTCGTACTGGCTCTTGGCCGGCAGCACGTAGTCCGCCCACAGCGCGGTGGAATCCATGCGGTGGTTGACGTTGACGAACAGCTCCAGGCTTTCGATGAAGTTGCGCCGGTAGTTCGATTCCGACTTGTTGCGCTGCAGCATGTTGTCGGCGAACAGCAACACCGCTTTGGGCTTGCCGAAATAGGCATTGCTGGTCTGGCGGAACTTCTCCGCGAGATGGGCGGTTTCGGCGTGGTCGAAGCCTGCCGTGGTTTTCAAGTGAGCATCGGAGTAATGGCGCCGCATGGTCTCCTCCATGCCACCGTTCATCCACTCGCTGAAGAAGCCGGAGGCGAAACGCGCCGGCTTGGGACTGGACAGCGGCCCGATGCCGCCCAGGCTCCAGTTGTTCTCGGTGTCCAGTCCGCCGCGCTCCCCGGCGTGGCCGGTGAGCGCGCAGGCCAGCGCCGCGCCCCAGCAGGTCATGGTGCCGGAAACGTACTTGTGCAGGGAGAAGCCGATGTTGACGATGGCCTTGTCGGCGCGGGCGAAGTCCTTCGCCATGCGCTCCACCAGCTCGGGGTGAACGCCGGTGCTCTCTCGCGTTTTATCCGGCGGGAATTTCAGCGCCTCGACGCGGGCCTGTTCGAAAACGGTGGTGACGGGAATGGGCTTGCCGTCCCGTCCCTTGACTTCCCATCTGCCGGCCAGGGAGGGCTTGAGCTTACCGAGTCGCAGCGATTTCTTGAAATGCCCCATGGTACCGGGCATGGTTTGGGCGCTTTTCGTCGCCTCGTCCCAGCAGTAGAACACGTCGTCCTTGCCCTTGTCGCGCAGGTCGCGGTGGCGGAGCAGGTCGCCGGTATCGAGCCGTACCAGGAAGGGCAGGTCGGTCTGCTCGCGCACGAACTCCTGGTCAATCAAATTGTCGCGGAACAGCACGTGCAGCAGAGACATCGCCAGGAAGCTGTCCGTTCCCGCCTTGACCGGTATCCAGTCGGTGGCAAGCTTGGCGGTAGCGTTGTATTCGGGCGTGATGCAGTAAATCTTGGCGCCGTTGTAGCGCGCCTCGCTCAGGTAATGCGCGTCCGGGATACGCGTCACCGCCGCGTTAATGCCCCACAGGATGATGGTTTTCGCCTCGAACCAGGCATCCAGCGAATGGCCGACGGTGGCGATGCCGTAGGCGAGCGAGGCGCCGGTGAACATGTCTCCCACCGCGCTGGCGGGGTAAAGCCGCTGCGCGCCCAGCAGCGAACCCAGGCGCAGCGGGCCGGCGCGCCGCCCCTGGGAGAGGATGCCGGTGCCGCAGTGGAGCATGAGCGCGCCGAGACCGTCCTTCTGCAGAGTGCCCACCACGCGGGCAGCGATATCGGCGGCGGCGGATTCCCAGGAAACCCTCTCCCACTGGCCATCGCCGCGCTTGCCCGTGCGCTTCATGGGATGGAGCAGGCGGTCGGCCTGGTACATCTGCTTGGAGTGGATGATCCCCTTGTTGCAGCCGCGCGGGTTGGCGTCGGGGATGTTCGGGTTGATCTGCGGGTAGGCGGCGGACTGTTCCTCGCGCGTCACCTTGCCGTCCTTGGCATACACTTTCCAGGCGCAGTTGCCCTGGCAGTTGGAGCAGTGGAAGGCGAAGCCCTGGGCGTCGCCGCGGGTGCCGAGAAACTCTTTGCGGTAGTAATCCTCCCAGGCCTGTCCTGAGCCTTGTCGAATGGCGTGGCGCGGATCGGCCACGGCGGCGAAAGCGCGCAGGCTGGTCAGCGGCCCACCGAAGGCCAGCGCCAAGCCGCAGTAGGCCGTGCCTTTGAGGAATTCTCTGCGTTCCATGCTCAGCGCTCGATCGGTCGTGCCGGGTCGGAGGCCCACTCGACCCACGAGCCGGGATAGACTCTGACCTTGTCGTAGCCGAGCAGTTGCAGCG
Source organism: uncultured Sulfuricella sp. (assembly GCA_964351305.1). Classification (GTDB taxonomy): domain Bacteria; phylum Pseudomonadota; class Gammaproteobacteria; order Burkholderiales; family Sulfuricellaceae; genus Sulfuricella. The sequence goes on from CAYGNO010000016.1 coordinate 20,028, forward strand.
CGGCGAACAGGAAGGTGGAGCGTCCTAGCCCGCCGTTGCAGTAGGTGACGATTTCCTTGTCGGGGGTGATGCCGGCATCGAGCAGGGATTTTTTCATCGCCTCCGCCGGTTTGAAGGTCGCCGACTCGCCGCTCAACTGGCTCCAGGGAAAGCTGCGCGCATTCGGAATGTGGCCGCCCTGGCGCGCGCCGCCGTTGTCCTTGCCGGAAAACTCGGCCAGCCCGCGCGCATCCAGCAGCAGGGCGCCGGGCTTGGCCAGCGAGTCCGTCCTGACCGCCCAGTCGCTACGGGGCTTGGGCACATAGGTCGCCTTGGCGGACTTGACCGTTTCCTGGGTCACGGCGCGCCCTTCCTTCAGCCACTTACGGAAACCGCCGTCGAGAATGCGCACCCTGTCGTGACCGAGATAGCGCAGGATGTACCACACTGCCGAGGCGGCGCGTCCATCGCCGCTGTCGTACACCACCACGTCGGCATCGCGGGTCAGCCCCAGCGCGCCGAACTTGGAGGCCGCCAGCTGCGGGAAGATCGGTTGGCCGGTCTTGGCGTTCTCCTCGGCGTCCTCGAGGTCCATGAAATACAGATTTAGCGCGCCGGGGAGGTGGGCGCGGTTGAAGTTTTCGCCGTTCTCGGCGTCGAGCACGCGAATTTTTCCAGCCTTCATTTCCGTCGCCAGCTGCTCGCTGGAAACCAGGAACGCCGGCTCGGCTGCCAGAGCAGCAAACGGTAGAAACAGCAACGCGAATACCCGTGTCAAACGCATTATTGCAGCCCTCATGTTTACCTCAAGGACGCAGAGAAAGGCTTTGTCGCTTTCCCTCGTGTCCTCAGTGGTTCAAATCAATGACCTGTCGAATCAACCGCTGCATTTCCACACTATCCCAGGCCTGCGGCCCGGTCTTGCCTGCCAACATCCGCCCCTCGCGGTCGAGCAGATAGGTTACCGGCACCCCCATGGCGCGGTAATTCCGCGCAGTTTTTCCCTCGGCGTCGAGCAGCACGTCGAAGGGCGGCTTGCGGTCGCCGAGGAAACGGGCGATGCCGGTTTCGCTGTCCATCACGCTGACCGCCAGCACGGTGAAATCCTTGCCACCCAGGGACTGCTGCAGGCGCTCCAGCGAAGGAAACTCCTCGCGGCAGGGCGGACACCAGCTGGCCCAGAAGTTGAGCAGCACCACCTTGCCCTGGTAATGGGTCTTGGCGTGTGCTTCGCCCGTCAGTGCAGGCAGGTCAAAAATTGGCGCCTTGAGCGGCACCGGGTAGGCTTCCATTCCGGCAAGGCCGGCGAGCGTCTTGTCGAACATTCCCGCTGCGTCGGCCCAGGCCGGGAAAAGTTGTGTTCCCAGAATGAAAGCCAGCGCCAGAAGCCAAGAGGTTTTTTCTGTCTTCTGGCTTCTGTTCCCTGTCCTCTGAATCACAGGCAGCCCTTGAAAAATTTGCGCTCGCCGCTCACTTCCAGGAGGTCGAGCTTGACCGGATGCAGCACACCTTGCTTGACCTCGCCGCTGAGGCGCACTTTTTTGGCGTAGGCCTTGTCCACCTCTTCGGCGGGAATGGCTTTTCCATCGCCGGACAGGAAAGCCAGTTTTTGCCCGTTTTCCAGCAGCAGCACCGGCTGGTCCACATAATGCAGGGGGCAATCGGCCACGCGCAGGGTCGCGGCGCACGGCTCGCCCACGATCCAGCCTTCCCAGGCCTGCAACTCGTTCCCGTATGCGGCGGGAGCAAGCATCACAGCCAGCAGGAACACTCGCCACATTTTAATTTTCCGCCTTGATGGCTGCCTTGAGGGTGTCGAAATCCTTTCTCACTTCCATCAGGCGGCCCTGCTGCTCCAGCTTCGGCACACTCTCGATCTCCAGGATGTCGGCGATTTCGGTATAACTCACCATGCCGTTCAACTCGCCCCCGTCCACCGCGATCAGCTGGTCACCGTAGTACACTGCCGGGGCCTTGGCGCCGGCCCCGGCGAACGCCACCGGGATGATCTGAACCGGCACCTTGTAAACATTGGACAGCTCGGCGGCGATCTGCATGTTGTTGTTGCAGCGCACCCCGGGCGGGTCGCGGCTGATCAGGGTGAGCACCTTCTGGCCGTTGAGCACCGCCTGGCCAGGCGGTCCGCCGGCGTATGAAGGGTAGGGAAACGCCGCGAACGCAAGCAGCAGAACAAGGGGGAAACGCAAGTTATTGAATGACATGTCGAGCTCCTTAAAGATGTCGGTTTGATACGCTTATCTTTACTTCTTGCCAGGACTCCGCGTCGCGCGCCTGTAGGCGTCGAAACCACCCTTGGCCTTCCACTCGCTAAACCCGCCCTGCAAGATGCGCACGTTTTCCATGCCCGCCACTCGTAGCGCCAAACCGGCCTGGGCAGAGAGCGTGCCGGAATTGCAGTACACCAGCACCATCCTGTCGCCGGGCAGTTCGGCACGGCGTCCGAGCACCTGCCGCCAGTCGATATTCACGGCGCCGGGAATGTGGGCCTTTTTGTATTGATCGGCGTCGCGGGTGTCGATGAGGGTGATGTTTTTCCAGTCTTCGGCCGGGATCTGCTCGGGCAGGATGGTGGCGCCGCCGTATTCGGAGAACTCGAAATATTCCTCCATGGTCTTTACCGCCGCATTATCTGCGGCGCAGGAGACTGCTGGCAGCATCAGGGACGAGAATGCCACGAGGAGTAACGAGGAAATGAGCTGAGCAGGTTTCATGTGTGGGTCCTGTTAGGAGATTGCGGGCGCGGGGTTGCGATGCGGATGGGTTTCTTCTCCCAGGATATGCACCAGCGAACCCACTTGATTATAGCTAACATAATAATCAAATGAATACTTGAATGTATTATTCGGCCATAACCACAAAGTCGTCAAGCTAATTTTTTGGGTGGCTCGACGACCTGGAGATCGATGCTTGTTGGAGGGGCTTTTAAGAGGGTATTAGCGGTCGACAGGAAGCTGATCGACCTTCCATTCGGGGAAACCGTCTTCCAGCCGGCGGGCACGATAGCCGTGCTGGCGCAACTGTTCAACCGCATCGAAGGCCAGCATGCAATAAGGGCCACGGCAGTAGGCAACAATCTCCTGGTCATGAGGCAATTTGCTTAACCGCTCCGGCAGGGACTCAAGAGGGATATTGACCGCCCCTGCGATATGGCCGGCATCGTATTCGGCGGGGGGGCGAACATCAATCACCATCGCTTCCCCGGAGCTCACCAATCCCAGAAGTTCATCGCGACGGACGGGGGTCAGGTTGTCCCGGCTCTCAAAGTTTTCGCGGACAATGCGCTCCACCTCTGCCAAGTGTCGTTCAGCCACGTTACGGATACCCGTTAACAGCGAAAGCACCTTTTCGTCGGTCAAACTGTAGATAACCTGGGTGCCCTCCTTGCGCGACTGGACCAGTCCGCCTCCGCGAAGGATTTGAAGGTGGTGGGAAGTGTTGGCTACCGACATGCCGCTTGCTTGCGCCAACCCATCCACGCCACGCTCGCCTTGTGCAAGAGCCTCCAGCAATTCAAGCCGATTGGCGCTGGCAAGTGCTTTCGCGACGAGGGCGAAGTTCTCGAAGAGTTTCTTCTTGGGAGTGACAGCGGCCATTGAGATGTTTTTAAAATTTAAGCAGGAGCCTGAATTATAGCCAGAATTAAGCGACGGCAATTAACATAAAATTCGAAGTCAGCACAGCAAGGTTTTTTAGCGGCTACTCCCGTTTCTCCACATGCACTTTTTGCGCGCTGACAAAGTCACCCACATGAAGCTCTGTTTTTTTAGGGTCGATCGACAATTCACCTATCGAGAATAAAGGGAATGCCTGCCTGATGGTTAGCGACGCAACGGGAAGGGTCTGGGCTCCCAGTAACCCGTTGGTTGCGGACTCTGACTGAACCCGCTTTGCGGAATGGTAGGCAACGAATTTATCCCCCGGCGCTACGCGAGAGGCAGTCCCTCCATCGATATATATTTTGTTATTGTCGATATCGATATCTGTAATTTTTGCCGTGAATGGCGTGCAGGCCAGATCGGTCCCAATGCCTTTGATGAGTGATTTCATCAGGACATCGAACCGCTTTCCAAAAGGCGTACTAAAATACTTGGCGCTACCGAAGAGCGATCTGATTTCAATTTCACTTTCGCCCGCAATCTCCATGCCCTGGCGTCTTTTCGCTACCAGCACTCCGGTAAGGCCGTCATAGGCATCGATTTCCACCTCTATCCACCGGCCATAATCGCTGCGCCCAACGCCGGCATCGATGACACCCGACAATACCAATTGACTCCCGGTTTTAAATGCAACTTCACGCGCGGAATTTGTGCCTGAAAGCGCATCGGATTGTGCTTTTAATGGCGGATACCCTATCCCGAGAGAGACGTTGCGCGGGAGAAACTCATCGCTTTCCCCCAATCTCCGCAACAAGTCTTCGGGAAAGCCGGATCGAATATTCGGGATCAGAGCTGCGGGGCGATAGTTGATTTTAAAGCTCGTGGCGGAAATTTTTCTTTTGAGACGAGTCATTTCTCTTGTGGCATCAGTGCCTCCATCGACAGATGCACAAGCGCCGGGGGGCCTTGCTTGAGG
>CAYGNO010000017.1:0-24589 GCA_964351305.1 uncultured Sulfuricella sp.
AGGGTGGTTTTTCCGGCGCCGTTGGAGCCGACCAGGGCAATCCGCTCGCCGAGCTCGATCTTCAGATCGATATTGTCGAGAACCTGGTTGCGCTTGAAAGTCTTTGAAACGTGATTGAAATTGATCATTACATTATCTTTCTCAGGCCCTTGATCTCGAACGACAAGGCACCGCTTGGACAGACATCGATGCACATGCCGCAGCGGGTGCAGTCCGCGCCGATGTCCAGCTGGGCGGTCGGCGCGCGACCCTTGATGACGCAATCCAGCACATGAGGCACCTCGCAGACCTTGCGGCATTCGCCTTCATGATGGCAGTTGGCCAGCTTGTAGGTCACGTGCAGCGGCGAAAACACACCGACGATGCCATAAGTCAGTCCGATCGGGCAGATATAACGGCACCAGGCGCGCCGCGAGTAGAATACCTCAAACAGCAGCAACAGCACCACCCACCCAAGCGCGAGCCCTGGGCCATAAATCAGCGCGCGGCTGACGATGCCGACTGGCGAGATGGTTTCGAACACGGTATAGCCGGTAATAATCGCCATCAGTGCGAACAGCACCCAGAATACCGTGCGCACACCGCGGTGGAAGACATGGTCGGAAATCTTCTTTTTTTGCACCAGGTACACGTGCAGCCGCTCGGCATTCTCGGCCAGGAAATGGTAGGGACAGGCCCAGGAGCAGAAGGTGCGTCCGCCCAGCAACAGCCACAGGACGAAAACCGTGCCGGTACCGATGAACAGGTTGACGATGATGTGCTTGTGCGCCAGCATCACCTGCAATGCGGAATTCAGGTCGATCAGGTGAAAGCCCAACAGGCGCGAGGCGGTCATCGCTCCTTCCAGGATCTGGATGTCGAGCCAGAAGGACACCGTGAACAGCAGGTTGATCGAGAGCAGCGTGATCCAGCGCCGCTTGAGCCAGATGCCTTTCTTTTGCTGCTCGTGGGCTTCCACCCTGAGCGCCTCGAAATCCAGTTTCTCGTTTTTTTTGTAAAAATGGATGGTCTTCGCTTCTTCGGTGTATTCCGCAGGCTGCACCTTACTCGGGGCGGCCCCCAGCATCACCCGCACCGATTCCCAATATTTATTCGCCATCACGCATCCCACCCTTTGCGCGCATCCACCACGATTGCCGCCGGCTCCACCGGACAAATCATTTCACACACGCCGCAACCCAGGCACGGCTCATGCACTGTCGGCGTCATGCGCTTGATGCCATTCTTGTCCACTACCTCTTGCAGCGAAATCGCGCCCTTGATCGGGCAGGTGCGCACGCACAGATCGCACAACGGCAAGTCGAAGGGATGATCCCGAAGCGGGATCGGCTTCCAGCGATCCACCTCGACAAAACGCATGGTGCCCTTGAAATCGACGCCGCGCGCCTGGCCCTTGAAGCCCTTGCCTTGCACAGCCAGGCAGGCATCGGGACGAGCCAGGCGCGCCAGACCAGTGCGCTCCTTCAGGTTCAGGGTCGGCTCGGGATCTTTTTGCTTGGCCAGCAGGATGGGCGGATTCGCCACTTTCATCTCGCCGCGCGTCGGCATGAAACCGGGTTTGTTGTAAACCAGCGAGCCGGTAGGGCAGGCCAGAATGCACTGCACGGCGTCGCAGGAGAAGTCGCAGGCCTGGCTGCGCGAATCGATATAGGGCACGCCGATACCGAAGCCCTGGTCAATGTCGTCAAGCTTGATTGCAGCCACAGGGCAAACCTGGACGCACTGCCCGCACTTGATGCAGGAAGAAAGAAAATCCTGCTCTTCCAGCGCGCCCGGCGGTCTCATGCGCACGCGCCACGCGCTGGCCACCGGGATGTAGCCCAGCGCGGAAATGCCCAGCACCGCCGCGCCCAGAATCATCGAGCGCAGAAATTTGCGGCGTTCTTCAAGCTTGCGCTTGTTGACCACCCCGGTGTTCGGGGCTGCCGGTTTCTTTTCGGCTGTCACTTTCGTGCCCTTTCGGGTTTGTGAAACATCGGCGCATCGTCCTGGACGATCAGCTCCGGGTTGGAGAAGGGCGCCAGGCGCTCAAGAAAATCGAGGGCTTCCATCAGCGGCGCATTCTTGAAAAACCGTGCGTGAGGCACCTCCATCCAAATCCGGTCCGCATAGGCAAACAACTTGTAAGGTGTATCGCCAACGCCGTCATTGTTGCGGTCGAACCCCTGATAGTCATCCCAGTAATTGCCGTGCCACACGTTACGCTTGGATGAGCCACCCCCTCCCACCGCCACATCAGTCAGGTTGCCCTCAAACACATTTTTCCTGAAGATATTGCCTTCCCGGTCGCTGTTGAACATGACGCCGATGCCATTGTAGGCGATGAGGTTGCCTTCGATGCGGATAGTCGTGTCCGGCTGATAGGGCGAAAGGTCAGAGCCTATCCCAATGGAACAGTAGATGATCTCGTTGTTCTCAATCGCACCGCCGCTGGATTCCTTGAAGCCAATCGCCATACCGGCTACGCCGGTGGCATGGGAAATCACGTTGTTGCGCACTACCACGCCTTCCGTGTACATCAGGTAAACCCCCACCGCGTTGTCATAATAGTAGTTGCTGTCCACTACGTTTTGACCGGTAAACATGAAATGCAGGGAATACCGGCTTCTGACAGTGCGGTTTTTCCAGAACACATTGCCGTTCGAATACCATGCCACGGTGTCGCGTGAATCCGAGATGTCGTTGTATTCCAGCCGATTGTTCATGCTGTACCAGAGCCGGATGGCGTCCCCGCGCACGCCCAGTTCGACAGGCTTGGACTTGATTTTGTTGCTGCGGACGATATTGTTGTTCGCCTGCTTGAGGTCGATGCCGAACAGGCAATCGTCGATAACCAGGGATTCGATGAGGTTGTTGTTGCCCCGCACGTTGAGGCAGGCATCGTCGGAATCGTGTGACGAACCCGATCCGGTGAGGTGCAGGCCGCGCAGTGTGGAACTGTTGGTTTTCAGAATAAACACCGTGCCCTTGTTGCCGCCGTCGATGGTGACCTTGCCGCCGCCGTCAATCACGATGGGCTTGTCCACCAGAACGGGCCCGGCATAGCGCCCGGGCTTGGGCTTGAGGGTACCGCCGGCGGGGGTGGCATCAACCAGCTTCTGAAAAGGGATCAAAGAATGGATGCGGGGGTCGCGCTCGTAGAGTGGAATAAGTACTATGGGTTTATCCACGTCCACGCGTGGAATAGTGCTCAAGTCGGGGCTGCCCCCGAAATCGGCGGCAACACCCACTGAAAGAGGCGCCACCAGCAACGTCCACGCAAATGCCGTTCGCAAACAGTTAATCACAAGCTCAACTCTAATTTGGTTTATTCCTCAAAGGGCAGCAAGAATTCCCTGGTAACTTTGACCAGGGAATTGCACATTCTATCCCTTCAAGCCTGTTCTTCCCGCATCATTTTGCGGCGAATCAGAATAGCCGGGAACAGTGCGGCAGAGGTCAGCAGCAACATCGCATAGCCGTAATAAGGATAGGAGTAGGTGCTGAACTGCGCCACCTTGCCCTCGCCAAACACGGTCGGCATGAAAGGTTTGACGGTGAAAGCCCCCCAGGGATGCAGATTATGCCCGAAGAACCACAACCAGCCCGCGTAATCCAGCACGAAAAAAACCGGGAGCAAGGCCGGGACCACGGCCAGCAGCAGCGGAAACTGCCGGATTTTCCAGACGCCCAGCATGATGATCACCATGGCCACAATCAGTCCTCCGATCGCGGCATGGGTAGCAAATTTCAGATTGGCTACCCATCGGCTCAGCACCTCGGGTTGATTGAAGAAAGTGGCCGCAGCATCATGGTAAATCACGGCAAACTTATCCAGATTGCCCATGACGATCTGATCGCCCACCATCCAGGCGCTGACCGCCGCAAAACCCGCACCGAGTATCATGAGTTGCTGCTTGCGCCGGGTCACCATGAACCCCAGCAGCATCACGGCGAGGAAAGCAAAGATGAATTTCGACAAGCGGAGTTCCACCGGGGAGCCGGTCAGGATTGGGTACATTCCCACATAATGGTTGATGGTGTTCATCTCATGCACGCAATCGAGACCCACCTGCTGCTTTTCTCCCGATGCGCCACCCTCGTCGCGGTGGCTGAGATCATCTCCCAGATCGACCTGCAGGGTTTCCTGGTACATCAGGCTGGTTTTTGGCGGAGCCTTGCAGCCATTGTAAACGCCGTCAAAGTGGAAATGGATGCGGATGCCATCCGGGAAGGCTTCCTTGGGATAGTTCGGCGCAGTCAGGGATACCCACCAGATCGGGGTAAAATAGGACACAACCATAAGTATCAAAGCGACCAGCGTTAGCCCTTTGACGAGTAAATTCGGATTTTTTACGACATTCATCGTGTTAACTCACCGTGTTGAATTTGGGCACATGCCCAATCAGGCGTGAAGCCACCCCAGAGACATCGCCTGACATGTCCTGACAAGGATATTCTTATACACTGAAAAACTTATATTATTACGCTATAGAAAGCAGGGCTCCCTGCTTTCTATAGTTTTTCTTGAACTGCCAGACGTGCCGCTAATTACTTCTTCTTGCCGCCGGCCTTAGGCTTGCACATCGAACCCGGCATTTTCAGGCTGGCCTGGTAGGCGGAAATCGCCACCAATTGATCGTTGGTGTAAGGCTTGATCACCTTCACCATATCCGGATTGGCGTTGCGGCGATGACCGTCGCGAATTTCAGTCATCTGGCGCAGCAGATACTTGTAATGCTGGCCGGCGATAACGGGATAGAACTTCTCCTTGTTGCCTTCGCCGTTGGCGCCGTGGCACTCCTTGCACTGCTTCTCGTAGAGATCCTTGCCTTTGTTGACCTGAAGAGCGGCATCTGCGGCATCATACTTGCCGTGATCGGGGGGGACGCACAGTTTTTCAATGTAGGCGGCCGCATCGGCCAGTTCCTGCGGGTCGACCAGGGTGATGGCAAACGGATACATGGTCGGATTGTCGCGCAGACCCGCACGAATGTCGGCCATCTGCTTGATGATCACGGTGGTATGCTGGCCGGCCAACTGCGGGAAGGTGCCATCGGGACGACCGGCCCCGCTGGGCAGGTGGCAGGCGCCGCACACTTCATAGGCCTCCTCGCCGCGCTTGGCATCGCCCTTGAGCTTCAATGCCTCGATTTTCTCGCCTTCCTGAGCGTTCCAGACATAGCCTTTTTCCTCGATACCCCCTTTTTTTGGCGCAGGGGCACCAGCGAGCGCTACGGCCGGAGCCAATGCCATAACCAGAGCCACTAATAATGCTTTTTTCATTTCAATCCTTTCGATATTCATCAACAGTTAAGACTTGTGAGCAATTGCTCAACATATAATTTTGCAAATCATATGGATTTATGAGAAAAAACGCATTGATTTATATCAATGCGTTTTTTCTTCCCATAGCAGGCATCAAGGCTTCAGCTTGGACAAGTACTCCGCGATATCCTTGATCTCCGCATCACTCACGATAACCATGACGCCTTTCATGGCTGCGCTGTTACCGTTGGCGCGGGTGCCATTTTTGATGTCAAGCATCTGTTTTTCAATATATTTGACGTTCTGGCCGGCGATCTTCGGATAATCGGGCATCAGCGTTTTCTTGCCATCCTTGCCATGACAGGCTCCACAGGTTTTTTCCGCGTACAGCTTGGCGCCATCGCCCGCAAAGGCAGAGCCGCAGATTAAAGCAGCTGACAGCGTGGCGGCTACAACTGGTAAAAATTTCATATTTTAAACTCCTAATCAAATAAACAACTCTATTTTGCAACGCCAAAATTCTAACCGTTTTCTTGACGCAGATCAAGATATATTGTAGATATAAATGTCTTTTTATCTCGTATATGTAATTTACAGTCAAAAAAGCGGGGGGCATTTCCATGCCCCCCGCCTTCGGGTGTTACAGCTCAGTCAAGCCAGCTTACTTAGCCACCTTGGTAGCGCCTTTTTGCTCCAGGTAGGTCTTGGCACGCAGACCGATGTCGGCAGTCTTCACCTGATACTGCCAGACCTGCTCGGCCCACAGAACAGCGTTCTGCCAATCGCCCTTCTTGGCCGCTTCTTCGTGCTTGGCCTTGGCAGCCGGCATCTTGCCCAACTGGTCGGTCGCATCTTCCACCAACGCCACCACATCAGGGAAGTCCTTGTAGTTAACGCTGGTGATGTAACCCACCACGCTGTCGATTACCGCCTGGGTGTCGGCGATTTTCTTCACCTGCTTGTCGTAGTCAGCCTTGGTGTAGTCAGCCTTGGCTGCGGCCACCTTGACTTCCTTGTAACCCTTCGGCTTGACCAGCAAGTAGCCCTGCATTTCCAGGTGCAACGCGGAGCAGAACTCGGTGCAGTAGTACGGATACACGCCTTCCTTATCGGCCTTGAACTTCACCGACACGGTCTTGCCCGGCTCGATGGAGGCATGCACGTTGTAGGTGCTCACCGTGAAGCCGTGGGTCTCGTCCTGGGCACGCTCGAGGTTGGTCAGGTTGACGGTGACTTCATCGCCGACTTCCACTTCGATGGTTTCCGGCGTGATGTGGGAACGGATCAGGGTACCGAACACCTCGACCTTGTTGCCCTTCCTTACGGTCTTCTCTTCGCCCGCTCTCACCATGCCCGGATGCGGCTTGTCGGTACGGCTGTCGGTACCCACTTTGTAGCGCACGCCCGGCTTCAGGGTCTTGGCATCGATCGACACCATGTAGTGCGGCTCGCCCAGGGGCAACGGCATGTCGTACAGCAACTGCATCTTGTCGTTGGCGATGTCGATCAGCTGATGGTTCTGCGGATGCAGCGGACCCACCGGATTGAAGCGGTCGATCGCCAGCTTGTTCAGCGCCACCAGGTAACGGCCCTTCGGATCCATTGAGTCACCTTCCATGGTGTTCAAGTGGCCGATGTTGTAGTGAATGGAAATCTTGTCCAGCACCTTGCCTTCACAGTAGTCCCACTTGGCAACCTGGGAATCCACATACAGCGAGGTGTAGGCCACGCACTTCTTCGAGTCGTACTGGGTGTGCAGCGGACCCAGGCCCAACTGAACCTGCTTGTGCAACGCGTCCTGCATGGCGATCACCGGAATGCCGTAGGGGTCTTTACCTTCGAACTTGCCAGCCTTGATCGCAGCCATGATCTTCTCGAAGCTAAACACCGAAACGTGCGTATCCAGCTTGCCGGCCACCGTGATGAGCTTGCCGTCAGGCGTTACGTCAACACCATGCGGGCTCTTCGGCTCCGGAACCAGAAACAGGATGCCTTCCTTGATGGAGGTTTCCATCATCAGCACGTCATGGCCGTTGATCTTCTTGGCCTTGCCGGCAGCAACCAGTTCGGCAGCTTTCTTCCAGTTGATCACGTGCATGTAGTCGGTGTCTTTAGCGGAGCAGCCGGCCTCATACGGAGGACGGCCTTTCTCGATACCGCCGACATAACGCTCGGAGCAGAAAGAGTTGGTGAACGACCAGCCATCGGACGGACCTTTACCGGCATCGGACAAGTCCTGGCTGTAAGGAGGCAATTCGAGCGAGAAGGATTTCTTCACGTCGATGCGGCCTTCCTTGCGGTCGAACTTCCAGTAAGTCACGCCACCGCGGTATTCCTCGTTGAAACGCTCGAGCGGGACGAATTTCCTGTTCGCCAGCGGAGTGGCGTACTGAGCGGCCTCGATCACGTAGTCGGTGTTCGGGGTCACGAAAGCGCCGCCGTGCTCCGATTTGTAGATCGGGTTAACCACGATCTGCTTGGTTTCGAAATCGCGCAGGTCGATCACCGCCATGCGGGGGTTGGCCTTGTCGTTGATGAACAGGAACTGGCCGTCGTACTTGCCGTTGGTTTCGGAAATCGCCGGGTGGTGGGTATCGCCCCAGGTGATCTGCTTGCCGTCGATGTTGCCGCCGGCCAGCACTTTCTTCGAGCTCTCGTCGAAACCATAACCCTGCCAAGGTTCGGGGGTGAACACGCCGATGTATTTCAGGATGCGCATGGACGGAATACCGTACACGATCACCTGGCCAGACTGGCCGCCCGAGCTGAAGGCGATGAAGTCGTCGCGCTTGCCGGTCGGCACATAGGTTTTAGATGCGGCCAACAAGTCCTGCTGCGACAGGCCGCGACGCTTCATTACGTCCTGCAGCGATTCCGCCGACCAGGCACTGGACACTGCGGCAAAACCCATCCCCGCCGCCAATACCAGCGTGGCTGTTTGCTTAGTGAAGAGCTTCATATACGCCTCCTATTATTAAAACCAAGTTAAAACCATGCACAAGGAAAACCCCGCACCTACCCCGTGCCAACCAAAATCCAAGGTGTGCGATTTGACACACACATTTTCATATATAGCACATCTTTAATCTTTGACCTAGATCAAGTTGCAAGTCTTATTTCTGCATCCATCCCGGCAAACCACGCCAAAACATCCTCATTTATCCGATCAATCAGGACAATCTTGTCCCAATGCTGTGCAATATAGCACCATCTTCTACAATTGATCCAGATCAACTAAAAAATATTTTTTCTCCTGTTACCGGACAACAGCCCAGACCCGGGCCACCCCCCAGCCGCAAAACTCCCCTATCCACAAGCGGCGCCCCCCCGACATCGCGCAACAGCCAGGCCGAAGTCGCCAAACCATGCGCCAGATCGTTCGCCACGACAGCGGCCAAATGCAGGGCTGCAGTCACCCCGACCGCACTGTCAACCGTGGTCGTCACCACGCATTCCACATCCGCCTCACGCGCCCGGCGCGCCAGCGCCAGTGCGGGCACCAGCCCACCCAGCACCATCGGCTTCAACACCACGCGCCGCACCGGCGGCTGACTGAACACCATATCCGCGCCCATGATCCGCAAGGATTCATCCGCCGCCAGCGGGAAAGGAACTTCAGCCTGCAAACGAAACCACCCCGCCCTGTCCGGGCTGGCCAAGGGGTCCTCGACCGATTCCACCGGCAGACCGGCCAATGCACCGAGAAAATCTTCCGCCTCCTTCTCGTTCCACGCACAGTTCGCGTCCAGCCGCAAGGAAACGCCCGCCGGCAGGCAGCGCGCCAGATCATGCAACAAAGGGATTTCCTCATGCCCTGCCGCCAGCCCCACCTTCAGCTTGAGAACGGAATAACCTTCGGCCACTGCGGCCAGCGCGCGCTCGACCACCGGTTGATCCAGGCCGCCGAGCACGGCATTCGCCTTGACGGCGGCGGCTGAACGCGGGTTAAGCCAGCGCGCCAGAGGAAGCCCGGCCTGCTGCGCCAGCAAGTCGAGCAGAGCCGTTTCCAGACCGCAACAGGCCGCGGGCGCTCCGGCTGCGTTAACGTAAAACTCGCGAAGCGAGACCTCGTCCCTCAGGTCTAAACAAGCGCCTTTCACGTTTGCCTCCTCTCCCGCTTGCGGGAGAGGATTGAGGTGAGGGCATCCCGCTGGGAGAGAGCCAGGAGAGAGGGAAGCGGCTATCCTGCCGAGCGCCACTTCCAGTGTCAGGCCAGGTAGAGTCGCAGCCCAACCCGACAAACAAGCGGCGGCGCTATCCATGTTCTCCGTACCGGCTTGCGGCAGCGGAGCACAATCGCCATAACCGGCCAGTCCCGCATCGGTCACCAACCTGACCAGCCAGCCTTCGCGCACGGCGAATCCGCCACGCGCACTGGCCCACGGCTGGCGCAACGGCAAGCGATAGGGCGTGAAAGTGCAGTGGGTAAGACGCACTACAGGCACTACTGGAGAGGATCGAGTATCTGCTGCAAGCGCGCTGGCGTCATGATTCCGCGCTTGGCGGCAACGATGTTGCCCTGGCGGTCAAGCACGATGGTGAAGGGCAGGCCTGCAATCTTGTTGCCAAGGGCACGCAACAGGGCAATGCCCTGGTCCTTGCCGGCCATCGCTACGGTATAGTTGATGCCATAGGCCTTGCCAAAATCACGCACCGAGCCGGCATTGTCCTCAACCGCTGCGCCGATGAACACGATGCCGCGCGGGCCATACTTTTCCTGGCCCTCGATCAAGTGCGGTATCTCCGTGCGGCAAGGCCCGCACCAGGTCGCCCAGAAGTTCAACACCACCAGCTTCCCCTTCAGTTCCGCCAGCGGCACCGGCTTGCCGTCGAAATCAGCCAGCGTGGCTGCAAACACCGGGTCGGCGGAGGGCATGGATTCCATTTCGGCGGCAAAGGTTATGCCGGCCATAAGAACCAGGCCCAACGCAAACAAATAAACAAATCTGGTCATAACAATATCCCAATGCTTAACAGAATCCCGAAACCCAACTGCAGTTGCGCCGTCTGCGCCAGGATGAGGTTGAACGCCGGCCCTGGCCGTTCACGCCGGAAACGCTGCCACAATGACAACGCCAGAGGCAGCGACAGCAGCGGTAGCCCGACCCCCCAACCGGAATGGCCCAACCAGGCCAACAGCGGCAGCAGCAAATAGGGCGTGAACAGCAGCAGCGCATATTCCGCCCGACTGCCGCCGCGCCCGATTCGCACTGCCAGGGTGTTTTTGCCTACTTTCCGGTCACCGTCGAAATCCCGGTAATTGTTCACCGCAATCACGGCAGCGGCTAACAAACCGACCATGGATGCAGCGACGAAAACACTCCAGCCCAAACTAAGGATTTGCAGATAATAGCTGCCCATCACCGCCCCCAGACCGAAGAACAGCCAGACGAACAGTTCTCCCAGGGCGCTGTAGGCAATCGGGCGAGGCCCGCCGGTATAGGCCCAGCCGGCGGCAACGGAACAAAGCCCGAGCAGCAGGATCGGCCAGCCGCCATGCCATACCAGGTAAATCCCGAGCAGCACAGCCAGGCCGAAGCAGGTGAAGGCAGCGCGCCGCACAACGGCGGGAGCGAGCCAGCCCGAGGCGGTGGCGCGCGCCGGGCCGATGCGCTCAGCGCCATCCGCGCCGCGCTCGAAGTCACTGACATCGTTATGTAAATTAGTACCGACCTGGATCAGTATCGCCGCCGCCAGCGCCACCAGCAGGGGCAGCCATAGCACAGCGCCGGTTTCGGCATAGGCCAGGCTACTGCCAACCATCACCGGCGTAAGCGAAACGCTCAGGGTCTTGGGGCGGATCGCCAGCCACCAGGCATGAAGTGCTGAGTCAGGCAGGGTGGGCACAGCTTTATCGTGCCCACGCGGACAGGCAATCAACCGCGTGGGCACAAAACCGTGCCCACCCTGCCTGACTGTGGTAATAAAGCTTCATGGCCTGCGCGGGAACTTGCCGAAATCGGGCGGCCGCTTCTCCAGCCAGGCATCGCGTCCTTCCCGGCCTTCCGGGGTCATGTAATAGAGCGCCGTGGCGTTGCCGGCCAACTCCTGAATGCCCGCCAGGCCGTCGGTATCCGCATTGAATGCCGACTTCAACACCCTTAGCGCGGTGGGCGAGAGTTGCAGCATCTCCCGGCACCATTTGACGGTTTCGATTTCCAGCCCGGCCAGCGGCACCACCGCGTTGACCAGCCCCATCGCCAGCGCCTCCTCGGCATCGTACTGGCGGCACAGGAACCAGATTTCCTTGGCCTTTTTCATGCCCACCGTGCGCGTCAGCAATCCGGCGCCAAAGCCGGCGTCGAAACTGCCGACGCGCGGACCGGTCTGGCCGAAGCGGGCGTTGTCGGCGGCGATGGTCAGGTCGCAAATCAAATGCAGCACATGGCCGCCGCCGATAGCATAGCCCGCCACCATCGCCACCACAGGCTTGGGCAGGCCGCGAATCTGGCGCTGCAAATCCAGCACGTTGAGGAAGGGCACACCCTGGTCGTCGTGGTAGCCGCCGTCATCGCCGCGCACTTTCTGGTCGCCGCCGGAGCAAAACGCCTTGTCGCCGGCCCCGGTCAGGATAATGGCGCCGACAGATGGATCCATGTGCGCCCGGTGAAAAGCCTCCATCAACTCCCGCACGGTTAGAGGCCGAAATGCGTTGCGCACTTCGGGGCGGTTGATGGCAATCCGGGCGATACCCTCGGCCTGGTGGTAGAGAATGTCGTCGAAAGTGCCGGCAGATTTCCAGTCCATGTTTCGATTCGGTTTGATTGGCAAAAGACGGTCACAAGTATATGCGGGAGAATTTAGATTCACAAACCATTGAAGGTTCAAGGCCACTCAATTTCAACCATTACGTCAACACCGTGCGGACTCTTCGGCCCCGAAATCAGAAGCAGAACTTCCTTTAATAGCCGCCCCGGATTGCACGACCACTGGACCGGGCACACAATTGTTTTTGAATGGCGTGCGATTTGACACACGCATTAAATTTAAGGTTAACTATCTTCACAAATAAAAAACACAAATAAAAAAACAATTTCAGTCCCGGAGAAAAAAGAATGTTAAGCAAACTGAACGTCGGCCCACGCTTGGTTTTTCTGGTCATCCTGATGACGATTTTCATGGTCGCCATCGGCATCATCGGCCTGCGCGCGACCTCGACCGTGGTCAGCAGCCTGGAAACGGTATATGCGGATCGGACCGTTCCCCTGGCCGACCTCGGCAAGGTGGCGCGATTAATCAATTCCGACATCGATCAGGTACTGCGCGCCTTACAGCACAACCCCAACTACGAGGTCGCCAAACTGCACGACCACCCGGTCTCCGCGCATATCAATCGCATCGAAGCCAACGAGGCCGAAACAGACAAAATCTGGGAAAAATACATGGCGACTCACCTCATCCCGGAAGAAAAACATCTGGCGGAAAACTTTGCGCAAAAACGCAAGGTATTCCTTACGGAAACCTTGCTGCCGACAGTGCAGGCCCTTAAAAACAACGACTTCTCCTTCGACACCACCAACCGCTTCCTGAAAGGCTCCAGCACCAATTTAAAAGACATGAGCGAGGCACTGCAAGCATTGACAGACCTGCAAACAAGGGTCGCCAAAGAAGAGTTCGACCAGGCTGAAACCAACTACACTACGGCGCGCGCCATCTCGATCGGCGCCATCGTCGGCGGCGTGGCACTCGGGCTGTTCCTGGCCTGGTGGATCATCCGCTCGATCACCGGCCCGCTCAACCAGATGCGCACCACCATCACCGAAGTCGAGAAAAACGGCGACTTCACCCGGCGCATCCCGGTCGACACCGAAGATGAAGTCGGGCAAACCGCCAAGTCCTTCAATCAGCTCATGACCGCCTTGCAGCAGACTCTCGGCCAGGTGCTCGACAGCGTGGCCCAGGTTTCTAATGCGGCGCAAAGCCTTTCATCCTCATCCGGCCAAGTCGCCTCCAGTTCTTCATCCCAGAGCGAAGCAACCGCCTCGATGGCGACCGCGGTCGAGCAAATGACCGTCAGCATCAACCATGTGTCCGACAGCGCGCATGAAGCCGTGGAGATTTCCCGCAAATCGGGCAAACTCTCCACCGAGGGCGGGGAAGTCATCGGCAAGGCCGCCTCGGAGATGTCGAAAATCGAAGAAACCGTGCGTCACACCGCGCAGGCCATCGAAGCGCTGGACCAGCAGTCGAACCAGATTTCCTCTATCGTCCAGGTCATCAAGGAGGTCGCCGACCAGACCAATCTGCTCGCCCTCAACGCGGCGATCGAGGCCGCTCGCGCCGGCGAGCAAGGCAGGGGCTTTGCGGTAGTAGCCGACGAGGTACGCAAACTGGCGGAACGCACCACCCAGGCCACGGAAGAAATCACCCAGATGATAGCCTCCATGCAGCACAGCGCCCAAGCCGCCGTCTCCACCATGGAAACGGCGGTCGATCAGGTCAGCGGCGGCGTAACGCTGGCGAATCAGGCCGGCTCGGCCATCGTTCAGATCAAGAACGGGGCAGAGCAGGTGGTTGGCGTCGTCAACGAAATCTCCTCGGCCCTGGCCGAGCAGAGCAGCGCCAGCAATGACATTGCCACCCAGGTGGAGAAAGTGGCGCAAATGACCGAAGAGAACAGCGCCGCCGCAGCCGAAACCGCCAGTGCCGCAAATAACCTGCAAGAATTGGCAAATAACATGCAGGCCGCAGTGAGCCGGTTCAAGATTTAACGCTGCCCGATGCCGCCAATGGGCAGGGTAGGCACGTTTTTTGTGCCCACGCGAAAACAGCCTCCTCTGACCGCATGGGCACAAAGGCTTGCCCGGCTCGGGGCATTCGTCTTGGTTGGCATGGCGGCCTGGGGAGCGATTGCCGCCAGCGACCACCCGCCCGCCATCGGCAAAGAGCAGCGCTGCCCGGTATGCGGCATGATTCCGGCCAACTATCCCAAGTGGCGAACCCAGGTCGTCTTCAGGGACGGCACCGTGACCGCCCTCGATTCCCCTGCGGAAATGTTCCGTTTTCTCGGCAACATGGCGAAGTACGACAGCAAGCACACATCAGCCGACATTGCCGAAATCCAGGCTACCGACTTCATCAGGAAAAGCCCGGTCGATGCACGACGAGCCTCTTACGTCTCCGGATCGTCGGCCAGGGGGCCAATGGGGCCGGACCTGCCGGTCTTCGAGAACAAAGCCGATGCCGAGTTCTTTGCCCGGACAGCGGGCGGCAGGACGTTGAACTTCGACCAGGCCGCAAAGGAAACCGTAAGCGCTTCCGCCCGGTGACCGAACGACGCGGAACCTGTTCCCGGATTCATCCTCTAACGGGCATGGCGAGAAGTGATATCGCCTAGAGGCGCCTACTTTTGGTCATAATTCGGGGCGGCACTTCTCGCCATGTCCGTTCCCTCTCTCCTACCTCTCCCCCAGAGGGGGAGAGTGATGGGGTGTCGCTCCGCGACGTTTACTTTAAGCTGCGGTCATTGCGCCAACCGCCCGCGCTCTCTACAATTGACTAGCATTTGTTTTTGTCCGAATGCTGGCTACAATAGACCCCTAGGTTGCAAGACAGCCAATGCGTTATTCAGGAAACCCAATGAATCAGGAAGTTGGCATTCAAACCGCCCCCTCCAGTGCAATCAAAGCCTCAGCCCACGGGACCTACAAGATCCCGGCGCTGCGGGTTTTATCCGAAATCACCAGCAGCCTGTCCAGCGACGATAATCTGGACTCGTTGCTGGAGCGCTTTCTCGGCACCATGGTCAAGCTCGCCGGCGCGGATGCCGGCGCAGTGCGGGTATTGACCGCCGACGGCCTGTATCTGCGGCTGGTAGGCGCACTCGGGCTTCCCCCCGAGGTGCTCGAACAGGAGCGCTATATCCCGGTCGAGTGCGGCGTCTGCGGCGAAGCCGCGCGCGAGCATACCGTCCACAACAGCACCGACCTGAAAGCCTGCGAGGAGCGCACCGCCCACAACTACTTCGGCAAGCAATGCCTGCGGGTGGTGGCGGTGCCGCTACGCTATCAGGGCAAGATGATGGGGGTGTACAACCTGTTCATGGCTACCGACAGCCCGGTACCGGAAGACGTATCGCTGCTGTTTCACTCGATCAGCGAACACCTCGGCATGGCGCTGGAAAACGCCAGGCTGACGCGGGAAAACCTGCGCATCAGCCTGACCAACGAGCGCCAGATGCTGGCCAACGAACTGCACGACTCGCTCGCCCAAACCATGGCCTACATGAAAATGCGCCTGCCGCTGTTGCGCGATGCCGTGGCGAACCGCGACGAAGCGCGCTCCAACAAATACGTCAACGATCTCGGTCAGGCGCTGGATTCCGCCTATGCCGAATTGCGCGAGCTTCTCACCCAGTTCCGCAACCGGATGGACCCGCGCGGCTTGCTGCCGGCACTGTACGATATCGTCGGTAATTTTTACGACAAGACCGGCATCACCATCGATTTCATCAACCACGCACCCGACATCAACCTCAACCCCGACAAAGAAGTCCAGGTCTACCACATCGTGCGGGAGGCGCTGAACAACGTATCCAAGCACTCCCGCGCCAACCACGTAAGCCTGGCGATCGAGATCAGGCAAAGCCGCTACGTCATCAGCGTCGAAGATAACGGCATCGGCATCACCGGCAAGGTCAACACTGACAGCGGCATGCACCTCGGCCTCAACATCATGCGCGAACGGGCCAAACACCTGAATGCCGAAGTGACCGTCACCCCGGGAGAGAAGGCAGGCACCCGGGTAACCCTGAGTTTCCCGGTCTCCGCCGGACGCAGGGGGGAGGACAGCCTATGAGCGACCCGATTCGCGTCGTGCTGGTCGACGACCATACCCTGTTCCGCATGGGCCTGGCCGAATTGCTCGAGCAGCGCGGCAGTATCAAGGTGGTGGGCGTCACCGGCAATCCGGACGAGGCGCGCCGCCTCTTGACCGAGCAGCAGCCGGACGTGCTGATCATGGATCTGCACATGCCGCCGCTCGACGGCCTTACCCTGTTCCGCCAGCTGCGCCAGGAAGGTTTTACCACCCCCACCCTGATGCTGACGGTCAGCAACGCCGAGGAGGATCTCTCCAATGTATTGCGTGCCGGCGCCCGCGGCTATCTGCTCAAGGACATGGAACCGGACGACGTGGTGGATGCGATCCTGCGCGCCTCCCGCGGCGAAACCGTAGTGGCCCCCGCGATGACCATGAAGCTGGTCAAGCTGCTGCAAAACGACCAGCCGGCCAGCTCCTCGGCTTCGATGCTCGACTCGCTCACCCAGCGCGAACGCGAAATCCTCACCCATCTGGCACAGGGCGAAAGCAACAAAGTGATTGCCCGCGCACTCGATATCAGCCACGACACCGTCAAACTGCACGTGCGCCACATCCTGGCCAAACTCAACCTGACTTCGCGCGTCGAAGCGGCGGTCTTCGCCGTGGAGCACAAACTCAGCACCCAAAGCGGCCAGCTCACCAGCTAACCGCCTTACCTTAACCAACGGATTTTACGATATGGATTTCTTCC
Source organism: uncultured Sulfuricella sp. (assembly GCA_964351305.1). GTDB lineage: Bacteria > Pseudomonadota > Gammaproteobacteria > Burkholderiales > Sulfuricellaceae > Sulfuricella. Next base: position 16,760 of record CAYGNO010000017.1, read on the forward strand.
CGATATTTTTCGACATCAAAAATAAACCCTGCCTGGTCGTCGGCGGCGGTGAAGTAGCGACGCGCAAGGCGGGGATGCTGATGCAGTCCGGCGGCCTCATCACCGTCGTCGCACCCGAGCTGACCCACACCCTGAAAGAGCTGGCGGATGCGGGAAAAATCACCCATGTCGCAGAAAAATTTCGCCCCGAACATCTCGGCGAAGCCGTCCTGGTGATTGCCGCCACCGATGACCGCACTGCCAACGAACAAGTCTCCGTGGCCGCGAAAAAACTGCGAATTCCAGTCAACGTGGCGGACAACCCGGATTTATGCTCCTTCATCATGCCCTCGGTGATAGACCGCTCGCCGCTGGTCATCGCGATTTCCAGCGGCGGCACTTCGCCGGTGCTGGCACGGGTAATCCGGTCCAAGCTGGAAACCTTCATCCCGGCGGCCTACGGACGCCTGGCGCACTTTGCGGCGAGCTTCCGCGACCAGGTCAAAGACCGCATCCTGCCTGCCAAGCGCCGCATTTTCTGGGAAAAAGTCCTGCAGGGTCCGGTGGCCGAGATGGTGCTTTCCGGACAGTACCAGACCGCAAGGGACGTCCTGCAGAAAATGCTCGCAACCGATTCCGACGACACCCCGCCGCGCGGCGAGGTCTACCTGGTCGGCGGCGGCCCAGGCAACCCCGACCTGCTCACCTTCCGCGCCCTGCGCCTGATGCAGCAGGCCGACGTGGTGGTCTACGACAACCTGGTTTCCCCGGCGGTGCTGGAACTGGCGCGGCGCGACGCCGAGCGCATCTATGTCGGCAAGGAGCGCAACAAACACACCATGCGCCAGGAAAACATCAACGAGCTGCTGGTAAAACTGGCCCAGGAAGGCAAGCGCGTAGCGCGGCTGAAAGGCGGCGATCCCTTCGTGTTCGGTCGCGGCGGCGAGGAAATCGAAACCCTGGCGGCGCACGGCATCCCGTTCCAGGTCGTGCCCGGCATCACCGCCGCCACCGGCGTTTCATCCTACGCCGGCATTCCGCTCACCCACCGCGATTATGCGCAATCCTGCGTGTTCGTCACCGGCCACCTCAAGGACGGCAGCGTCAACATCGACCTCACCGGCATCGCCAAGACCAACCAGACCATCGTCATCTACATGGGGCTGCTCGGCCTGCCGACGCTATGCCAGGAACTGGTTGCCCATGGCTTGCCGATCACCACGCCAGCCGCCATCGTGCAGCAGGGCACCACCTACCAGCAGAAGGTGGTTACCGGCACGCTGGCAACCCTGCCGGAACTCGCGGTCAACGCAAAAATGAAACCGCCGACCCTGATCATCGTCGGCGAAGTGGTGAAACTGCACGACAAGCTCGCCTGGTTCAAGCCGGAACCGATCGAGGGGGGTTCCGACTTCGTACAAACGAGCAGCGATTAGGGGCGGTATGGTTACTTCAACCCAGACCCCTTTAGCTGTATCAAGGTGCTGGGCGCATGCTCTCGACGAATGCAGTCAAAAAATTAGCCGCGAGCACCTCTTTTCGGCGGCTCTATTCCCGGACACGAAATGCGTTACCGTTAGTGGTTTCCCTTGGCTCAAGGGTGAAACAAAAACAGTCGGACTAGCAAATGTTACGTCGAAGATTTTGTGTTCTAAGCACAACAGCCGACTCAGCCCTTTAGACTCTGCGGCTGGAGCCGCCTTTAAGGCATTCAACGACAGTGCCGTACTCTGGAACAAGCGGTTGTCTGAAAAACCATCAAAGTTTAAAGTGCGCCACTTCCGAGTCAATGGAGTGTTGCTCGAACGATGGCTACTAAAGACGCTTATTAACCTATGTAGTGAAAGCGGATTGCTGGTCGGAAGCAAGGCAATGAAGCCTGGCATCCCAGACGAAAGCCTTGTACGTATCTGTTTTGGTTTGGAGCGTTTTGCAGGAAAATCGGGACTGTATTTAGCTGCGCAGGTTGGTGCTAACGTCAACTCTGGTCCAGCAATCGGATTTGCGCCACTCATTTTTGACGGAACACACGTTGCCGGAGGGTTTTTTCACTTCCGAGGTTTTTTAATTTTCATGTCGCTGCTTGAAGAGTTACTGCCCTCGAATTTCGACTGGGTGTCGAGCTTGGGCGACACCAGCGAATGGGCCGGAACTAGACCAACCTGGCATTTCCAAAAGATTGTCATTAAGATTAATCAAGTTCGCTCCAGCGTTATCCACTTCGATTGGTAATTCGAAAGTGTATCGGCCAGTTGAAAATAACCCGTGTAAGGCGTAGGGCGCCAATAAGCGAAGTGCATTGCGCCGTATGTTTCTCAAATATGGAGTGATCGTGAGCAGGCCAACCTCTCGGTCAAGACTTCCCTGTGCCAAAACTGCTATGATTTGCGCATGGCTCCCACCATATTCCGTCAAGGTGCATTTCGTTTTTTCTTCTTTTCACGCGAAGAACCGCGTATGCATGTTCACGTTGCGCATACGGATGGAGAAGCCAAGTTCTGGCTAGAACCCCAGATTGAGTTGGCAATGAATCAAGGGCTTTCAAAAAAGCAGCTCCATGAAGCATCGTCATTGGTGCAGGATCATTACGAGGAGATCACCCATGCCTGGCGTAGCCACTTCTGAGGTTGAAGTTTCCTTGGCATCAAATAAGGGGTTCTGGTTGCTGTTGAAGAACGAGGAATTTTTTGTTCCCTACGCAGAGTTTCCCTGGTTCAGGCAGGCCACTCTGGAACAAATTACTACCGTTGAATGGCCAACCCCCAACCATCTCTACTGGCCTCTTATTGATGTCGATCTGGCTGTGGAATCAATTCGCAACCCCAGCCAATTTCCCCTGGTTGCCAAACCCGCATAAGGCGTAGGGCGCCAATAAGCGAAGCGCATTGCGCCGTAGGTTTCTGAATTCCACCTACCTGCGGCGGACAGCGGCAATCACCCCCACCAGGACAAACAGGACAAACCAGCCCAGCGCCCATTGCGCGATGGACAAATCAAGGAAGGTCCAGGTCACTTCGGCGCACTCGCCCGAACCTTTGAAAATCATCGGCAGGATTTTGTTCAGCGGCATGGCCTCGAGCATGTAATCCAGCCCCGGCCCGCATTCCGGCACCTGGTCCTTCGGCAGATGCTGCAAATATACCTGCCAGACCGCAACCCCGCCTCCCAGCATGGAGAAAAATGCCAGCAGGCTGCCATACACGGTCCAGCCGCGGCGTTGCGGATTGTGAATGGCTGCCGCCAGCGCCGTTACGCCGATGGCGATGAAGGCAATGCGCTGCAGGATGCATAGCGGGCAGGGCTCCAGGTGCATGACGTGCTGCAGCACCAGGCCGAAGCCCATCAACCCGAAGCAGGCCAGGAATACCCCGAAAAACAGTACGCGATTATTGATCGTCACCAGCAACTCCTTTTAACGGATACGGCGCTGCGCACGGGGCAGTTCCAGCACCGATTTCACACTCAGATCCACGCAACTTGGCCGTTTCGGCAACGCCCCCACCAGCACCGTCTTCATGCCGAGTTTTTTTGCGGTTTTAAGATTGGCCAGCGTATCTTCGACCATGATGCACCGCGACGGGTTCAGTCGCAACCGACGGAACAAGCGACGAAATCCGTGAGTATCGGGTTTCGGCCGGTAGCCGGCATGTTCGATCGTGAATACTTCTTCGAACAGGTCGGCGATGCCGAGCAGTTCCAGCACCCGGTGGATGTAATTGGCCGGCGCATTGGAGTACACCAACTTGCGGCCAGGCAGCCTTTGCAGCGCCGATCTCAGCCCGCGCTGCAGCAACACCATCTGGTGCAGCGCCGGGAACTGGTGGGTGTGCCAGAGAAAATGATCGGGGTCGGTGCCATGATGCCGCATCAACCCTTGCAGGGTCGCGCCGTAGCGCAGCCAGTAGCGCTCGCGCAATTCATTCGCCCCCGCTTCATCGAGGTTGAGGTGGTCTTGCAGATACAGCGTCATGGCCCGGTTCATGTGCGGGAAAATATGCGCGCCGGCATTGTGCAGGGTGTTGTCGAGGTCGAACACCCATACCCTGGACATTTTCCGCCCCTTCTCAAATAGGTTCATGACTTGTACTGCCACAAAAAGGCACAGAATGCACAAAGAAATATTTTCTTGCGAATTTTGCGCCTTTTTGTGGCAGTCCGATTCTCAATCGTTCGCCCGGATCAAGGTGCCGACGCCCTCATCGGTGAGTATCTCCAGCAGCAGCGCGTGCTCCACCCGGCCATCGATGATGTGGCTGGTCTTAACACCATTCTTCACCGCTTCCAGGGCCATCGAAATTTTCGGAATCATGCCGCCGCTGATGGTACCGTCATCGATCAGCGCGTCCACTTTGGCTGCGGTCAGGCCGGTAAGCAGTTTGCCTTCCCTGTCGAGCACGCCAGTGGTGTTGGTGAGCAGGATCAGCTTCTCGGCCTTGAGGGTTTCCGCCAGCTTGCCTGCCACCAGGTCGGCGTTGATGTTATAGGCTTCACCATCCTCGCCCACGCCGATTGGCGCGATCACCGGAATGAAATCCTGGGTGTCGAGCAGCGCCACCAGGGTGGGGTCGATATGGGTCACCTCGCCGACATGACCGATATCGATGTACTCGCCCGCCTTCTCGGTGTGTTTCACCATCATCTTCCTGGCGCGGATGAAACCGCCGTCCTTGCCGGTCAGCCCCACCGCCTTGCCGCCATGCTGGTTGATCAGGTTGACGATTTCCTTGTTGACCGAGCCGCCCAGCACCATTTCGACGATGTCCATGGTCTCCCGGTCGGTGACGCGCATGCCCTGGACGAATTCGCCCTGCTTGCCGACCCGCTTCAGCAGATCGTTGATCTGCGGCCCGCCGCCATGCACCACGACCGGGTTCATGCCCACCAGCTTGAGCAGCACCACGTCCTTGGCGAAGCCCTGCTTGAGGTGCTCCTCGGTCATGGCGTTGCCGCCGTACTTGATGACGATGGTCTTGTCCTGAAAACGGCGGATATAGGGCAGCGCTTCGGAAAGGATAGCGGCTTTTTCTTTTGCGGTGGATGCGCTTAATGACATGGTTGGAGTCTTTCGCCCAGGGTGATAATTGGCCTATTTTAGCTCAAACAAAAAAGGCGGCACAGGGCCGCCTTTTCGGACAGGCTTGCAGAATTACTGGATGGCCAGTTTCTTCACGCTGGACGTTGCCTTCTTCGGCAGGGTCAGATCGAGCACGCCATCATTGTATTTAGCCACGGATGTCGCCTCGTCGACATCCTGGCCGAGGGTGAAGCTGCGGTACACTTTGCCGTAATAGCGTTCGCTGCGCAGCACTTTCTCGCCTTCCTTTTCCTCTTTTTCCTTCTTCACCTCGGCGCTGATGCTGACCTGGTTGCCCTCGATGGTGACGTGGATGTCTTCCTTCTTCATACCGGGAATCTCGGCATGGACAGTGTAAGCCTTGTCGCTCTCCTTCACGTCCATCTTGATCTGCATCTGCTGGGTCTGGCCCTCGAAGCGCACCGGGCGGAAAAAGCCCCGGAAGAGGTCGTCGAAGGGATCTAAAGCCACGTCAAACGGGTCGTAACGGGTAATGTTTGCCATCATCGTTCTCCTTATCCAAAGCCACTAAAAAATCGGCATCTCCTTGCCACTAGCTTAAATATAGAGGATAAGGCGGACAATTCAAGATGGGGAGGAATCGGCCCGGGTGGTCGTGGCGCCATGCCTGCCATGACCGCTCCCCGCGAAAAAGGTCCAGGCATCGCGGAAGACAAATGCGGAGCGCGCCGGATTCGCCACACCCGCCCAATTGGGTGGTTCAGCCAATCACCCCCGCTCGGCAAGCACTACCATTTCAACAAGCTTTTCCCCAGCCACCAGCCGACAAGGCCGATACCCAGCATGGGCAGGTAATGCCACTGGATGACGTGGATGATCGAGTCGTTTAACTCATACAGGCGCAACCACAACGCCCCGACACTGAAGGCGAAAAGCAGCGCGACACTGCCCGCCCACCGGTAATGGGTGCTGGCGAATCGGCGCATGGCCAAGAATGTCCAGGCGGCCGGCAAGAGCGAAAACAGGGTGATGCTGGCAGTGCATTCGAAGTCGTGCACGGGCAGAGGCGCAGGCGGCATGTCGGCGCGCCAGGCAAAGAACAGGATGGCCACGAAGAGGGCGAACAGGCCGGCCGGAGCCAGGGCCGCCTTGCGCATCTGGTGCAGATCGGGAAAGGCCAGCACCGCGGCGCTCAGCGACGTGGCGATGAAAATGAGGGCGAGGGAGGCCATCTCGGCAACGAACCACGGCTCATGGAGCTTTTGCAACAGGTCCGGGCGCAGGCCGGAAATCCACAGGGACGCCACGAGATAGACCGCCGCCCCCGCCACCCATCCGAGGCTCAGCATGAGCGGATGGAGGGCCGGCTTCACCGGAGCGGCATCCCGTGCCAGGCTTTCAACCAGTTCTTCGATGTTTGCCATTATCTTTCCAGTATCTTTCTCAATATCTTGTAAGCCCGGTGCGCGGCAACCTTCACCGCGGACTCCTTCATGCCGATCTTTTCCGCCACCTCTTTGGCGGTATAACCCTCCTGGTGCATCATTTGCAGGATGGCAGCCTGCTTCGGCGGAAGTTTCCCGATTTCCCCGCTGATAGATTCGTAGCTGATGCCGGATTTGGTTACAGGCGCCTGCAAATCATTTTCCACCTCGGACAGTTCGACGGCGTGGCGCAGGTGGTCGGCATAATGCGCGCGCAAATGATCCTGCAAACGGAATTTGGCGATCGCATAGGCCCAGGGCTTGTAAGGCCGCTCGCCATCGTAAGTATGCCGCGCCTTGTGGATGGAAAGCAGGATTTCCTGCAACAGGTCGTCCACCTCGGAGCCGGAATTCAAGCGCCTGGCCAGAAACGGTCGGAGCAAGCGCGCGGTCTCCTGCAGCAGGACCGCATAGGTACGCTGGTCCCCGCTCAGGGACAGCTTCATCAGCGCTTCCAGATTTTCCTTTTTCTCCGCCATTGAAGTTTCAATGTAACCTTTTTTCGGGTTCATTCGAATCAGCCAGCACACGGGGCAACAGTTGGATTCGACTGATGTCTCGTGATGTTTAACTTTCGACATCGAACCCGATGCAATGATGCCACTTTTTTGAAAAGGATTTCCAAATGAACAAGTTTTCTTCCGCACTACTTTCGCTCAGCCTGTTGACCACCGCCAGCCTCGCGTTTGCCATGGAACCGATGGACAAGAGCGGCGCCATGGAAAAAGACGCCATGAGCAAGGATGCCATGAAGACGGAGCCCATGAAAAAGGAAGGCGCAATGATGAAAGCGCAGCCGAAAAAAATGAAAAAACAGGACGACAAGATGGAGCAAGGCGGCAGCATGGCCATGGAACCCAAGAAATAAGCCACGGCAGTTCTAACCTGCATGCTCCCGCCCCGGCAAGGGGCGGGAGTGAAATGCACTGCAACACAGTGCGATCCTCCCCCGCAAAATGCCTTAAAATCATGCTTCCCGATAACGAACACGAAGCGCAAGCATGAGCGAAAACCATCCAGACCCCTACGCCTACATGGCCGAGCTGCAAGACGGTTTGACCGAAGCCGAGAAAACCGAATTCGAGCAACAGTTGTGCGAAAAAAATCTTCGCCTGGCGCGGTGTTCAGGCGCCGACACGCTGGAACGCGTCCGGCTGCAACTGGATATCGCCGAACTTCTGGTGCTGCTGGAACGCAAGGAAGAAGCCTGGAATCTGGCGCGTTCGGCTTTCGATACCGCATTGAAAAACGAATCCTGGCAAGATGCCGTGGAGGCGTGCAACGTGCTTTACCAGACCGAACAGGCCGCCTCGATTCCCGCCCTGGGCATGG
>CAYGNO010000018.1:0-13543 GCA_964351305.1 uncultured Sulfuricella sp.
GCGGTTGCATGGCGACGGCGCGATTGTCGAGCGCCGCTTTCAGCTTCTCGTAAGTTACCCGCTCATGAGCGGCGTGCATGTCGACGATCACCAGCCCCTTGGCGTTCTGAGCCAGAATGTAAACACCGTGCAGCTGCCCGAGGGCGAAGCCGAGCGGGGGGATTTCCTGCGCCGCTTCGGTCATCGCTGTAGCTTCCGGCCTGCCGATTTGGCCGAACAGGGTGGCATAGAGGTCGGTGCGTTCCGCCACGCCCAGCGGCATGGCCTGCTGCCGGGAATAATTAGCGAATGAAGCCGGATGCGCCGGTTCGGCCATGGGTGCAGCAGTGGATTCCTGTCGGGCACGGATCGGCGCCGACAGCGCCTTGTTCAGGGCATGAAAAATGAACTGGTGAATGGCGCGCGCATCGCGGAAACGCACTTCGATCTTGGTGGGGTGCACATTGACGTCCACCCCTTGCGGGTCGATTTCGAGGAACAGTGCAAACGCCGGATGGCGGTCGTGATGCAGAATATCCTTGTAAGCCTCGCGGATGGCGTGGGCGATCAGCTTGTCGCGCACGAAACGACCATTGACGTAAAAATACTGGGCATCGCGCCCGCCGCGCGAAAATCCGGGCAAGCTCGCCATGCCCCACAGGCGCAAGCTGCCGGCGCGCTCATCCAGAATCACCGAGGCAGCGGCAAACTCATCGCCGAGCAGCGTCGCGGCACGGCGTTCCATCGACCCTGCCGGAAGTTGCCAGATTTTGCGTCCGTTATGCTGCAGGGCAAAGCCGATATCGGTGCGGCTCAATGCGATACGCCGGAACATTTCCTCGCAGTGCCCATATTCGGTCGCCTCGCTCTTGAGGAATTTGCGTCGCGCCGGGGTGTTGAAGTACAGGTCCTGCACCTCCACTGCCGTACCCGACTCCAGCGCGGCTGGCTGTATCCCGGTAACATCGCCGCCGGCAGCCTCGACTTTCCAGGCGTGACGCTCTCCCCGTCGTCGGCTGATCAGAGACAGGCGCGACACCGCGGCGATACTGGCCAGCGCTTCGCCCCGAAAACCGAGGCTATTCACCGCCTCCAGATCGTCGAGCGTAGCGATCTTGCTGGTGGCGTGACGCGCCAGCGCCAGCGCCAACTCCTCCGCGACTATGCCGATGCCGTCGTCGGCAACGCGAAGCTGCTTGATCCCGCCCTGCGCCAGAGTGACCGCGATCTCGTCTGCCGCTGCGTCGACACTGTTTTCCAGCAGCTCCTTCAAGGCCGAAGCAGGACGCTCCACCACTTCGCCGGCGGCAATCTGGTTAATCAGCAGGTCGGGCAAAACCCGGATGACAGACATAAAACAATCCGAACAGAACACTAAGGCCCATGATTATATCCGTTCTGACCGGACTATTCGAAACGATCCCTCGCCGCAGCCGCCATCGACTGATCGTGCCCGGTATTAATTCAGACGCAGCGCCTGCGGGCGGTCTCCCCGTGTAACGCCTTTGTCACAATCGCTGCGTAATATCGCCTCATGGCATATGCGATATTTTGCTCGGCACAAACTCAATAATGGCCCAGGTCCGCAGCATTTTCATCTCGGACGTGCACCTGGGCACCCGCGCCTGCCAGGCTGAACGGCTACTGGATTTTCTCAAGGAGCACCCATCCGAATACCTGTTCCTGCTGGGCGATATCGTGGATTTCTGGGCCATGAGCCGTGGCGGGATCTACTGGTCACCGGCACAGAACACCATCGTGCAGAAGCTGCTGCGGCGTGCCAGGCACGGCTCCAAGGTGTTTTTCATCCCGGGCAACCATGACGAAGCGTTGCGCGAATATGCCGGCACCGCGTTCGGCGACATCCGCGTCGAACACGAATATGTTCACGCCACGGCCAGCGGCCAGAATTACCTGCTGCTGCACGGCGACGAGTTCGACCAGGTGACGCGCCACCACCGCTGGGTCGCGGTACTCGGCGACATCTCGTACAATTTCCTGGTGCAGGTCAACAGTTGGCTGTCCTGGCTGCGCAGGACGCTGCGCCGGCCTGGCTACTGGTCGCTGGCCGGTTACGCCAAGCGCAAGGTCAAGACTGCGGTCAGCTTCATTTTCAATTTCGAGGACTCCGTCATTCACCATACCCGGGAGCGCGGCCTGCACGGCGTGATCTGCGGCCATATCCACTGGCCGGCAATCAAAGAAATCGGCGGCCTGGCTTACCTGAACTGCGGCGACTGGGTCGACAACTGCACCGCCATTGTCGAGCACCTGGACGGCCGGATGGAACTGATCCACTGGAACGGCAGCCTGGCCGAGGATATCTCAAGCTGAATCAGCTGCGCTGCGGAGCGAGGCTGGCGGTGGGCACCTCGGCATGGCGCTCGATCACGGCCTGGTAAAACCCGGCCAATCCATGCGCCAGCGCCGCTGCGGACCAGGTCGCCGCATAGTCCCTGCCAATTGCACCCAGGCCGGAGGCATATTCCTTGTCACGCAGCAGCTTTACCGCTTTTGCCGAAAAATCCTCGATATCGTTGTCTGCAATCAGTACCCCTTGCCCATGCTTGAGCACATCCTTGGCGCCCATCTTGGCGAGCGACACCAGCGGCACACCCTGGGCCATGGCCTCCAGCAGCACCAGCCCTTGCGTTTCGGTGTGCGATGAAAACACAAATACGTCCGCCGAGCGGTAGCAGTCGGGCAGTTCGCGGCGCCGGTCCAGGTAACCGACGAACAGCACATTGTTCGACAAGGCCAGCCTGCCAACCTCATGCCTCAGGCTGGAAAGCGCAGGCCCCTCGCCCGCCACCACCAGCAGCACGTCCGGAATATCCTGCCGGGCACGGACCAGCACCTTGAGCAGGAATCCTATATTTTTCTCGAACGCCACCCTTCCGACATACAACAGCACCGGGCGCTGCGCCGCGATGCCGTGCCGCAGGCGGAAAGCATCGCCGTCACCGGGTTCGAAACTTTCCGCCTCCAGTCCGGTTGGAATCACCTCCGCATGCGTTGCGATGCCATAGTTGCGCAGGGCTTCCAGCATTGCGGACGATGGCACCACCATCCCATCGAGATTGTTGCACTGGTGGCGGGATAATCGCCGCGCCAGGAAGCGCATGAACTGTTTCGGCAGGAAGGGCACGTAATGGTAGAGGTATTCCTCGAAGAAAGTATGGTAGCTTTCCACCCGCGGCACACCCAGTTCCCTGGCCAGGCGTACCCCCATATAGTGGGCCACGAAAGGGGTCTGGATATGCACGATATCGAAATCGGACCGATGCAGCCATGCCCGCATCGCCATCACGTGCCCGGCCTTCATCATCCGGTCTTCCGGGTCGAGAATCAGGCCGCGCGAGGGAATTCTGTGAATGTTGCGCTCATCCCCGGTGAGTTCGCCATAGTCCGGCGCGATCAAGTGCACCTCGTGGCCATGCGCCTCCAGTTCGCGCCGGAATGTGGCGATGGAAGTGGAAACCCCGTTGACGCGGGGAAAGTAGACATCCGAGATCATCAGGATTTTCACTGTTCCTGTTCCCTGCTTGCAATATGAACAAGTATTCTAAGCCGGCTAAATGACAGAACCATGACAACGCCTTTCGTCACCCTGTCTGTATCAATCCAGACACTCTTGCACCGAAACGAATACGGAATAATTCTTGACTATTTCTATTGGTTATAGTCTAATGTCAAGACATTGTCTAAATAGACATTCATAGCTGACGTTGACTGCACACGGCAAGCAGACATTCAGCGGGTGTGGTTATCAATATTTTCAGATTTAGATTAGAAAGGAATACGAACATGGAACTTCCAGATCGCGACGGAGATGGTTATCTCGACAACATGAACGTGTGGACAGAGGAAATTGGCCGGGCAATGGCCGAAGTGGATGGTTACGCGCTCGATGATGCCAAATGGTCCCAGATCATAAAAGCCCGTGAATATTTCGAAGAATTCGGCAGCGTGCCGCCGATACGGAAATTCGCCAAGTACCTGAACGAGGAACAGAACACCGTATTCAAACTCTGGATGACCGGCCCGATGAAGCCGATCACCAAGTACGGCGGCCTGCCCAAGCCTACTGGCTGCGTTTGATTCACCCTCGCACCGGCACTCGCCGGTGCAGCCATATGCTATTTGGCGCTGGCCATTTTCGAGCGAGCCAACGGCGGATTCTTCGCGAAGTAAGTCTTGATCCCGCCCAGTAATGCAGCCGCCATTTTGTCCTGATAGGCGTCGTCCGAAAGTTTTCTCTCTTCCTCGGGGTTGGAGATAAAGGCGGTTTCCACCAGGATAGAAGGGATATCCGGCGATTTCAGCACGGCGAAGCTGGCCTGCTCCACCGAGCTCTTGTGCAGGCGGTTTATCCCGCCCAGCTCGCCGAGCACGGCCTTGCCGAGCTTGAGACTGTCGTTGATGGTGGCGGTCTGCGACAGGTCGAGCAAGGTCTGCTTGAGGTAGACGTCCTTGACGTCGATGTTGACGCCGCCGATCAGGTCCGCCTCGTTCTCTTTCTTTGCCAGCCAGCGCGCCGCTGCGGAGGTGGCGCCGCGTTCCGAAAGCGCGAACACCGACGAGCCTCGCGCATCGGGCTTGACAAAGGCGTCGGCATGGATAGAAACAAACAGGTCTGCCTTGACGTTGCGCGCCTTGATCACCCGTCCCTGCAGGGGGATGAAAAAATCGCCATCGCGGATCAGCACGCCCCGCATGTTGGGTTCCGCGTCCACCTGGGCTTTCAGGCGTCGGGCTATGGCCAGGGTCACGTCCTTTTCCCTTGAGCCGTTTTTGCCAAGCGCGCCGGGGTCTTCGCCGCCATGCCCAGCGTCGATCGCTATGGTAATCAGGCGCGATACCTCCGGCTTCCATGCGCGCATTTCAGTCCGGGCCGGTTTCTCTGCCCGCTTTGCAAGCTCAACGGGCTTTTCGCTGGATGCACTTTCCGGTGCGGCGGCAATAGCCGGTTCCAGCGACTTCTCTGCCGGCGCTTTGGCACCCGCTGGTGCAGCGACCTCCATTTTTTCCAGCAGCGCCATCAGCGGGTCCGCCGGTTGCAACGGATAAATATCCAGAACCAGGCGGTGGCCGTATTCGCCGTAGGGCAGCAGGGTGAACACCTGCGGCTTGACCTCGCCCTTCAGGTCCAGCACCACCCGCACCACGCCCGGCTTGTTGCGGGCGACGCGCACCAGCTTGATGTAAGGGTCATTGGCCGCGACCTTGGCAGACAGTCCTTCCAGCGCTGAATTAACATCCACGCCTTCAAGGTCGATGACCAGGCGATCAGGGTTCTTGACCTCGAGAAACTGGTATTTGACCGGGCTTGCGGATTCCAGCGTGACCCGCGTGTAATCGTCCGCCGGCCAGACCCGCGCCGAGGTGATGCCGATTTCCGCATGGGCGCTTGCCGCCGCAACCAACAGAAACACGAGGGCTATTCTAATTCCTGCAAGCATTGCCTACCCTTCCCGCTGCCCGCTTCAACCGTGATATCCCGGCCAGACTCCAGAATATCCAGGGAAATCTTAAGGTCCGGCGGGGGAAGCAAGCCGCCCGCCTTTTCCGGCCATTCGACAAGGCACACCGAGTTTTCGTTGAAATATTCCCGAAAGCCCGCTTCGTGCCATTCGTCCGGATCATTGAAGCGATAAAAATCAAAGTGATATAAGTATAAGCTAGAAATCACATAAAATTCAACCAATGCATAAGTAGGGCTTTTCACTTTTCCCGCATAACCCAGCGCGCGCAGCATGGCGCGCACCAATGCGGTCTTGCCGGCGCCCAGGTCGCCGCTGAGGGTGATCATCAGGCCCGGTTTCAGCACCTTGGCCAGTTCCGCGCCAAACGCGTCAGTCGCACCTTCATCAGCCAGATGGCGGGTTATTTTCGATGGCCGGGGGTTTTCATCTAAACTATGCACGTGGACACTCTCACTGATTACTCTCATCTGGATTTACGGCAGATTGCCGCAAATATCAAGGCATGGGGGATGGAACTCGGCTTTCAGGCTATCGGCATTGCCGGTAACGATCTCGGCCAGGCCGAAGCACGCCTGCTGGAATGGCTGGCACAGGGTTGCCATGGCGAGATGGATTATATGGCAAACCACGGCGTCAAGCGCAGCCGCCCGCATGAACTGGTGCCGGGCACGCTGCGCGTGATCACGGCGCGCATGGCCTACTTCCCGCCCCAGGCGCGCGACAGTATTGAAGTTATGGAAAACAGCAGCAAAGCCTTTATCTCGCGCTATGCACTGGGCCGCGACTATCACAAGCTGATCCGGGCCCGGCTGCAGAAGCTGGCGGAAAGAATCCAGCGCGAAATCGGCCCGTTCCAGTTCCGCGCCTTCACCGACAGCGCGCCGGTGATGGAAGTCGAACTCGCCAGCAAAAGCGGGCTGGGCTGGCGCGGCAAGCACTCGCTGCTGCTGTCGCGCTTGGCCGGTTCGTGGTTTTTTCTGGGTGAAATCTATACCGATCTGCCGCTGCCCATCGACGACCCCGAGCACAACCACTGCGGCACCTGCACCCGCTGCATGACCTCCTGCCCCACCGCTGCGATCATCGCCCCCTACCAGGTGGATGCACGGCGCTGCATCTCCTACCTCACCATCGAGCTCAAGGGCAGCATCCCGGAGGAACTGCGCCCCCTGATCGGCAACCGCGTCTACGGCTGCGACGACTGCCAGCTGGCCTGCCCGTGGAACAAATTCGGCCAGCTCACGCGCGAGCCGGATTTCTCCGTGCGCCATGGCCTGGATGATGCAGAGCTGACCGGGCTTTTTCGCTGGAATGAAGAAGAATTCGAGGCCAGGCTGGCCGGCAGCCCGGTCCGCCGCATCGGGCATGAACGCTGGCTGCGCAATATCGCCGTCGGACTGGGCAATGCCCCGCCCTCAGAGGATGCGGTCGCCGCCCTGCAATCCCGCCTCGACCACCCGTCCGCGCTGGTGCGGGAGCATGTAGTCTGGGCACTGGAAAAACAGATCAGTCGTCGAGGGTAGTCAGAAACGCCAGAATATCGCGGATTTCTTCGGGCTTGAGCAGGTTCAGGACATCCTTGCTGGGATCCTTCATATCCACGTCGTGGATGCGCTCACCTTTGATGAACTTGTCGACCTGGCGCTTCAGGTAAGTTGTGTACTGACCGGAAAGCATCGGCGCGCCACGCTTGCCCAAGCCCTGGCTTCCATGACAAGAGGCGCACTCGTACTTGTAGAGTTTGGCGCCGGCATCGATATTACCCTCTGAGCGGGGAATGTTGAGCACTTTTTCCACCGCCAGCAGACGGGTGAGGGCATCGTCGGTGTCCTTGAACACGGGATAAGTAGTGTCGAGCTTGATAGAGGCGAGATAGGCCGAGATATGCACAATATCCTCATCGGGCAGTTCCCGCTCCAGAGTGTAGGGGAACATCGGCAAATTCATGCGCTGGCGCGCCTTGAACTTCTTCAACTGGTCCATCAAGTATTCCACGTCCAGACCTGCCAGGCGCGGGTACTCGCCCTTCTTCCCGCCCTGACCCGAGTCGCCATGGCAGGCCGCGCACACGCCATTGATCTGGCGGCCGGTTTCCATGTCGGCCTTAAGGGCGGTAATGGCGGCTGTCATTTGAGTAGTATGCTTCCTGGAAGACGGCGCCATCTCTGACGCCTCAACCACCGCTTTCGGCTTGGCGGATTTTTTGGCCGCCGGCTTGTCCGCCGCGCTGGCGCCGGCCGGCGCCAGAACCAAAACAGCCATTAACAGATACAAATAATTTATCGACTTAACAAACACTTACAAAATCCTCCGCGAAGTTTTTTGATCCAGGTCAAGAGAATAATTGTACGATAAAAGCCCGATCCGACCAAACGTCACGGTTGCCATCAATTCAAGGCCGCTCTAAACTGACGCAACCCCTTACGAGCAAATGCCTTGCTGAAATTCCGGGTGGCGCCGAAGCAGTACGCGCCGCATCCATAATATAATGCCGCATTCTTCCTAGAAAAATTCCTGGAAACCCCATGCATCCCAACTCCAGCAACCCCATCGGCGTATTCGATTCCGGCGTAGGCGGCCTCACCGTGGTACGCGCCCTGATGGAGCGCCTGCCGTTCGAGAACATCGTCTATTTCGGCGACACGGCACGCGTACCCTACGGCGTAAAATCGGTCGAAACCATCGCCCATTACACTACCCAGATCGCCGAATTCCTGCTCGCCAAAGAGGTCAAGCTGCTGGTCGTCGCCTGCAACACCATGGCGGCAGTAGCCTCGCAGATAGTGAAGGACCTCTCCCCGGTGCCGGTGCTGGACGTGATCGACGCCGGCGCGCTTGGCGCCATCGCCACCACGACAAAAAAACAGGTGGGCGTGATCGGCACCCCCACCACCATCAACAGCAACGCCTATGCCCGCGCCATCCACCAGTACGAGCCGGAGGTGCGGATTTTTTCCCAGGCCTGCCCGCTTTTCGTGCCGCTGGTGGAGGAAGGCTGGCTGGATCATCCGGTCACGCGGCTGACCGCGCAGGAATACCTCAAGCCGGTACTGGCGCAGGACATCGACACCCTGGTGCTGGGCTGCACCCATTACCCCCTGCTCAAGCCGCTGCTGCAGGATGTCGTGGGGCCCGGCGTGCGGCTGGTGGATTCGGCCGAGGCGATGGCGGAAGAAACTGCGGCACTGCTCACCGAAATGAACCTGTCCAATCCCCAGCGCACGGCTCCACACTACGAATTTTACGTCACCGACGTGCCGCTCCGGTTCCAGACCATCGGCGAACGCTTCCTTGGACGCACGCTGTCCAATGTGCACGTGGTGAAATGGTAGCTACTTAAACTCATAACCCCTGCCGAACAACCCCAGGCACACATCTACTACCGCAGCGTCGTACAGCCTGCCGCGGTTCTCCCTGATCTCCGCCAGCGCCTTCCCGGCGCCAAGCCCGGGCCGATAGGGGCGGTACGAGGCCATCGATTCGACCACGTCGGCCACGCACAGAATGCGCGCGCCGAGCATGATCTCGTCGCCCTTCAGCCCGCGCGGGTAACCGCTGCCATCGAGGTGCTCGTGGTGCTGGTACACCATCTGCGCTACCGGCCAGGGGAATTCGATATTTTTCAGGATGTCATAGCCAGCCTGGACATGAACCTTGATCAGGGCGTATTCGATCTCTCCCAGCTTGCCGGGAAAGCTCAGGATTTCGGCGGGAATGTGGATTTTTCCGATGTCGTGAATGGTGGCGGCAAGGTAAATGCCGTGCACCTCTTCTGCCGGCAGGCGCATTTCCTCGGCGATGCGCTGGGCGAGCCCGGCGACGCGGCGCTGGTGGCCGGCAGTGTAGGGGTCGCGCATCTCGATGGTGGTGGCGATGGCCTGAATGGTTTCCTCCATGCTATTTTCCAGCTGCTCCAGGCTGTGCTTGCGCTCGGCTTCGAGCCGCTCGCGCTCGGTGATGTCCTGGGCGGCGCCGTCCCACACCACGCTGCCGTCCTCCCGCGCGCTCGGCATGGCGTTGAGCAGGATATGCCTGACCCCACCCGCCCGGTCAAGCCAGCGAAAAGCCTGGTTCAGGCGGATCGCCCCTGCCTCGCACCGGGCCAGCGCCGCCTCGTAAGCCTCCTGATCCTCGACGTGAAAACCGCTGCTGAACGCCGCCGCGTCGGCCAGCAATTCGTCCGGCGGCAGCCCCAGCACCTCGCTGGATCCCTTGCTGACATAGGTGAAGCGGGCCTTGCCATCCGGATAGTGCAGCATCTGGTAAAGCATCTCCGGCACGTTGTCGGCCATGCTGATAAAACGATGCTCCGAGGCAATGCGCGCGAGCGTGGTGTCGAACAGGCCCGCCACGGCGAGATAGACATTGAGCAGTTCCCTGGACAAGGGCGCCTCGGTGCGGTGCCCCACCAGCATCACGGTCGCGGTGCGGCGGCCCTCGGTCAACGGCAGGAAAACGACCGAACAGGACTGCGGCAGCTTCAGCGTTTCGGTTGCAAGAAAGCCGCTTTCCAGCACCTGGATAATGGTATTTTCTGCCGCCTCGACCAGGCGGGGGCAAAGGTTTGTATCTGCCGGGCTGCAGGAATGGACGACAATCCTCCCGTTCGGGTGCCGGTCGGCAAAGGCGACGATGTCCGCGCCAAAAAAGCGGGTCACCACCTTCCCCAGTTCCGTCCAGACATCCCGGTCGCTGGTGAGTCCTGCCAAGTACTGAGCCGTCTTGATCACTGCATTGAAATGCGGGTTAGGTCCGGAGAACGGTTCGCTCATCAAGCCTCCCGCAACGGCTGCAGATACAGATTTTCGAAAAATGCCTGTTCGAAATCGGGATAGCGCGCCAGATTGACGAGCCGGGCACGGCTGCGCAACTCTTTCAACCGCTCCGCCGCGAGCGACGACAGCATTATGTCACAGCAGCCGGCGAGGGCGGTGTTGCCGGCAAGCTCCACCGTTTCCGGCGGCACCGGCGGCAGCAGCCCGATCGCCTGGGCGCTGCCGACATCCAGATAGCGCCCGAACGCCCCGCCCACGCAGACCCGCTGCAGATCCTTCAGCTCCACCCCGGCATGGCCGCACAGCGCCCGGATGCCGACCCCGATGGCGGCCTTGGCGCGCTGCAACAGGTCCACATCGCCCTTGGTCAGGGTCAACTTGGTTCCGCCAGCACTGAAAGCGTATCCTGCTTCACCGCCGGCGAACTTGCCGGCGCTGGTCAACCTGCCGGAACCGAGCAGGCACGCGACCAGATCCACCAGGCCCGACCCGCACAGACCCTTGGCGCGGTCGTCTCCGATGATCCGGCAGTCCACGCACCCCTCCGCATCCAGCCTCACCCGGAACACCGCACCGGCCTCCGCCGGCGCGCCGCAACTGATGCCGCTGCTTTCGAAGGCCGGGCCGCCCGCGGAAGAGGTCACCCACAGCTCCTCGCCGCTCCACAGCGCAATCTCGGAATTGGTGCCGAAATCGATGAACAATGCCGGCGCTACCCCCTCCGTAAAGCGCGTGGACACCAGACCAGCCAGCAGGTCGGAGCCTACGAACCCAGCCAGCGGGGCAACCACGTCGACCTCAGCCTTCGAGCTGACCTGCCATTCCTCCACCCAGCCCGAAGTTTCCAGGGGCGTGCAATCCACCGGCTGCGTCCAGTAATCCGGCTGAAGCAGCAGCCCGAAATTGCGGCCTGAAAGCAAGGCCAGCATCGCCGTGTTGCCAACCACCGTGACATTAACGATGCGGCGCGGATCGAAGCCCTCGCGCGTGGCGATGTCGAGCAGCGCCTCCCCGATTGCAGCCACCGCCAGTCGGCTCATTTCCAGTGCCGCATCGGGTGATTCAGCCGCCGCCGCAAGACGGGTAACCACGTCGGCGCCAAAATCCTGCTGCGGGTTGCGCCCCCAGCGGTCAGATAGCCACCGTCCCTTGACCAGATCGAACAGCGACAGGCACACATGAGTCGTACCCAAATCCACCGCCATGCCACACGGATGCTTGACCCCTGGCGGCAGCCACCTCCCCTCCTCCGCCTTTTCGCGGAGTGTGTGCAGCAAAGCCGTATCCGGGGACGATTTCCAGTTCGACGGTGGAGCGGGGTTGAGGATTTCGACTTGCATGTCGTGGCGAGGACTGACTTGGCAGGCCAGCCGCACGCCTTGGGAAATCTGCGCCGAAGTCAGGTGCAGACGCTCGTTCTGCGTCAGCTCCCCGGCTTCACCTCCAGCCACGCGCACCCGGCACAGACCGCACGCGCCGATGCCGCGGCAGCCGGAGCGCACGCGAAAATCGGTCGCATCCAGGATCTCGCGGACTGACGGGCCGGGCTCGAAAGGAATGCGGTGTGTCTCGCCGTCGATGCCGAGGATCAGCTCCGGCATGCCTCATCCTCCCCGGCACGCCGCCACCATGGCGGCGATGTTTTCCGGCTTCGCCTCGGGCGGGATTTCGCAGCCGGATGAAAGCAGGAAGCCGCCCCGCTCGGCAAATGCAGCGACCAGCCGGGAAGCGGCGGCGGCCACTTCGTCCGGCGACGCCTCGACGAACAGCAGCGACTTCAGGTTGCCGTCGAGACAGGTGCGGGGAAGCATCCGCAGCGCCCGCTGCGGCTCGACGTAGTAGTCGAAGTTGGCGATATCCGCCCCGGCCTGCGGGTAATAGGACAAGGTGGTTTCGGTCGGCCCGGCGATGTTAAGCCAATTGGCCAGCGCCCCGGCCTGCCGGAACGAGGCGAAGACCCGCTGCAGCCTGGGCAGCAGCAGTTCGCGGAAGAACTGCGGCGGCACCACCGCCGGCGAAGCGGAGGGATCGAACACGATGGGCAGATGGACGCCCGCCTCAATCTGGGCGGTGCCGTAGCGGATCGCGACCGCGGCCGAAAAATCGAGGATTTTCTCGAACCGCGCCGGATCGTCCGCCGCCAGGTAGAGCGCGGTTTCGATGCCGAGCAGCTGGGTCGCCAGGGTCATCGGCCCGGCCACGCAGCCGGCCACCAGCACCGTATCGTCCAGCTCTCGGCGCAGGATTCCCGCCGCCCGCAGCAGCTCCGGCATGCGCCCGGCAGCGGCGGGGTCGGGCACGGCCAGCGCCGACACGTCGCCGGCGGGCGCGAGCACATAGGCAGCCACGTCCGGATACTGGTTTTCGCGGTATTGCAGAACGGAGCCGACCGCCTCGGTCTCGACGCACAAATCCATGAAGGCGAACACGATGTCGTGTCCATAGCGTTCCCGTGCCTCGATCTGGCAGCGCGCGAGCAGGCCGCCGTCGCGCAGGTAATCCCCCAGCGCCACGCCGGCCAGCACGGCGGCGTGGCCGAACAGTTGCGGCACGGCAGGCGTACGGTCGACCGGAGCAAAAGCGATCGCGGCCTTGATCCGCTCCAGGCTGTTCATCTGAGATTGTCCATTAGCCATGAAGCCCTCTCTTCAATCCTCTCCCGCAAGCGGGAGAGGAGGCAAACGTGAAGGGCACTTGTGATGAATTGGCCGGATTTCGCGGTCGTTGTGGGTCAGGCTTTAGCCTGACATGTACGGCTGAAGCCGTACCCACAGGGGCATATTGGGCTAATGGATAATCCGGGTTCATATCGCCCCCCGCACCAGTCGATCCAGGTAGCGCGCCCCGTCGAACGCCGTTTCCGCCACGTAATCCACGTTCAGCGCCTCGGCCGAGGACTGCTTCAGCGCGGCGCCGCCCGCCACCACCCTGATGCCGACCAGACCGCGCTTGTCCAGCGCGGGCCTGACCTTGCGCACCTGCGGAATGACCGGCGTGATCAGGCCGCTCACCAGCACGGCATGGGCGTGCTCGCGCTCGGCCGCGTTCACCAGGGTTTCCACCGGGCAGTCCTTGCCCAGATCGACCACCCGGTAACCCTTGCCGATCAGCACCATCTTGGCGATGTTCTTGCCCAGGTCGTGGACGTCGCCCTCCAGCGTGGCAATGACGAAGGTACCGCGGCCCTGCTCCGGCGGCACGCCTGCCGGATAAAGCTCGTTCACCACGGCGGACACCGCGCGCCCGACCAGCATGATTTCGAGCAGGTTGAAGCTTTCCACGGTGCACTTGTCGTCGAGCCGC
>CAYGNO010000018.1:13643-23031 GCA_964351305.1 uncultured Sulfuricella sp.
CAGCATGATTTCGAGCAGGTTGAAGCTTTCCACGGTGCACTTGTCGTCGAGCCGCCGCATCGCCGCTTCCAGCCCTTCCGTCACAATCCGCTCCGGCGCCATGCCCGCCGTGCGCAGCCGCCGGGCCTCGGCCAGCGCCGCGGCGTGATCCCCTTCCAGCAGGACCTCCACCAGCTTGTTCATTTCCGGGTTGATCATGGCAACCGTATCAGGATAGAGCGGATACCTTCATTGTAGTCCCCGGCAAGCCAGACAAGGAAAAAACGAGGCCGCAGCGAACCTCCTCAGTAGTGCGCGTGCCCCTCGTCCTCTTCGTCGGCATCCAGCGGCCACAACTGGTGGGCGTCGAGCAACAGCCGGTAGCGGGTTTCGGCCGCCTCCAGGCGCGCCAGTGCGGCGGCCAGGTTGGCCTCCAGCGCCTGCCGGCGCGCCGTCAGCACTTCCGGCAGGCCCATTTCGCCCAAGGCATAGGCTCGCGCCATCAGTTCGGCATTGCCGAGCATCTTGTCGGCCGCGCTCTGGGCGCTTTGCCATCCACCGTAGGCAGCCTGGGCTGCTGCAAAGCTGTTGACCGCCTCGGCAGTGACCTTACGCAAGATGGCCGCCTCGCGCTGTGCCGCCATTTCCGCCAGCGCCCTGCCTTCATCCGCCCGCGCCGAGCGCGCCCCGCCGGGGAAGGGAATCGACACCTGCAGGCCGACAATGCGCTCGGCGCTGTCGCGCTCGCCGCCGAAACGCAGACCAACGGTAGGATCGGGCAGCTTGTCGGCGGACGACCGCTCCGAGTGCAACCGTCCCAGCGCCGCCTCGTTGCGCGCCACGCTTAGCTCGTGGTTGTGCCTGAGGATTTCTTCCTTCCAGTATTCCAGCCCCTGCTGCAGAGGCACAGGAGCCGACACGGGCACCGATGCTGGCAGGGGAATGACCGGGAAGCGCTGGCCGAGCTCATTGGCAGCCACCTGCTGGCGCAGCCTGGCCTGATACAGCGCGCTTTCCGCCTGCGCCACGGCGGCCTCGGCAATGCCGCTTTCCAGCCGCGGCACATCGCCCGCGCGCACCCGCCTGGCGACGATTCCCGCCTGATTCTTCAGCAGATCGACCTGGTCCGCCCATTGCTGTGACTGAGCCCGCTCCCTGTTCCAGGAAAACCAGGCCTTGAGCAAGCCACGCCCCGTTTCATGCAGCGCATCGCCGTACAGGGTTTGCGAGCGCGCCACCTCGATATCGCCCATCTTGCCGTCGAGCGCGGCCTTGCCGGGCAGGCGGATCGCCCGCTCCAGCCCGACATCCCACTCCCGGTAACGCTCGGAGGGATTGATGCTGCGCCGCTGCCCCATCACCCGCATGGTGAACTCATGCTCGCCCGCCTGCAGGCGCTGGCGCACCGCCTCGCCGACCTTGATGCCGGCCTGGGCGGCCAGCACATCCGGGCTGTTCCTGAGCGCTGCCTCGACTACTGCCGGCGGCGGCAAATCGGGATAACTGACCGATGTCTCAGCTGCCATTGCAGGCAAGTAGGCCGAGAGCATGAATAAACCTAAAAACGGCAACTGCTTAACCGCAGAGGCGCGGAGACGCAGAGAAACAAATGGGTTACAACAATCCCTCCAAATGGGCGAGGTCGCACAACACCATAACTTATGGCTTTTCCTCTGCGCCTCCGCGTCTCCGCGGTTAAATTGTTTTTTTTGGGGTAAAAATATTCTGGTCATGCGAACCTCCCGAATTCATTGATCGGCGCAATCCAGTAAGCAATTTCCCGGCTCGGCAGGGATTCCCGGAAATGGGCGATCAGAGTCTGTGCATCCTCGTGCTCCATCACCACCTCCATCTTCACCCGCCGCGCCCGGCCGCGCACCTGCTCGTTGATGCTGTGGTAGACGGCAACCTGTCCGTGCCCCTCCACCTCGTAAGTGGTGAAACCGCTCGCCAGCTCGGGGTGTTCGAGCAGGTGGTCGATCATGTTGTCTTCCAGGCCCTTGGGGAAAACGAGGGTCAAACAGCAATCCGGTTGTTTCATTTTTTATCCTTTCCAGGCACGCCAAACTGGCGGTAAAGCAGCGGCAGGATGATCAATGTCAGCAGCGTCGAACTCAGCAGCCCGCCGATCACCACGATCGCCAGCGGCTTCTGTATCTCCGAGCCGGGGCCGCTGGCAAACAGCAGCGGAACCAGTCCGAAAGCGGTGATGCTGGCGGTCATCATCACCGGCCGCAGGCGCCGCCGGGCGCCTTCCACCACCACTTCGGCCAGCGCCATGCCCTGTTCCCGCAACTGGTTGAAATAACTCACCATCACCACGCCGTTCAGCACCGCGATGCCGAGCAGGGCGATGAATCCGACCGAGGCCGGCACCGACAGGTATTCGCCCGAAAGCCACAGCGCCCACACCCCGCCGATCAGGGCGAAGGGGATGTTGGCGAACACCAGCCACGCCTGGCGCATCGAACCGAAGGTGGCGAACAACAGCAGATGGATCAGGCCCAAGGCGACCGGCACCACGATGGCGAGCCGCGCCGCGGCGCGCTGCTGGTTCTCGAACTGGCCGCCCCAGGTGAGGCTATAGCCAGTCGGCGATGGCGCCTGCTTCTCCACCGCCAGCTTCGCCTCCTCGACGAAACCGACCAGGTCGCGGTCGCGCACATTGCTTTGCACCACTGCGTAGCGCTGTGAATTTTCACGGTCGATCTTGACCGGGCCATCTACCCGCTTGAGGTGCGCCACGCTGGCCAGCGGCACGCTCTGGCCGGAAGGCAGAGTCAGGCGAAGATCGGCGAATACCGCCGGGATATCGCGTACGGCGTCACTGCCGCGCAGCAGCACCGGCGTGCGCCGCACACCTTCCAGCACCACGCCCAGCACCTGCCCTTCGAGCTGGGAGCGCAGGACGTTGCCGATCTCGTCCGCCGACAGCCCCATGCGTCCGGCAGCCAGGCGATCGATCTCGATTTTCAGGTATTGCACCCCCTCGTTCATTACCCGATATACGTCCTCGCTGCCTTTGATGCCCTTGAGCACGGTTTCGATTTTTTCCGCCTGCTGATTGAGGGTCGCGAGGTCGGGGCCGAAAATCTTCACCGCCACGTCGCCGCGCACGCCGATGATCATCTCCGACACCCGCATGTCGATCGGCTGGGTGAAGCTGTGCGCGACGCCGGGGAAGTCCTTGAGCACGTCGCGCAGCTGGTCGGTGAGCCATTCCTTGTCCGGCTTGCGCCACTGCTCGCGTGGTTTAAGCACCAGGAAGGTGTCGGTCTGGTTGAAGCCCATCGGGTCGAGTCCAAGCTCGTCCGACCCGACCCGCGCAACGACGCCCTTCACCTCCGGTACTTTTTCCATGATCGCGCGCTGAATTTTCAGGTCGAGCTCGAAACTCTGCCTGAGGTTGATCGAGGGCAGTTTCTCGACACCGATGATGATGTCGCCCTCATCCATCACCGGCATGAAGGTCTTGCCGATCAGGGTATACACCGCTACCGTGAGTGCCAGCGCCGCAAGGGCGCCGATGGCCACCAGCCTGCCATGCCTGAGCGCCCAGTCGAGCGCGGGCATGTAGGCCGCGGTGAGCTTGCGCACCAGCCATGGGTCC
The DNA here is from genome assembly GCA_964351305.1 of uncultured Sulfuricella sp. GTDB lineage: Bacteria > Pseudomonadota > Gammaproteobacteria > Burkholderiales > Sulfuricellaceae > Sulfuricella. The sequence continues at coordinate 17,233 of CAYGNO010000018.1, forward strand.
TCGTGGCCGCCCTGTTTCAGCATGTAGGACGCCAGCACCGGAATCGCGGTCAGCGACAGGATCAGCGAGCCGGCCAGCGCGAACACGATGGTCAGCGCCACCGGAATGAAAAACTTGCCTTCCAGCCCCTGCAAGGTCAGCAGCGGCAGGAACACCACGATGATGATCACCACGCCCGAGGTCACCGGCATCACCACCTCCTTGACCGCCCGGAATATCACGTGCAGATGCGGAATGTTCTTCGCACTCCGGTCGTGGGCAAGGTGGGAAACCACGTTTTCCACTACTACCACGGAAGCATCCACCAGCATGCCGATGGCGATGGCGAGGCCGCCCAGGCTCATCAGGTTGGCCGACATGCCGAAAACGCGCATCAGGATGAAGGTGAACAGCGCTGCCAGCGGCAGCGTCACCGCCACCACGATGGCGGCGCGCAGGTTGCCGAGAAACAGCAGGAGCAGGATCACCACCAGCACGATCGCTTCCAGCAAAGCCTTGGAAACCGTACCGACGGCGCGCTCCACCAGGCTGCCGCGGTCGTAGAAAATCTCGGTCTTGACGCCGGGCGGGAACGACGGCGCGATCTCCTTCAGCCGCGCCTTGACGCCTTCGACCACCAGTTGCGCATTGGCGCCGCGCAAGCCCAGCACCAGCCCCTCCACCGCTTCGCCCTTGCCGTCCTTGGTGACAGCGCCATAGCGGCTCAAGTGACCGATGCGCACCGTCGCCACTTCACCCACGCGCACCACTTGGCCATCGTGGCTACTGACGACGATGGCGCGCAGGTCGTCGAGGCTCCTGATCGCTCCCTCGCTGCGCACCAGCAGCACTTCTTCGCCGTCCTTGATCCGGCCGGCACCGTCATTGCGATTGTTGGTCTCGAGCACCTTTTGCAACTGTTCGATCGAAATGCCGCGAGCCTGCAATGCCGCATTGTCCGGCATGACCTCGAAGCTGCGCACCAGCCCCCCCAAAGCATTGACATCAGCCACGCCCGGCAGGGTGCGCAGTGCCGGACGAATCACCCAGTCGAGCAGGGAGCGCCGCTCCAGCAACGTGAGGTCGCCACCCTCGATGGTGAACATCAGCATCTCGCCGAGCGGGGTGGTGATCGGCGCCAGACCGCCGCTGACGCCGGCCGGCAGATCCTTCATCACGCCGGAGAGGCGCTCCGCCACCTGGTTGCGCGCCCAGTAGATGTCGGTACCGTCCTCGAAATCGATGGTGATGTCGGTCAGCGCATACTTCGACACCGAGCGCAGGATCTTCTTGTAGGGGATGCCCAGCAGTTCCACCTCGATCGGTGTCACGATACGGGACTCAACCTCCTCCGGCGTCATCCCCGGCGCCTTGATGATGACCTTGACCTGGGTCGAGGAAACATCGGGGAAAGCGTCGATCGGCAACTGCTTGAAGGCGACCGCGCCGGCACCGATCAGCGCCAGGGTGGTCACGATCACCGCCAGCCGCTGGGTGAGGGCGAATTCGATTATTCGCGTCAGCATTATTCGCCTCCCGCCGCCAGCCCCTGCCACATCGCCTTGAGCGAAGCCGTGCCGCGCACGGCGATATGCTCGTCGCCCTTGAATTCCGCGCTGACCACGCTGGTCTCGGCAGTTTCGCCACCCAGCTTCACCGGCCTGGCAACAAAGCCCATCGCAGTCTGGACGAACACATAGGCTTGATCGCGCAGCCGCACCAGTGCGCTATTGGGCACATGCCAGTGCTTGCCGTCTGCATCGAGGGCCAGCACGGCCTCGACAAACTGGCCTGGACGCAGATTCTCGACACCCTGGCGGATCTCGGCGCGCACCGTCACGGTCTGGCTGCCTTCATCCACGCCGCGACCGATTTGCACCACCTTCCCGCTCGCCCGATAAGCCGGCACACTGACTGCGGTACCCGCCTTCAGGCCGGCAGCCTGCGCAAGCGGCGCCTGAATTTCCAGCCACAGCGGCACGAGCTGCGCCAGCTTGACCAGTGGCGTGGCAGCCTCGACGCGCTGGCCCGGCACCGCCATCAATTCAAGCGCCACGCCGTTGACCGGCGCGGCAATCTCGATGGCGCCGGACATGGCATGGCTCCTTTCCAGCCGCTGCAATGCGGCGGAGCTCAGGCCTGCAAGTGCAAGAGCCTGGCGCCGCTCGGACAATGCCGCCACGGCCTCGACCTGACGGCTCCTGGCCGCAAGGTACCGGCTTTCAGCGATAATCCCTTCCCGGAACAACTGCTCGTCGCGGCTCAGGGAGTCGCGTGCCAACTGCGCCTGGGTCGCCGCCTGCAGGAAGTCGCGCTGAATCTCGACCAGCCCCGGACTTTGCAAACGGGCCAGAACCTGGCCTTTTTTTACCGCCTGACCGGGCGCCACCGGCAGGCTTTCCACCAGGCCGGCGAGCGGTGCGGCTACGATGTGCAGCTGATGGTTCGGTATCGCCACCCTCGCCGGCAACCCTTTTCCAGCCGCCGTGACAGTACTTGCTAGCGGAGCCGTAACCACGCCCATGGCCTTGGCCTGGGTCGCGGACAGTTTAATATCATCACCGGCGTAAAGCGGCGCCGCGACAAAAAATCCACAGAGCAACAGCGCTCCCATGGCAACGCGCAAATCCTGCGCTTTCCGCATATCTGTCTCCTTGCAAAATCCGAATAGTTCCTGCCGTTTCTCTAGCCCGGATGTTTCATGAATTCGCGCGATGATCACGCAGGATTTTGTTTGATAGGGAAGTTTTGAGAAGGCGCGGCGTAGTTATTCATACGCCCGACCGAGCAAAATTTTCATATCAAGCAAAAGACCAGCGAGGGCGTGCGTCAATTTATGAAACATCCGGGCTCTGCGAGACCGAACAGAAAGATTGTGAACCAGCTACCTTAAGGAATGCTTAAACGAGCGCAGGCGGCGCCTGGGATAAAGGCGGCCCGGCCTGGAAGGGAATATAGGAAAGTATAGCGGATGAAGCGATAACGACAACGTAAGTCGAATACTGAACGGACAACCATAGGATAGTCGGCAACACTCCGGTGAAGCCGTCATACGCGGAGTCGCGCCTGAACTCACTGACGGCGCCCACCACGGGCAAGTCGCTTGAATCGGCCTTAAGTTCCGGCACATGCGCCGAATGGGGAGCCGACAATCCCAGACTATCAGCATGAACATGCACATGGGACTCAACGTGCAGACCGCCGGCATGGGCATGCAAAAGCGGTACCAGACATTGCAGGAATGTCAGAACCAGAAGCAGGCAGTAATTTAGGACATTTTTTCTCACGGACGCATTCTAATCTCGAATTCCACGAGCGGCAATTTTTTGGTTCTTGGCAAAACCAGACGAGGGGGGTTAGGATGTCGCCATAAATTTATCTCTCAGGTGTGCGACATTCTACGGCACGCGCCATTTGACACAGATGCCACCATGACCCGCATTGATTTAATTACCTCTATTTCAGGCACACTACTTGCGTCAGACCTATGAATTCTTTTTCGGATAAAGTCTTATGGAGCGCTATAGCATTGCTGGCCACCGCCTTGGCCATTACGGCAGCGGTCAAGCTGTCGCCACTGCTCAACCCGCCGCAAAAAATCAGCCTGCCGCTGGATACTGCCTGCGATCTGCATCAGGGGCCGTGCACCACCTCGCTACCCGGCGGAGGGCGCCTGGAATTCTCCCTGGAACCCCGACCGATCGCGGTGCTGAAGCCGCTCAGGCTGCAAGTGCGGGCCACTGGCTTCAAGACCGGTTCGGTGGAAGTGGATTTCGCCGGCGTGGATATGAAAATGGCTTTCAACCGCCCGCGCCTGGTGCCCGGCAAGGATGGCCTGTTCACCGGAGAAGCCACGCTGCCGGTGTGCGTGCGCGACAAAATGGCCTGGCAGGCGACCGTGCTGGTCGAGTCCGACGGCAAGCGCATTGCGGCGCCATTCAGATTTGAAACGAAACGTAATTAACTGAGACTACATGAAAAAAACCCTGATCGCGATTACCGTCATTTTCACCCTGCTGCTGGTCTGGGCCATCGTTTTCTGGCAACCTTCCGCCGGCAAGTCCGGCATCCACTCTCCGCTCGGCCTGGCGGAAGTACCCAAGGGCGGAGATTTCACCCTGCGCTCGCCGAACGGCCCGCTGGCGTTGCATGATCTGAATGGCAAGGTGGTGCTGCTGTATTTCGGTTATACCTTCTGCCCGGATATCTGCCCGACTTCGCTCGGTTTCACTTCCCAGGCGCTTGCCTCGCTCGACAAGGCCGAGCAGGAAAAGGTGCAGATGCTGTTTGTCACGGTGGACCCGGAGCGCGACACCCTGGACAAGCTCAAGACCTACACCGCCTATTTTCACCCCGGCATCGTGGGCTTGAGCGGCACCCCGGAGGAAATCGCCACAGTTGCGAAACTTTACGGCGCGAGCCATGCCAGGCAGAATACCGCCTCGGCCGGGGGCTACGTCGTCGACCATTCCGCGTACACTTACGTCATTGCGCCCGACGGCAACCTGTTCAAGGCCCTCGATCACGGCACCCCGCCGGCGCAGGTGGTGGAAGCCATCCGCGCCGCGCTGAACAAAAAATAGCCGCGAAAAGGCGCAAAAACCACAAAATAAAACCAAGGCCCTGCATTTTGCAGTTTTGAGCTTTTTTGTGGCCAAACAGTTTTTTACAACCGAAGGAGAGAAACATGTCTGCCAAGTTCCGTTCCATCCGCATCGCCGCTTGCGTTCTGGCCACCCTGATTGCCGCCCCGGCACTGGCGGGTTCCGCCGCGGAGAGCGTTTCCGCCAACGACCCTTTCGTGCGCTTGGCACCGCCCGGCATGACCAACACCGGGGCTTTCATGGTGCTAAAGAATACCGACAGCAAGGATCATAAACTGGTCAAGGCAGATAGCACTGTTGCCAAGGCGACTGAATTACATACCCACACCAACGAGGGTGGCGTAATGAAAATGCGCCCGGTCAAGGACATCGAGATCAAGGCCAAGGGCGAAGCCGTACTCAAACCCGGCAGCCTGCATGTAATGCTGATCGGCCTGAAACAGGACCTCAAGGAAGGCGACAACGTGGCGATCACGCTGACTTTCGAGGACGGAAGCAGCAAGAAAGTGGAAGCGCCGGTGCGCAAGATCCAGACCGAGATGAAGAAAATGGAAATGAAACATGACGACCACGTGGGCATGAAGCACTAAGGAAGCCCTGATTAATCCCCCTCCCCCATCAAGGGAGAGGGAGCATTGGACTTGTTCAGTCCTTACCTTAGTGCAGGCTGGGCATCGCTTCCCCATCCGGCCTGCCGCTGGCGATTTCGGACGGCGTGGCATCATTGACCGACACCACGTTCACGACGAAGGTCACGGTCTGGCCGGCCATGGGATGATTGGCGTCGATGGTGAGCTTGCCGTTCTCGATCTTGGTAACGAAAAACTTCATCGCCTCGCCCTTGTCGTTCTCGAACTCCACCTCGGCGCCCATGTAGCGGAATTCAGGCGGCACGTTGTCGACGTCGTCGGTGAAGGTCAGTTCGGGGTGATGGCCGCCGAACCCTTCCTGCGGATTCAGCGTGACTTCGATCTTGTCGCCGGCCACGCGGCCTTCCAGCGCTGCTTCAATCTTCTCGAACAGCCCGCTATCGGCGCCATGCACGTAGCCGATCGGCATGTCGTACTGCTCGAACACCTTGCCGCTCTCGTCCAGAATCACGTAAGTCACGTGTACTGTCTTGTTCCTGCCGATTTTCTGCTCAGCCATGAATCAATTCCCTATCAAATAAAAAAGGAGGCGTCACATGTAGGTTGGGTTAGGCGCGGCTTTTTGC
>CAYGNO010000019.1:0-22981 GCA_964351305.1 uncultured Sulfuricella sp.
GAGGCGGGGGCATGGGTCCCGGGGGTGGCGGCATGGGCCCCGGTGGTGGAATGGGCGGCGGCCCCAGAGGGCGCTACTGATATATTGAGGTGATCCCTGCCGACCTTCCTTCCTCCGTAGAGGGGGAAGGAGTTGGAATATTGCCCCAATGCCATGAGGAAATATACGGATTCCTGGGCGCGGTCGCCATGTACCCATACCCGGAAGAGGGGTGAGTTTAGTGGCGCCCGGTGCTGCCGAAGCCGCTGGAGCTGCGTTCGCTTGCTTCGAAATCGTCGACCACATTGAACTCGGCGTGGATCACCGGGACGATGACCATCTGCGCGATGCGCTCCATCGGGTTGAGGATGAAGGGCGTCTGGCCACGGTTCCAGCAGGAAACGAAGAGCTGTCCCTGATAGTCCGAGTCGATCAGGCCGACCAGGTTGCCGAGTACGATGCCGTGCTTGTGGCCCAAACCGGAGCGCGGCAGGATCATCGCCGCCATGCCGGGGTCGCAGAGGTGGATGGCGATGCCGGTGGGGATCAGTTCGGTCTGCCCCGGATGGATGGTCATGACGTGCTCGATGCAGGCGCGCAGGTCCAGCCCTGCCGATCCCGGCGTGGCGTAGCTGGGGGGATGCTGCTTGAGGCGCTCGTCGAGGATTTTGACGTCGACTTTCTTCAGGTTCTTTTTCATTTCAAGCCCCGTTCTTATTTCCGGAATTTTGATAGAGCTTGGCGATATGCTTGATCAGCTGTCTCGCCAGCACGATTTTCGGCGCGCGCGGCAGCGGGTGGGTGCCTTCATCGTCGAACAGGATCAACTCATTGTATTCCTGGCCGATGGCGTCCTGCACCATGTTGGCGGCCAGTAGCGGCAGGTTCTTGCGGTGCCGCTTCATCTCGGCGAATTCGTAGAGGTTTTCGCTTTCCGCCGCGAAACCGACGCAGAACGGCGGGTTGGGCAGGCTCATCACGTTGGCGACAATGTCGGGGTTGGGCGCCAGTTCCAGCGTGAGGATGTGGGCGTCTTTCTTGATCTTCTGCTCGCTCGGGTTGAGCACGTAATAGTCAGCAACGGCTGCGACGCTGATGAAGATGTCGGTTTCGGCAATTTCCTTGTTGACCGCTTCGAGCATCTGCTGGGCGCTGGTGACGGCGATAGTTTTCGCCGCCGTGGGAGGGATCAGACAGGTGGGGCCGGAGACCAGGGTGACTTCCGCGCCGGCTTCGAGGGCGGCGCGAGCGACGGCGTAACCCATTTTTCCCGAACTCATGTTGGTGATGGCGCGCACTGCGTCGATCGCTTCGTAGGTCGGTCCGGCAGTGATCAGCACGCGCTGGCCTTTCAGCAGCTTGGGATGCCAGAACGATTCGATATCCTCGGTCAGTCTTTCCGGTTCCACCATCCGCCCCATGCCGGTTTCGCCGCAGGCCTGAGGGCCGCTGGCCGGGCCGAAGAGGGTGATGCCGTCGCGCTTGAGCTGGGTAATGTTGCGCTGGGTAGCCGGGTTGTCCCACATTTCGCGGTTCATCGCCGGAGCGACCAGAAGCGGGCAGGCGCGCGCCAGGCAGGCAGCGGAGAGCAGGTCGTCCGCGGCGCCGTGCGCGAGCTTGGCAATAAAATCGGCGCTGGCCGGGGCGATCAGCACCGCGTCGGCACCGCGCGTGACGTCGATGTGCGCCATGCCGCCGGCCGCCTGGCCGTCCCATAAGTCGGACAGCACCGGCCTGCCGGAGAGCGCCTGGAAGGTGGCCGGGGCGACGAAGTGGCGGGCCGCTTCGGTCATGATCACCTGCACCTCGATGCCGTTCTTCACCAGCAGGCGGGTAAGCTCTGCGGCCTTGTAGGCGGCCACGCCGCCGGTGACGCCGAGAACCAGGCGTTTTTTCGCTGAATCGGTCATAATCCTTTCATTCTACTTGAAACAAAAAGAATTTGTCATGGCGATAACGGATTGGCCGGAAGGCGAACGACCCAGGGAAAAACTCCTGCAGAAAGGCGCGTCCAGCCTGTCGGACGCCGAGTTGCTGGCGATCTTCCTGCGTACCGGGCTGCCGGGCAAAAGCGCGGTGGATCTGGCGCGGGAGCTGCACGGGCGCTTCGGCGGCCTGAATGCGCTGTTCGCGGCCAGTGAAAAGGAGTTTTGCCAGACCAAGGGCATGGGTTCGGCGAAATATGCCCAGATGCAGGCGGTGCTGGAGATGGCGCGGCGCGCGTTGCAGGAGGATATCGCGCAGCGCGATGCGCTGTCCTCGCCGCAGGCTGTGCGCGACTATTTGAGGCTCCGGTTGCAGGGCTTGCCCCACGAAATCTTTATGGCCTTGTTCCTGGATGCGCAAAATCGCGTCATAGTCAGCGAGGAACTGTTTCGCGGTACGCTGACCCAGACCAGCGTCTACCCGCGCGAAGTGGTCAAGCGCGCCCTGCACCATAATGCCGCCGCGGTGATCCTGGCGCATAACCATCCTTCCGGCGTGGCCGAGCCGAGCAATGCCGACCAGGTGCTGACCCAGGCGCTGAAAAACGCCCTGGTTCTGGTGGACGTCCGAGTGCTGGATCATTTCATCGTTGCCGGCAGCGGTTTTCTGTCGTTCGCAGAGCGAGGTCTGCTCTAGGGGGAATAATTTTCTCTTGCCTTATAGGGCGAAAATAGGGTATAAATCGCGTTTTTCGTAATTCACTATTCTATTTCTGGAGCAATACCATGGCCCGCGTATGCAAGATCACCGGCAAGAAGCCGATGTCGGGGAATAACGTCTCCCACGCCAACAACAGGACTAAACGCCGTTTCCTGCCGAACCTGCAAAATCGCAAGTTCTGGGTGGAAAGCGAAAACCGCTGGGTGAGTATGCGCCTTTCCTGCGCTGCACTGCGCACCATTGACAAGAACGGCATCGACGCCGTGCTGGCGAAGCTACGCGCTCGCGGCGAAAGCATTTAAGGGGCTGAAAAATGGCAAAAGGCGGACGCGAGAAAATCAAACTGGAATCCACTGCGGGTACCGGTCACTTTTATACTACCGACAAGAACAAACGTACCATGCCGGAAAAGATGCTGATCAAGAAATTTGATCCGGTGGCGCGCAAGCACGTGGACTACAAGGAAACCAAGCTGAAATAAGCTGGTTTGCCTAGGTATTGCCCAACAAAAAACCCGCTTCGGCGGGTTTTTTGTTGTCTGTTGTTCCGGTACTCAATCGTTGGAATTAGCTGGGCTGTCCTCTGATGATGCGGATGTCTCTTTGCGGGTAGGGGATTTCGATGTTTGCCGCCTGGAACTGGCGCCATATTTCCAGGTTGATGTCGGATTTCAGGCCGAACTGGCCATCCTCCGGATCGTCGATCCAGATGCTCAATTCCAGATCGATGCCGTTGTCGCCGAATGATTTGAGAAAGACCTTGGTTTCCGGGTCGGCAAGCACTCTTGGCTGCTTCGCTGCGGCGTCCATCATAATCTTCATGGCGCGTTCCAGGTCGCTCTGGTAGCTGACCTGTACCGGAATGCCGACACGAAAATGGCGGTCGGTATAGGAATGGTTGATGACGGTGGAACTGATCAGGGTCTCGTTCGGGATGATGGCTTCGGTGCCGTCCAGGCTTTTTAGCACCATGTAGCGCGCGGTCAATTTTGAAACCGTGCCGAAGCGTCCTTCCACGGTCAGGGCATCGCCGGGGTGGATGGATCTGTCGAGCAGGATGATGAAGCCGCTGACGTAGTTGCTGGCAATTTTTTGCAGGCCGAAGCCGATGCCTACGCCCAGGGCGCCGCCGAATACCGAAAGCACAGTGATGTCGATGCCCGCCAGGGGCAGGGCGATCAGCACGCCGAGTACGATCAGTGCGGCGCGGATCAGCTTGGACAGCACCACGCGCAGATTCATGTTCAGGTTCTCTGCGGCCATTACCCGGTTTTCGAGCATCCGTCCCAGCCACATCGCCGCCAGCACGGTGACAAGGACGGACAGGATGCCGCTCAGGATGATGAGCAGCGAGACTTTCTGCCTGCCGACGTGGAAGCTGAGCTCGTCCATGGCATCCAGAATTTCGGGGAGAAATCCGGTGAGGTGCAGGGCGAGACCGATCCAGATGGACATGGCAATGAAGCGCTCGGAACTGTGCAGCCAGCCGCTCGGGGCAAAAATCTTGCGCAGGGCATAGACGGCAAGGCGGACCAGCGCCATGGCCAGGAGCAGGGAAGTGGCGATATTCAGCAGATTGACCGAGTACCAGTTCTTGAGCACGGTCTTTCCGATCACCACCAGCAGCAGTGCGACCAGCGGAAAAGCCACCCGGGAAACCCCACCCAGACCCACTTTGGCCGCGCCTTCCGACTTGGGCAGGCGGCTTCGCAACAGGTGGCTGAATCCCCAGGCCAGCGCCAGGCTGAATCCCAGCACCGCCAGTTGCCACAGTATCCTGGTTTGTTCCAGATCGGAAAGAATATCTGTCAGCAGGTTTTGAGCATTCTGAGGCATGGAGTGGTTTGAACAAGAGTGAGAGGGCTGAATTCTAGCATGGACGGACAACTGCCCGGAGTGTACCGGCTTATAGCCACTTTCTCTTGCGGAAATACACCTGCATCCCGATACCCACTGTCACCATCAGCAGCAGCACCGCCGGGTAGCCCCAGGTCCATTCGAGTTCGGGCATATGTTTGAAGTTCATGCCGTAGACGCCGGCGAGAAAGGTGAGCGGCATGAAGATGGTGGCGATCACGGTGAGGATGCGCATGACCGAGTTCATGCGGTTGCTGACGCTGGACAGGTAGATGTCGAGCAGGCCGGCGGCGAGGTCGCGGAAGGTTTCCAGCGTGTCGATGATGTGGATGGTGTGGTCGTAAATGTCGCGCAGGTAAATCCGCGAAGTTTGCTCGAAGAAGGCTGACTCGCCGCGTTCCAGCGCGCCGATGACGCCGCGAAAGGGGAAGATGGCCTTGCGCAGGAAGATCAGTTCGCGACGGAGTTTATGGATTCTTTGCAGGGTTCTGGGCGTGGCATTGGCAATGACTTCCTCCTCGAGGGCGTCGATTTCTTCTTCCCGCTTTTCCAGCACCACGAAATAGCGGTCCACCACCGCATCGAGCAGCGCGTAGGCGAGATAGTCCGCCCCGGCCTTGCGGATGAACCCCTTGCCGCTTTTGATGCGCTCCACGATGGGGTCGAAGATGTCGCTATTCTGCTCGCGGAAGGACAGCACGAAATTCTTTCCCAGGATCAGGCTCACCTGTTCGGCGGCGGCTTCCCCGCGGTCGTTGAGGGACAGCATTTTCAGCACGATGTAGACGTAATCGCCGAAATCCTCCATTTTCGGGCGCTGGTCGGTGTTCATGATGTCTTCCAGCACCAGCGGGTGCAGCCCGAAACAGTCACCGATGCGCTGAAACAGGTCGATCTGGTGGATACCGTCGACGTTGACCCAGGTGATGCCTGTGTCTGCCCTGGCGGCGCAGTACTCCTCGAGGGCTTCCGTTTCCTTTTCCAAAAAACCGGATTCGTCGTAATTGATCAGCCTGACGCGGGTCTTTTCGCTCCGTTTTTTGCCGATGTGAACCAGTGTGCCGGGCGGCAGGCCGGCTTTTTTCGAGCGTTTGGCGAATTTTGTCATGTTTTCCCCATGCTTGCTTTGGCGAGTTTTGCGCGGTAGAGCAACGATAAGAATAGTATATCAGCCTGGAGAGACGCAGCTAACGACTTGATCGTGGCGTGGAATGGTGACAAAAATCAAACAGATGGAGCGAATTGGTTAAGTAGAAAAATCAATGCATTTCTCACGGCTGGCTGGCACAATACAGCGCTAGCGTAGGAATAATCAAGAATTGGGGTTTGTAACTGGAGTTGCGTTATATGGATACCTTGCGCATGGGCAGAACCGGGGCAGCGCTGTTCCGCTGCGTGTGAAGTAATGGATGCAGCTTAAATTCTCGGGAAATTCGTCTTGACGAATGGGCCTACCTTACTGGCGATGAATCCTTCCGCCCGACTCTCGCTCCGCGTGCTCGGAGGTTTCGCGCTTGACCGCAACGCGCAGCCTTGCGAGCTGGCTTACGGGAAAGGGCGGGCGCTGCTCGCGTACCTGGCGGCGGAACCCGGCCGGGCACGCTCGCGGGCAACCCTGGCGGCCATGTTCTGGCCGGACCTTACCCGCGCGGCTGCCTTGACCAATCTCCGGCAAGTCTTGCATGACCTGCGCCAGACGCTCAACGCGGCGAACCTTGTGGCGCCCCTGTTGCAGGTCGACCGCGAGTTCATTCGACTCGACCCCGTAGCCGGTCTGGAGATCGATGCGGCAGAGTTTGCGGCTCCCGCCACCGCGTGTCCGGCGACGCCCTGTCCGGCATACTGCGCCCCCTGTCTCTTGCAAATGGAAATCCTCGCCGCGCGTTATCGGGGCGAGTTCATGGCGGGGTTCTCGCTGCCCGAGTGTCTGGACTTCGAAGAGTGGCTGCAGGTCCAGCGCGAGGCGCTGCACCTGTGCGCCCTCGGCCTGTTGGCCCGTCTTGCGGATTGTCACGAGCGGATGGGGGCCTATGCCAGGTCGTTACCGTTTGCCCTGCGTTTTCTGGAACTGGAGCCTTGGAATGAGGAATGCCTGCGGCGGGTGATGCGGTTGTATGCCATGAATGGGCGGCACGTCGCCGCTCTTGCCCAATATGAGACGTGTTGCCGGGCGCTGAAAAGGGAGTTGGGCGTATTGCCCTCCGAAGAGACTTACGCTCTGGCAGAGTGTATTCGTCGAGGCGAATTGCTGCCCGCAGTACGTTCCGTGGAGAATGCCGTCCCTGCGATGGCTTTGCCGCAGCCGGTTGCGGAGCGGCGACAAGTCACGGTGCTCTACTGCGAACTGGCGTCTGGCGCGGAAGACCCGGATGAGGCCTTGACCCTGTTGCGCGCGCCGCAGGCTCACTGCAACCAGATCATCCGTAGCTATTCAGGCTATCTCGTGCAAGACCATGGGGGTGGCTTGCTGGCTTATTTCGGCTACCCGCAGGCCAGTGAAAATGCCGCCCGTCTGGCGGTGCGGGCGGCTCTGGCGGTAACGCGTCTGGCGTTCGCCGGTATCGAGCTGCGTGTCGGCGTCCACACCGGCGTGGTGATCGGCGGGGGCGACCTGCAGGTGCCGGATGCCATCGGCGCAACTTCGGGGTTAGCCATCCGCCTGCGCCAACTGGTTGATTGCGGCGAAGTGGCGATCAGCGGATTTACGCAGCGCCTGGTGGCGGGTTATTTCGAGTGTGCAAGTCTGGGACTAAAGCAACTGCCCGGAATCTCACGCCCGCTGGAGGTGTTTAGAGTCGGACGGGAAAGTGGGGCGAGGCATCGCCTCGAAGCTGCGGCCACGCTAACGCCGCTGGTCGGGCGCAAGGACGAAATTGCGGCTCTGCTCGCTCTGTGGCAAGACGTTCGCCGGGGTGAGCGGCGCATTTTGCTGCTGCGCGGCGAGGCCGGGATCGGCAAGTCGCGTCTGGTGCTCACCCTCAAGCAGTCGTTGCGCGAACAGGCTTGTGTCGTGCGGGAACTGCGCTGTTTTCCGGAACACAGCCAGTCGCCTTTTTATCCGCTGGCCGCATTGTTCCGGTTCGTATTGGCGTTTTCTCCCGACGACACCCCCGCAGCAAAATTCGACAAACTGGCGGACTATGTTGAAATGCACTACGCGAAAACGGATCGGGATGCGGTGCCGCTGTTCGCCAGGATGCTTTCGTTGCCGCTGCGAGCGCCTTACCGGGAGCCAACGTGCTCACCGCAACAACAACGCGACAAGACCTTGGCGATCGTGCTCGAGCGCCTGTATGCACTGGCGGCGCAGCAGCCGTTTCTGTTGGTGGTGGAAGACCTGCATTGGGCCGATCCATCCACGCTTGAACTCCTGAAGTTGTTCGTTATGCAGGAAAGCGCCGCGCCGGTACTCGCAATCTTCACCGCGAGGCCAGGGTTTCAGCCGCCCTGGCAGGAAAGTCTTGCCCGCACTCTGCCCCTGAATGCCCTTGCTGATGCCGAGACGGTAGCTTTGGTCGCTGCCGTTGCGTCAGAGATTGATCCGGTTGCGGTGCGCCGCATTGTCGAACGCGCTGACGGCGTTCCGCTGTTTGCCGAGGAGCTGGCGCGCGAGGCCGCCGCCAATGATCCGTCGGCGATTCCATCCACCTTGCAGGATCTGCTTGCAGCGCGTCTCGACGGCATGGGCGCGGCGAAGATCGCCGCCCAGTCGGCGGCCACCATAGGGCGCGAATTCAGTTTGGATTTGCTGCGGAGGATATCTCATTTCGATGACGCCACGCTGGCGCAAATGCTGAGCCAATTGCAGGATGCGGGGATCGTGCAAGGGGGGAAGGCGGTTTTTCGTTTCAAGCATGCTCTGCTTCGCGATGCGGCATATCAGTTGCAAACGAGAGTCGAACGGGAGGCGGTGCATCGGCGCATTGCCGTCGCACTGAAAACGCTCGAGGCCCGGCCAGAACTCCTGGCGCAACACTGGGCGGGGGGCGGAGAAATTATGGAAGCCGTATCCTGCTGGATTGAGGCGGGAAAGCTCGCCTGCCAGCACTCGGCCAGCCAGGAAGCCGTCATGCATTTCAAATCGGGTTTGGCGTTGATCGAGGCGATCCCTGACGATCCAGAACGGGTGCGCATGGAACTCGACCTCCAGATCGGCCTCGGTGCTGCGGCGTACGCGGCGCAAGGTTACGCCTCCGTCGAAGGCGCTGACGCTTTTGCGCGCGCAATGACCTTGTGCGGCCAGCATGAAAGCGGCCCGGACATGTTCCGTTCAGTCTGGGGATTGTGGGCAAGCGCGAGTTCCCGCACCGGTTATGCCAGCGCGCTGGAACTCGCGCAGCAACTCCTGCGCATGGCCAGCCAAAGCGGCGACCCGGTGCAAGACCAGCAAGGCCATTTCGCCGTCGCCGACACCCTGTATTGGCAGGGCGAATTCGCGGCGGCGCGCGAGCATCTGGAATATGTGAGGACGCTGTGTAAATCCGCTCACCATGAAAGCCATGTCGCCAAATTTGGCGAGGACGCGGGCGTGACCAGTGGCTCCTATATTTCCTGGGTGCTGTGGTTCCTCGGCTTTCCCGACCAGGCACGCAAGGCCAGCGTGCAAACCCTGGTGCTCGCGCGGCAACTCGGGCATCCCTATAGCCTGGCCTATGCGCTGACCTTTGCCGCGATCCTGCATTGCCGCCTGCGCCAGCCCGAGGAGGCGCTGGCCCTGGCGCAAGAAACGCTGAACCTGGCGGATAACCACGATTTTCCGCTCTGGCAAGTCGGCGCGACGCTATCGCGCGGCTGGGCGCTCGCCATGCAGAACCATCGCGAAGGTGTCGAGGCGATGCGGCAATGCGTCGAGGCGACGCGCGTAGCGATGGGCGGCGTCACCCTCGTCGTCCTGGAGCCGCTGGTCGACGCAAATGTTGTTCTGAGCCTCTTCGATGCCGCGCTGAGCGTGAATGACGAGGCGTTTGCGGTGGGCAACGCTATCGGTGATTGCCACGTCGAGGCCGAACTGCATCGCCTCAAGGGCGAGTCGCTACTTGGGTTGGCCGGCGCCAACGCGGCACAAGCCGAAGCCTGTTTCAATCAGGCGCTTTCCGTCAGCCGCAAACAACAGGCGAAATCCCTGGAGTTGCGCGCGGCGATGAGCATGGCCAGGTTATGGCAAAAGCAGGGGAAGGGCAACGACGCTCTAAGCTTGCTCGAAGAGATATACCACTGGTTCACCGAGGGTTTCGACACACCCGATCTACAGGATGCTCGCAAGCTTCTGGATACCCTGGGTGACTAGACTGCCAAATTGACCGGACGCAAGCGCCCGCGGTCAGCGGCCACCATGACGCAGCCTCGGCAATTCATCCCGCCAGCATCCTTCTTACGGTCTTCTTACGTTGCGTTGATATAAACCCGACACTAGAGGATAAATGCTGCCTGACGTTGGGTGCGCTCCGGCATCGTGATCCGGAACAGAATCGACTGATGCTTGCCTGTGCATTTATAAAGTGTTGGTATCTCTCCGTTCGTGGCGAGCCCTTCGACAAGCTCGGGGCGAACGGTGGAATTGGGTTGACCAATACTTTAAAATACACCAAATGCACCCGATGCTTGCAGTTTCACGGCAACAAACATGGTCTTGATAATTATGGGCAAATGCCGATTATCACCTCCGTGCCGATTCAGGCGGTAACCAATAATTAATAAAAAAACGATCTTGATTGGGAGGAAGTAAATGACAGCCGAGAACTCAACTCCGAAAAGCATCAGCATCAAAACCCGTTTGTTATTGATCATGGTCGCCGCCTTGACGGGCATGATACTGATCGCGGTTTTTGCTTTGCAGTCAGAGAAGGCTACCTTGCTCGAGGATCGCAAGGTCAAGACCCGCCACCTGGTCGAGGGCGCCCACAGCCTGCTCGGCCATTTTTACGACTTGCAGCAGAAGGGCGTACTCACCGAGGATGCGGCGAAAGATGCGGCGTTGAAAGCGATCAAGGCGTTACGCTATGAACAGAAGGAATACTTCTGGGTCAACGATTTCACCGCGCCGATACCGAAAATGCTGATGCACCCGACAGTGCCTGCGCTGGACGGCAAAGTGCTCGACGCGGAAAAATTCAACTGCGCCACGAGCATGCAGGGCGGGCTTGACGGCACCATCGAGAAGACCGACGGCAAGAAAAATCTGTTCGTCGCTTTCAACGAGGTCGCCAGCAAGTCCGGCCAGGGTTACGTTACCTACAATTGGCCCAAACCCAAGGCGGGCGGCGGCACCACCGAAGAACTTTACACCAAGCTGTCATTCGTCAAAAAGTTCGATGGCTGGAACTGGCTGATCGGTTCCGGTATCTACCTCGACGATGTGGACAAGATTTTCTGGAACCACGCCACCTGGTTGATCGGCATCATCATGACGATAACAGCGCTGATTGGCGGGGTCATGATAATGGTTATCCGCCGCATAAGCCGATCGCTGAATGAGCTGGGAAGCGCCATGGACCAGATCCAGAGCAGCAACGATCTGTCGCGGCGGGTAGCGGTTACCGCCAATGATGAAATCGGTCAGATCGGCCATTCATTCAACCAGATGATCCAGAGTTTCCAGGACATCATCCAGCAAGTAATTACCAACTCGCGCGGCGTCATGCAGGCTGCCGGCAAACTTTCCGAGTCCTCGCATCACGTCGCCGTCAGCTCGCAGAGCCAGAGCGAAGCAACGGCATCAATGGCGGCTGCGGTAGAGGAAGTAACGACCAGCATCGATCATGTCGCGGAAAGTTCGCAGGAAACCAACAACATTGCGCGCAAGGCGGGCGAGCTATCCGCCGAGGGCAGCGAGGTAGTGCTGGGCGCGGCAGCAGAAATGAGCAAGATCGCCGAGTCGGTGAATCAATCCTCACAATTCATTCAGAAACTGGGCGAGCACTCCAACCAGATTTCGGCAATCGTCAACGTCATCAAGGAGATCGCCGACCAGACCAACCTGCTGGCGCTCAATGCCGCCATCGAGGCGGCGCGGGCCGGTGAACAAGGACGTGGCTTCGCCGTGGTGGCAGACGAAGTGAGAAAACTTGCCGAACGTACTGCCCGCTCCACCGAGGAAATTACCGCGATGATCGGCAGCATCCAGAGCGGAACGCACCATGCCGTGGAGAGCATGCAGGAAGGCAGCGCCCGTGTGACCGAAGGGGTGGCGATGGCGAATCGCGCCGGCGACTCGATGACTCAGATCAGGGACGGCGCCAACCAGGTGATTTCCGCCGTCAGCGACATTTCTTCCGCCTTGCGCGAGCAGAGCGCCGCCAGCAACCAAGTGGCGCAGAATGTAGAAAGAATTGCGCGCATGACCGAGGAAAACAGCATGGCGGCGAATGAAATTGCCGGAGAGGCGCAACAACTGGAAAGCCTGGCTGGCGCCCTGGAAAGTGCGGTTAGCCGGTTTAAAGCTTAGGCTGAAAGCCTGGCAAAACGGTGGTGGATGTCCATGCATGGATATTCGGGTTAAAGGGAGATTAGCGCCATGGGTCAATCAACTTTGATGCGGTCATTCGTGGCGGCGCTGATGTTGCTGCCATCTTTTTCCTATGCTCATGTCGGTGTCGGCCATATGGGCATTGGAGATCCCGGCGGTTTCCTGCATGGCCTCACGCACCCAACCGGTGGTCTGGATCACATCTGTGCGATGCTGGCGGTCGGGTTGTGGGCGGCACAGATGGGCGGGCGTTCCATGTGGGCAGTGCCGCTCACTTTCGTCGGCGTGATGGCGCTGGGCGGTGCATTGCCGATGCTGGGCGTCAATCTGCCGTTCGTCGAGCAGGGTATCGTGTTGTCGGTGTTGCTGCTCGGCGTATTGATCGCCGCGTCGGTGCGCCTGCCGCTCTGGTTGAGCAGCGGCATGGTCGGGCTGTTCGCGTTATGGCACGGTCATGCGCACGGTGCCGAAATGCCGGAGTTGGCTTCCGGGATCGGCTATGCGCTGGGCTTCATGCTGGCGACGGCATCGCTGCACGCCATCGGCATTGCATTTGGCTTGGGGATGCAGCGGCTGGCGCGTGAACGCGTCATTCATGCAGCCGGTGCTGGCATCGCGTTGTGCGGGGTATATCTGGCAGTGGCGTAGTGGGCTTGCCAAATAGAGGGGGAAACATGATTTCTTTGTATTGGTTGCAATGCGGCGGATGCGGGGGCGACACGATGTCTCTCCTCGGCACCGAAGCACCCGACGTGCCGACCCTGATGCAGTCGCTGGGCGTTGACCTGCTGTGGCACCCTTCACTGTCAAGCCTTTCGCCAGTCGGGCACGAGGCTTTGCTTGACGACCTGAAATCCGGCGCCAGACCGCTTGACGTGCTGGTTGTCGAAGGGGCCGTGGTGCGCGGCCCGGCCGGCACCGGCATGTTCGATGCGCGTGGCGGGCAACCGCGCAAGGATGTGGTGGCGGCGCTCGCCAGGCAGGCCCGGTTTGTGATCGCGCTGGGCACCTGCGCGAGCTTCGGCGGTTTTGGCGCCGATGGCGAGATCGAGGCAACCGGCCTGCAATTCACCAAGTCGCAAAAAGGGGGGCTGCTGGGCGCGGATTTTCTGGCGCAGTCGGGCCTGCCGGTGTTCAATCTGGCCGGTTGCCCCTGCCACCACGACGTACTCGGCAATGTCTTGCTGGCACTCGCTGCCGGCGCCAAGGTCGAACTCGACGAGTTCCAGCGTCCGCTGGACTGGTATGGGATGACGGTGCATCAGGGCTGCACCCGCAACGAATACCACGAATACCGGGTCGAGGAGGAAGACTTCGGCCAGAAGGGCTGTCTGTTCTTTCACAAGGGCTGCCATGGCCCGCTGGTTGGCGGCACATGCAACAAAACACTGTGGAACCAGCGCTCATCGAAGACGCGCGCCGGGGTGCCGTGCTTCGGCTGCACCAGCCCCGAATTTCCCTCTGCCTACCCGTTCTTCGAAACCCGCAACATCGAAGGCATCCCCATCGCCCTGCCCATGGGCGTCAGCCGCGCCCATTACATGGTTTACAAGGGCATGGCCGCCGCCGCCGCGCCGGAGCGGTTGAAGAAGCGGGTTACCGAAGTCTGACAGAAAGCGCGTCATGAGCCTCCCAAGAAGAATTATCGACATTCCCTTCAACCGCGTCGAGGGCGATCTGGAGGTTCGCGTCGAGCACAGCGATGGCGCGATCACCGACGCATGGAGCGCCGGCACCCTGTATCGCGGCTTCGAGAACCTGATGATCGGTCGCGGCGCCCTCGACGGGCTGGTAATGACGCCGCGCATCTGCGGCATCTGCTCGACCACCCACTTGATGGCCGCAGCCCGCGCGCTCGATGCGATTGCCGGCGTCACGCCGCCGGATAACGCCGTCCGCCTGCGCAACATTGCGCTGATGGCGGAACATGTACAGAGCGATGTGCGCCAAAGCGTGTTGATGTTCATGGCCGATTTCGCCAATCCGGCGCATCGTCGGCATTCGCTGTTCGAACAGGCGCAGCAACGCTACGCGACGTTGGGCGGCAGTTCGTTTATCGACGTCATCCGCGAAACCAAAAAAATCCTCGAAGTCGTCGCCATGATCGGCGGCCAGTGGCCGCATTCCTCCTACATGGTGCCGGGCGGCATCGCCTTTGAGCCCTCGCAGGCCCATCTGTTGCAATGCCTACAAATCGTGCGCAGCTATCGGCAATGGTACGAGCGCCGCGTTCTCGGTTGCAGCATCGAACACTGGCTGGCGGTGGACAGCCGCGTCGCGCTGGATAACTGGCTGGACGAAAATAACTCGCAACGCGAAAGCGAGGTGGGCTTCCTGCTGCGCTTCGGGCGCGAGCTGGGGCTCGATGCCATCGGTCGCGGCAACGAGGCGTTCCTGTCCTACGGTTCGCTCGACCTGCCCTCCGACACGGGCGTGCCAGCCTCGACACGGCAGCTGGTGGCGGCCGGCGTTGTTCGTCGCGCAACAGCGGAAGCATTCGATGCCGCGAGAATCGCCGAGGACGTTTCTCATGCCTGGTACAAGAACGCGTTGGGCGCTCTTCATCCGTCCAATGGCGAAACGCAACCCTACGCGACGGGGCGGGAGGGCGGCGCCTATTCCTGGATCAAGGCGCCGCGCTATGACGGCTCGGTCGTCGAAACCGGGCCACTGGCCGAAGCGGTGATCGACCGTCGTCCCTTGTTTCTGGATTTCCTCGCCGGCCCCGGCGCTTCGTCGCTGACCCGGCAACTCGCCCGTCTGACGCGTCCAACGACCCTGCTGGCAGCAATGGAAACCTGGCTCGGCGAATGTATTGCCACGCATGGCGCTGCGATCATCGCCGGCGATGGCCAGGTGCCCGACGGTCGGGGCGTCGGCCTGACCCAAGCCGCGCGAGGCGCGCTCGGCCACTGGGTGAGCATCGAAAATGGCAAGATCGCCCGCTACCAGGTCATCACCCCGACCGCCTGGAACGGCTCGCCGCGCGATGAAGGGGGCGTGCGCGGCGCGTGGGAAGAGGCGCTGGTCGGCACCCCCGTCGCCGACCCGGATAACCCGGTCGAAGCGGGCTACGTCATCCGTTCCTTCGACCCCTGTCTGGTTTGCGCCGTGCACACCGTGAAACGAAACAACTAAAATGGCCGCCCGTATCCTCTGCATCGGCAACCGCTTTGTCGGCGGAGACGACTTCGGGCTGCGGGTCTACGACACGCTGGCGGGCATGGAGCGTCCGGCGGATGTGGAGATCGTCGATGGCGGCCTGGCCGGCCTCAACCTGCTGCGCTATCTTGAAGATGGACTACAGGTAGTCTTCGTCGACGCGGTCAGCGGCTTCGCCCCGACTGGCGAAATCACGATCATCGACGGCGACATCATTGCGCGCCAGGCTACAGGCAGGTTCGGCCACGAAGCCGGCCTGCCTTTTTTGCTGCATATCTTGCCCGCAGTGGTCGATAACCCGCCGCCACGGATTCGCCTCATCGGTTGCGAAGGGGAGGCATCGGACGGCGCGGTGCTGGACGCTGCCCACCTCAGCCTGCAACTCGCTCTGGAGGCTCGGTGAACCGCTTGACACCCGATATCACCCCGGTTGAACGCTACATGGAGATCGCCATTCATGGAACGTGACCCTACATTAGTCGCAGCAGACAGCAGATATAGCGCGCTCGAAGCGGAGAACCAAATGTTGCGCGCGGAAATCCGTGTGTCGCGAGAAGCGGCGGATATCACTACCAGGCTGGTGGTCGAGCAGTTTGAGAAAACCGAAGCCATCCTGACCCGGTTCCAGGCCGCCAATGCTCGCCTGATTGAAAGCAATGACGAATTGGAGGCCGCCAAGCAGCGCCTCCAGAAGTTGGATCAACTGAAATCAGATTTTCTCTCTTCAGTTTCCCACGAATTGCGCACGCCACTCACTTCGATCAGGGGATTTGCCCACTTGGTAGACCGCGAGTTTTCCCGCAGTTTTGCGCCCCTGGCGTTCGATGATGCCGGGCTGCACAAGAAATCCGAGCGTATCCGGGAAAACCTGGAAATCATCCTCAAGGAATCGGATCGACTCACCCGGCTCATCAACGATGTGCTCGATCTGGCCAAAATCGAGGCCGGGCGGATTGAATGGCGCGACGCGCCGATCCAGCCCGGGATATTGGTGCATGATGCCGTCAACGCGGCGCGCGGCATGTTCGACCAGAAACCCGGCGTCGAACTGAAAATCGAAATCCAGGATGGGTTGCCGCTTTTTGTCGGCGACGCCGACCGCATGTTGCAGGTGCTGGTCAACCTGCTCAATAACGCTGCAAAATTTACCGACCATGGCGCGGTGACGGTGCAAGCCTTTCTCAACCCGGAAAGCCTGATCCAGATTGATATCATCGACAGCGGCATCGGTTTTCCGCCCGAAGAAGCCGAAACGATTTTCGACAAATTCCAGCAGGCCAGGCATGGAGATACCCTGCTGGATCGGCCCAAGGGCACCGGCCTGGGGTTGGCCATCTCGCGCGAGATCGTCGAACGGCACGGCGGGCGAATCCTGGCACAATCGCAACCGGGCAAGGGCAGCGTGTTCGCCGTGTTGTTGCCGCCCGCCACCGATAGTCTGGCAAAAACCACCGACATCACCTCGCGCATCGCCTCCTTCGCCGCCGAAGAACAGCACCGCCAAGCAGATGAGGCGAGGCCGTCAGGCATGGGCGGAAAATCCAGGGTGCTGGTGGTGGATGATGACATCGGCGTGCGCGACTATCTCACCCAGTTATTGCAGGAACAGGGCTATGACGTTATTGCTGCGGCGGACGGACAAGCTGCCATGGTTGCCGCGCAAGAGTTTCACCCCGATCTGATCACCATGGACCTCGCCATGCCGGTGATGGACGGGCGCGCCGCCATCGCCAGGCTGCGCGCCGATCCCGCATTGCAGCATATTCCCATCATGGTGGTATCGGCTTTCCCCGGCTGGGAAACGGCGGGCGGGGATTTGGCCATGGCCAAGCCGCTTGACGAGCCGCATTTTCTGAGGAATATCCATTTGCTGCTGGGCGACGGCGAAAACGCGGAGGCGAAAATAGTACGCTTCCTGGTGCTCTACGATGTGGAACGGGATTTGGCGATGGCGCCGGGCAGCTTCACCGCCCATTGCGAGGTAGATTTTTGCCCCCTCGATGAGCTGTCAGACCGCATCCAGTCAGGCTTTCAGGGCATGCTGCTGGTGCCCACCGATTTGCTAAACAAGGTGGATTTAAGCATGTTGAACGCCGTTCCATCGCTGGAAGTCATGATCATGCCGGTGCAGGCGGCAGCGCGCGAAATCCGGTCGGAAATCGCTACGCCGCAACGCACAACAGAATAAACATTGGAGAATACGATGAGCAGAAACGTGAAAATCGCGATTGTGGACGACGAAGTCCATATCCGCTCCCTGCTGGAGCAAACCCTGGAAGACCTGGAAGGGGAGCCGGAAATTCTGATCGCCGCAAACGGCGCGGAAGGGCTGGCGCTGATCGAACGCGAACGGCCGCAACTGGTGTTTCTGGACGTCATGATGCCGCTCATGAACGGCTATGAAGTCTGTGCCGCAGTGCGGAAAAATCCGGCGCTGGCGGACATCACCATCGTCATGCTGACCGCAAAGGGCCAGGAATCGGATCGGATGCGCGGGTTGGAAGAGGGCGCGCATCGCTTCGTCACCAAGCCGTTCGATCCCGACGAGATTCTTGATCTGGCGCGCGAGATACTGCGACCATCATGATCAAGGCGGAACTCTATCTCAAGCCCGCCTGGGCGCGTCGGCAGTTTGAGCTGGCGCTACCCTTGCTGCCGTCCGGCGTCGGGATGGCGCTGCAACTGGGCGACAAGCGCGTGGCGGAGATGGGTGAGGCCGGAGGGCCGGACTTGATCGGGGGTGCGCCGGGCGTACAAACTTTTCCCCTGGCACTGGAAGGCGAGCAAGTGGGAGCATTGCTGTTGCGCCTGCCGCCGGAAAACGATGCCGCGCTGGCGCAAACCTGGGGCGGCCTGCTTGCCCACACCCTGCAAGGAATGCTTGATGCCGAACATGGCCGCCGTTCGGTCAGCAAGGAAGCGCTCGAAAGCTACCGCGAGATGGCCTTGCTGCAACGGGCGGTCACCGACCTTAATCAATCCCTCAAGCCCGCCGCCGTGGTTGCGGCGCTGCTCAAGGAATTCGACGGACGCAACACCAGCGCGGATTACGGCGCGGTGTTTTTGTACACTGCCGGCAGCGGCGATTGCGATCTGGCCGCATCTTTCGGCGAAAACGCCGGAGAAGGCTTTGCCCAGCTTAAGGACTGCCGTCTGTTCACCGACATGTCCCTCCGCGAAACGGGCGATATCGTCAACGACTTGCCGTTATCACCGCTGTGGGCTGGGGAAGTGGCGGATTTCCGGGCGCTGCTGTGGCTGCCGCTGATCTCCCATGGCGAGAAACTCGGTCTGCTGGTGCTGGCTTCCCGCCGTGCGGAAGGGTTCAGCGCCGCCGACCTGAAACGCGCGCAAACGCTCTCTTCCGTAGCCGCCACCGCGTTGCGCAACGCCCAGCTTTATGCCGCCGAGCAGAAAATGTTCCAGTCCTTCGTCAGGGTCATCGCCACCGCCATCGACGCCAAATCGCCCTATACCGCCGGGCACTGCCGCCGTGTGCCGGAGATCGCATTGATGGTCGCGGAGACAGCGCACAAGGCCGACAGCGGGCCATTCGCCGATTTCGTGCTGGACGAAGATGAGCGAAACGCGATGGAAATCGCCGCCATGCTGCACGATTGCGGCAAAGTGGTCACCCCCGAGTGGGTTGTCGATAAAGCCACCAAGCTGGACAGCATCGCGAATCGGATTCACCTGGTTGCCTTGCGCTTCGAGGTGCTGCGACGGGACTCGACGATAGACTTCTATCGTACCCTGGCGGAAGGAGCGGATCGGGAATCTGCCGAAGAGGCTTATCAGGCGCGTATGCGTCAGCTTGACGAGGATTTTGCATTCCTCGAAAAATGCAATCTAGGCACCGAATTCGTTTCCGTCGAGCATATCCTGCGTATCGAAAATATCGCCCGACAGTGTTGGACCGATGTCTGCGGGGAAGCCAACGCTTTGCTGACCGAGAACGAGGCTTACAACCTCTCCGTCCAGCGCGGCACGCTGAATCCGGAAGAGCGAAAAATCATCGAGGATCACGCTGTCCATACCATCAACATGCTGACGCAGATTTCATTTCCCCGCTCATTGCGAAACGTCACTGAATATGCCGCCGGGCACCACGAACGCATGGATGGCAGCGGTTATCCGCGCGGCCTGAAACGCGACCAGTTGTCCGTTCCGGCGCGCATCATAGCCATCGCCGACATCTTCGAAGCGCTGACCGCGCCCGACAGGCCCTACCGCAAACCCGGCAAATTGAGTTGGGCCATAGACATCATGCACCGCATGAAGCTGGACAACCACATTGACGGTGATTTGTTCGACCTGTTTCTTTCTGAAAAGGTTTTTCTGACTTATGCTAAAAAGCACCTTGCCACCAACCAAATCGACGACGTGGATGTCGGACGTTATCCCGCCGGGCGGGAAACGGAAAAATAATGCCGGATGTGCCGTTTTCGTTGCGACCGCGCAAGCCATGGGCTAAATTAATCGACTGCCAGATTGAAAAATAATGACAAGAAGGGGCTGGGGATTAAGTCTCAGCCTGTCTGTGCGCCAAGCGCAAAGCGAGGTAAAAGCTCAATGCCATGGTGGCGACCACGGCCAGCCCCATCAGCATTTCATGGCCCTCGCTGCGGGCAGAAACGGCAGGCAGGAAGTATTTGGCGATGCCGAACAGGCCGACCAGGATGCTCAGGCCGCCCACCGCCAGCCCCATCACCCGCGAGGCGATCTGGGCGCGTTCGTCGGCCTTGTTGATCAGGCGCGATACCCAAAGGCCGTTGAGGCCGTCGGTGGCGATCATGCCGAGCATGAACACCATGCCGAGCGCCGCTGAGAACATCCAGCCTGCCATGCCCGAAGCGGTCAGGGAAAACAGCGCTGTCTGGCTGAGGGTATCGAAGGAGAGTGCGAACAGGGCGCCGACAAAGGCGATCATGGCGGGGTGGCTGGCCTGGCTCAACTGGCCCAGCCAGCGCCCTTTCAACCCGACCATCCGCACCACCTGGCCGGGGTCGGCGCGCAGCACCGCAGCCAGGTTGGCCGCGCCCAGCGCGAGCAGGAACAGAATCGAAATCCAGGCGCCGAGGTCTTCCACCCAGACCGGAATTTCCCATTTCTTGGCGAGGATGCCGACCAGCACCGCCACTGCCGTGACCACCGCGCCATGGCCGAGCGAGAACAGCAGGCCCGACCAGCGCGACAGCCGCGGCTTGTTGTTGGCGGCGTTGAAGCGGGTCAGGCCGTCGATGGTGGCGAGGTGGTCGGGGTCGAAGCCGTGCTTCAGCCCCAGCACAAACACCAGAGCCAGCAGTGCCAGCCAGTCATGGGGCAGGTTTTCCATGCCGATTTCCTTTATGTTTTTTAACCCGGAGCGGTTATGATATTTCCAAAGTGTATACAAATTCTGCGCCAAATTGGCTGCGAGGTTGCAAATGCATGAAATGTCGCTCGCCGAGGGCGTGCTGCGGGTGATTGAAGATAACGCGAAAACCAACGACTTTTCGCGGGTAAGGACAGTGTGGCTGGAAATCGGCGAGCTGGCCGGAGTGGAGGTAGAGGCGATGCGTTTCTGCTTCGACTCGGTAGTGAAAGGCACGCTGGCGGAGGGCGCCCGGCTGGATATCATTGCGACCAAGGGGCAGGGCTGGTGTTTTTGCTGTGGCAAAACGGTTCCCATCCAGTTACGCTATGATCCCTGCCCGTTGTGCGGCGGCTACCCGGTCGAGCCGACCGGCGGCCTGGAGATGCGGGTGAAGGAACTGGAAGTCGAATGAACAAGGAGAACCGAATATGTGCATAACTTGTGGCTGCGGCCAGGGCGAAACGAAAATCGAAGGCGAAGCCCATACTCATACTTACGTTCATGCCCATGAACATGGCAGCCTGGTGCAAGGCCGTCCTCACGCTCACACCAGCCGCATGGTTCAGGTCGAGCAGGACATTCTCGCCAAGAACAATCAGTACGCGTCAGCCAACCGCAGCCATTTCGCCGAACATGGCATCTTCGCGCTCAACCTGGTGTCGAGTCCCGGCTCCGGCAAGACCGCGCTGCTTACCCGCACCATAGCGCGGCTCAAGGACAAGGCCCGGATCGCGGTCATCGAGGGCGACCAGCAGACCAGTCTCGACGCCGACCGCATTCGCGCCACCGGCGTGTCTGCGGTTCAGATCAATACCGGCAAGGGCTGCCATCTCGATGCCCACATGGTGGGACACGCCGTGGAGAAACTCGCGCTGGCCGACGACAGCCTGCTGCTGATCGAGAACGTCGGCAACCTGGTCTGTCCGGCAGCCTTCGATCTGGGCGAGGCGCACAAGGTGGCGATCCTGTCGGTGACGGAGGGCGAGGACAAGCCGCTGAAATACCCCGACATGTTTGCCGCTGCCGGGGTGATGCTGCTCAACAAGGTGGACTTGCTGCCCTACCTGAATTTCAACGTGCCGCTATGCATCGAGTATGCGCGTCGCATCAACCCCTATATCCGCGTCATTCTCACCTCGGCGGTCAGCGACGAGGGGATGGATGAATGGCGGGAATGGATAGCGGCGGGCATGAAGCAGGCGGCTGAACAGAAAGCCAGCGAGGTAGAGGCGCTGAAGCGCAGGGTCGCCGAACTGGAGGCTGCGCTGAAGAACGTGAGGGGTGAGGGATAAGGGGTGAGGAGAAAAACCGCACCTCCTTTCGCTATTCGTATCCGCGTTCGCGGCCAGGTGCAGGGAGTGGGATTTCGCCCCTTCGTCTACCGTCTGGCCCTGGAGTTGGGGTTGAGCGGATGGGTGCTGAACGACGCCGACGGCGTGGAAATCGAGGCGCAGGGCGGCGAGGCGGAACTGGAGGCGTTGCTGCGCCGGCTGAAAAAGGATGCGCCCGACCTGGCGCGGGTGGACGAGGTGAGCGCGGTGCCGGCCGAGGTTCTGCCGCGACACGGTTTCGCCATTCTGGAAAGCCGCTCCGGCCATGCCCATACCGGGATCACGCCCGATGCCGCCACCTGTCCGGCCTGTCTCGCTGAAATTTTCGATCCCGCAAACCGGCGCTTCCGTTACCCCTTTACCAATTGCACCCACTGCGGCCCGCGTTACACCATCACCCGCCATCTGCCCTACGACCGCCCCAACACCAGCATGGCCGGATTTGCCTTGTGTCCGGCCTGCCGGCGCGAATACGACGATCCGCTGGACCGTCGCTTTCACGCCCAGCCTAATGCCTGTGCGGTGTGTGGGCCGCGCCTGGCCTTGCTGGAAAAAGATGGGCAGCCGATCAGGAGCGACGACCCGATTGCCGAAACGGTGAGCCGTTTGCGCGCCGGGCAGATTCTGGCGATCAAGGGTATCGGCGGCTTCCACCTGATGTGCGATGCGCGCAATGCTGGAGCCGTGGCGCGCCTGCGCCAGCGCAAGCAGCGCGAGGAAAAACCGTTCGCGGTGATGCTGGCGGGCATCGCTTCACTTGCGCCATGGGTCGTTTTCAGCGAGGGTGAGCGGCAACTGCTGGGGGCGCGCGAGCGGCCCATCGTTTTGTTGCAGAAGCAGCGGGGATGCGACGCTGCATTGCCCG
Source organism: uncultured Sulfuricella sp. (assembly GCA_964351305.1). Taxonomy (GTDB): domain Bacteria; phylum Pseudomonadota; class Gammaproteobacteria; order Burkholderiales; family Sulfuricellaceae; genus Sulfuricella. The sequence goes on from CAYGNO010000019.1 coordinate 22,661, forward strand.
GCGTGGCGCCCGGCATGGCCGAACTGGGCGTACTGCTGCCTTATGCCCCGCTGCACTATTTGCTGTTTCATGAGGCGGCTGGCCAGCCGTCCGGCACAACGTGGCTTGCCGCGCCGCAGGAACTGGCGCTGGTATGCACCTCGGCCAACCCCGGCGCCGAACCGCTGGTGACCGGCAACGACGAGGCGCTGCGGCGGCTCTCCGCCATTGCCGATGCATTCGTGATGCACGACCGCGATATCGTGGTGCGCTGCGACGACAGCGTGGTTCGGGTGAACAACAAAGAAACCCCCTCCCCCTTGACGGGGGAGGGTTGGGGAG
>CAYGNO010000020.1:0-22575 GCA_964351305.1 uncultured Sulfuricella sp.
TCATGGCCGGATCGAAACGCACCATGTGCAGCGCCACTTCCTTCACCTTTTCCGGTTGGCGGGCATGATGATAAGCCATGCCGAGCGCATACCAGGCGTGGCCGTTCATCGGCTGCAATCGCCCCGCCTCTTCCAGCGCCTTGGCCGCTTCCTGATGCCGACCGAGCGCGCCGAGAGCAAGCCCCATGCCGTACCAGGCCCGGTCGAGCGCGGGCTTGAGCCGGACCGCCTCGCGGAATGCCTCGACCGCCTGTTCCTTGCGCCCGGCCTTGTCGCGGATGAAGCCCAGGTTGAAATAGACATCGGCATTGGGCTTGAGCCGCAGGCCGATCAGGAAATAATCCTCCGCCTCGTCATACTCGCTGCGCGCGGCATGCAGATAGCCCAGGCACAGAGCGGCCTGGGCAAAGCCCGGATTGTGCCTGAGCGCCAGCCGGTATTCCTCGATGGCGCGCCCCGGCTTCTTGAATGCCTCGAACGCCAGACCGCGCAGATAATGGCGCCATTGGTCAAAATTCATTGGGTTTCCTTATGGTGGGAGCGTGCATTTTCCGTCTTTGCCGGAGTAACCGCAATAGGAGTAGGCGGTGCGGGCGATATCGGCTAGAATTCAGCGCTATGGCTCAATTCGAAATATTACTGATCAGCATCCTGCGCACGCTGGTGGAAGTCGCGGGTCTTGCCCTGTTCGGCCAGGGCCTGCTGGCGGTGCTGGCCGGCAGCAAGCGGGACAACAACTTCGTCTACCGCCTGTTCCAGATCGTCACCGCTCCGGTCGTCAAGCTGATGCGCCTGATCACGCCGCGCTTCATCATCGACCGGCATCTTCCTTTCCTGGCCTTTTTCCTGCTGTTCTGGCTGTGGCTGGCGCTGGCGTTTTTCAAGCGCTACCTCTGCACCCTGCACGGGCTTGAATGCTGAAGGCCGCCTGAGCTTTCCTCTCAGGGCAGGAAAGCCGCCACCGCCGCCCATCCGGCAATCCCGACCAGCAACACCGCCCACAGCATCCGGCTTGAAGAAATCGCCTCTTCGCCGGACCCGATCTTGTAGCCGTCGATCATGCTGCGCACCAGATTCTCGCGATGAAGCAATCCGCTCACCACAACACCGGCCACATGAAATCCGACCACGGCGAGCATAGTGCTGGCCAGAACTTCATGGAATTCCTCCATCCATTCGCCGCCAAGCTCATTATAAAATGCCCAGCCGCTACCCACTGAAGCGAATCCGAGCAGGATCAGCAGATAGATCGCATAGCTGCCTGCCGGGTTGTGGCCGACCCAGTGGCTCTTCTTGCCGCGCAATAACCCGGCGAGATAATCCAGCGCCTGGCGCGGAGAAAACAGAAACGAGGTGAAGCGCGCGTAACGCGTACCGGCGATTCCCCAGAACAATCGGAAAGCCAGCACGGCAGCCATCGCATAGCCGGCAGCCACATGAACCAGCCGGAAAGTTTCGCTCTCGCCGGTCAGCCAGGCCACGGCGAAGCTCGCCACCAGCAGCCAGTGGCCGATCCGTGTCGGCAGATCCCAAACCAGTATCTTGTTCATGATATGTTCTCCTTATTCCCAGCGCCGCCCGTCAGGCATGCGGATGCTGTGCTCCGACCAGTCGCCGCGCTCGGCGGTCACATGGCAGGCGGTGCAATTGGCGCGGCTTTTAACCTTGGCATGCGTCCAGGCTGAATTCGACACCTCGCGGTGCTCGCGCCGAAACCACGCCGTATCGGTGATGCGCTGCGTGTTCGCGCCGTACCTCTGATCGCGCGCCGCATAGCGCTCGAGGAAGGCCAGTATTTCGGCGTTTTCCTTCGCATCCAATGTAGCGTTGGCGCCAAAGTGACGATCCAGCCCTTTCATCATCTGCCGCCAGTTTGGCGCCGTCAGCAGTTGGGGTGGATAAGCCATGTGACAGCTACCGCATTCGGCCTGCCATAGCGGGTTGCCGGGCACGGCGAGCTTGCGGCCATCGGCCAGCGCCGAAGATGAGAGCGCAATCAAAAGAATGGCAATGAGCGTTTTCATATCTGGCTCCCTTTACTGACAAATTGAATAAAATCGGCCTTTTCCGCCGCGCTGCACTCGCGCCCTACCACTTCCTTGCAATTGCGCCCGAACCATTTCTCGACTTTGGCCAAATCGGTAAAGCGTTTCTGGTTTACGGCGGGAGAAAGCGGGGCGATGCGCTTGCTGGTCACCACATGCTTGCCTTCCGCCGTGGGCTGATCGTTATGGCAGGTCGCGCAACTCGGCATGGTTTTCGATACCCCCCATTTGCGCATAAAAAGCCCCTGACCGCGCTCCGCTGAAGGGGCAAAACCCGGCGTGGCGCGCGCGGCCTCGGCAGTGTAGCCGGCAATCAGGCTGGAGGGGTTTTCCGCGTAGGCGACGCCAGCGCCTACAATAAACAGAATGGCGACGCCTATTTTCTTTGCAGTCATAATACAATCTCCTTTATCCAACAAACATTTCCGATGTGCTTTTCCTGAGGCTCGGAACAGAGTGTGAACCATGAGTCTTAACCGACGCTTAATAGACTGAAAACAGTTGTGAAGACACTGCGATGAGAATTTTGCTGGTTGAGGACGACCCCCTGCTCGGTGACGGCATCCAGAAAAGTCTCTGCCATCTGGGTTTCACCGTGGACTGGCTGCGCGATGGCCGGCAAGCCGCGCATGCGCTGGTGAGCGAGACTTACGCCGCGGCAGTGCTTGACCTCGGATTGCCGCAGCTCGACGGCCTTGCCGTGCTGCGCTCGGCGCGGGATGCCGGCTTGCAGGCCCCCGTCCTGATCCTGACCGCCCGCGACGAAAAATCGGACAAGCTCAAGGGATTCAGCCTGGGCGCGGACGATTACGTGGTCAAACCGGTCGACATGGAAGAACTTGCGGCGCGGCTGCACGCACTGATCCGGCGTTCCGGCGGCCATGCCACGGCGCGCCTCCGCATCGGCGCCATCGAGATCGATCCGGCGGCGCATCAGGTCTGGCGCGAGGGCGAACCGGTCGAGCTATCGGCCAGGGAATTCGCCATTCTCGAGCAACTAATGCAAAACGCAGGCCGCGTTCTCACCCGCGCGCAACTCGAAGAGAGCCTTTACGGCTGGGGCGACAGCGTCGAAAGCAACACCGTCGAGGTATTCATTCATCACCTGCGCAAAAAACTGGGCGCCGATTTCATCCGCACCCTGCGCGGCATCGGCTATAGCGTGGAGCGTCAGCCATGAATTTCAGGAAGCTCTCCCTGCAGGCGCGGCTGGTTGCCCTGATGCTGGCCGCAGTGACCCTGTTCGGCTTGCTGGCGGGTTATGAAAGCTACAAGAATGCGCTCCACGAGGTGGACGAAATTTTTGATGCCCAGCTCGCCCAGTTGGGCCAGACCCTGCTCGCGGTTGCCTCCCATGCGGACGATGACGAAACAGAAGACACCGGACAGGCCGCGCACAAATATCAGCGCACCATGGCATTCCAGGTGTGGACGACCGAAGAGGGCTCTCCGCGCCTTCTCCTGCACTCCGGCACTGCACCGGCGGCACTCCCCGACCCTCTCCCGCCGGAAGGTTTCAGCGCAGGACCGTGGCAAGGAAAACAGTGGCGCTTTTACCGGCAGCGCGACGCGCGGCGCGACCTCGAGGTGATCGTCGGACAGACCGGCCAGGCCCGCAACGAACTTGCCCGCGAGGTGGCATGGCATAACGTGGCGCCCTTCCTGTTCGGGCTTCCCCTGCTGGCCTTTGCCGCACTGATGGCAATCAGCTTCGGCCTGCGCCCCCTGCGCAAACTGGCGCAGGAACTGAACTTGCGCTCGCCGGAACGGCTGGACCCGATTCACCTTGACGACACCCCGAAGGAAATCCAGCCGGTCCTCGATGCGCTCGGCCAACTGCTCGCCCGCGTCGCCGCAACGCTGGAGAACGAGCGGCGTTTCACCAGCGACGCCGCGCACGAGCTGCGCACTCCCCTGGCGGCATTAAGGGCGCAAGTGCAGGCGGCCATGCTGACCGATGAACCCGCGGAACGCCTGGAAAGCCTGCGCAAGGCGTTGCAGGGAATGGGCCGGATGAGCCATCTGGTCGGACAGTTGCTGACACTGGCCCGACTCGACGAGCTTTCCGCCTCGACCCACCTCGAGCCGGTAGACCTTGCCGCAGTGACCCGCGAATGCTGCGCCGAACTGGGGCCCGAGGCTCTCGCCAAAAATGTCGGGCTGGAACTGAATGGGGAAGACGCCGCGCCCATTTCAGGCTCGCCCGACCTTCTGCGCGTGCTGGTGCGCAACCTCTTGGACAACGCCATCCGTTATACGCCAGAGGGAGGGCATATCATTGTGGCAATCAGAACCCTGGAAAATTCAGCCCATCAACTTGAAGTCTGCGATAACGGCCCCGGCGTGCCGGACGAGCAGATCGCCCAGCTGGGTCAGCGCTTTAGCCGCTTCAGCCCGACACAGGCCGATGGTGTCGGGCTGGGATTATCCATCTCCCTGCGCATTGCGGAAATTCACCAGGCCCATATTGCCTTTTCCCGTGCCACGACGGCTGGCGGACTCAGGGTGAGCGCCGAATTCCCGCCTCTTCCCCATTAATTACCAGACAGGCGCGCGGCAATCTGTTCTTGACTAATCCCCGGTTTAAAGCTTTAATAGCGCGCTTTGGTTTTAGCTGGTTTGACCTTTCATTCCGAATAAAATCAGTTCCCGCTTAAACAGCACGGCCCGGTAGCTCAGTCGGTAGAGCAGAGGATTGAAAATCCTTGTGTCGGTGGTTCGATTCCGCCCCGGGCCACCAAATATATCAAAGGCTTGCAGAATTAAAATCCTGCAAGCCTTTTTTGTTTGTGTAATTCCTGTGTAATGGTGCAACAAAACAAGCGGAGGAATAATGGCTACCAATGACGCGGTCGTGGCTCTACCAAAGAGAGATAGTTCGATGGTTGCGGAAGGCGATCTCCTTATGCCAAAAGACCGTCGTACACAGGAGCTTGTTATCGCCCTCGTTGGGCCCGTCGCTTCTGGCTGCACAAAAGCAAAAGAAATACTGACATGCACGCTTGAAAGTCAGTATGGCTACACCGTTTTTCCTCACAAATCCAGCGATCTAATTTCCAGTAGCGCAAAACTGATTTCTGAAATTATAGGAAGTGGTTTAAAGGGTAGCGATCGGGTATCTAGATATCAGTCTGTTGGTAATGCTCTAAGGAAAAAGTTTGGCGGCAATTATCTGGCTGCGAAAATCATAGAGTGCATTCATGCGATTAGGGAAGACAAAGGGTTTAAAGCGGCCAAACAGGGTGATGCAAAAGTCCCGCAGTCCTTACGGCATGCGCACATCATAGATTCACTCAAGCACCCTGCTGAACTTAACTTGTTACGCGAAACCTATGGAGATATTTTCTGGGTGTTTGGGGTTTTTGCGCCAGAGGATATTAGAAAGGAACGATTAAAAAAAGGGCCAAAAGACGAAGCTGAAATTACCAAAATAATCGAGAAGGACTATGGCGAGAATGATGACTTTGGGCAACACGTAAGCGACACTTTCCATAAAGCCGATTTTTTTGTCCGTAATGACCACGCAAATGATGTTGAGTTGAGCAAATCACTAGAACGTTACCTCGAAATACTTTTTGCTATACCTGTTCATTCCCCTACATCTGACGAAACCGCAATGCATGCGGCTCATGCCCAGGCAACTGGCTCTAGTTGTCTTTCCAGACAGGTAGGAGCGGCAATCGTAAGCAAGAAGGGGGAAATAATTGGGGTAGGCAGGAATGATGTTCCAAAATACGGTGGCGGCCTTTATCGGGAAGAAGACGGTAGCGACGACCATCGTTGCTATAAATGGTCAGCCAAGACCTGTCATAACGATCAACGCAAAGACCAACTGTATGAAGCAGCTTATGACAACTTAAAACCTTTACTGCAATCAGGTGCCAGTGCTAAGGATGTTGAGGGGGCGCTAAAGCTGACAGACATTAAACAATTGATTGAGTATTCAAGGGCCGTCCACGCAGAAATGGAGGCCATCATTTCTGTCGCAAGAGGTGAAAAAGGAGGCATTGTAGGATCTACGTTGTATTGCACGACCTTCCCGTGTCACTCTTGTGCGAGGCATATTGTTGCAAGCGGAATTGAAAGAGTCATGTTTATTGAGCCATATCCTAAAAGCTTGGCAACAACACTGCATAGTGACTCTGTATCAGTAAAAGAAAATACTATTGGAAAGTCAGTGAAATTTGTCCAATACGAAGGTGTAGCCCCCAAGAACATACTTAGACTTTTTCGGTTTGATCCAGAAACGAGGCCAAGAAAGGAAAATGGTAAGGTTGTTGACGTTGACAAAAAATTAGCTCACCCTATAGTAACAATATCTCTTGATGATTATTCGACGCACGAGCAATGGGTGATCGGAAAACTGGTAATTACGGAGGGTGGAGATGAAAAATAAGAAGGGGGATCAGCAACTTGATTTGGACTTCTCAAGCCAAGTTGCAGGGGATGCAAAGCGTGCGGTTACCCTTCTTCGGCTTGTTCATAATGACAACCGCGCACCTACTGCCGCGCTTAACTTGGGCAACTTAGATATGCGTGCCAGGGTACTTGAAAATCTTCTTAGAACAAGGATCACAAAAGCTTAAGCTTTTTCGCGATACCTTTCCTCCAGCTTATCCATCGCCGCCCCAATGTGCTCGCCATTCTGGTGAGCATAGCGCTCCACCATAATTAGCGTCTTGTGTCCTGAAATTCGTTTCACCGTGGGCAAGTCCACACCGGCTTGCACCAAATGAGTGATGGCGGTATGGCGCAAGGTGTGGCGCACCACTTGGTCAGGGTTCATCCCGGCAGCGATGACTGCGCGGCGGAAAGGCTTGCGAATGTCCATCGTATGGCCTTCTTTTGCTGCGGGTGAAGGAAACAGCCATGGCGTGCCTTTAGGCAGCGCAGCCATGTAGCCTTCCAGAAATTCCGCCAGTTGCTGGGTGATGGGTTGCTCGCGTGCGCCTGCCTTGGCCTGTGGAATGTAGATCGTGCGGCGCGGTAAGTTCACGTTTTCGCGGCGAATGGTCAAAATTTCCATACGCCGCATGGATGTTCCCAGCCCGATGACGATGAAGGGATAAACTTGCGGATTCTGATCTTCCTTGGCGCATTCGATTAGGCGTTTGATCTGTTCAATAGTGAGGTAGGTTATCCGGCTCTGTGCCTCCTGATAACGCTTGATGATGGCGGGGCGGCGATCTGTCCAACCCCATTCGATGGCCTTGTTGAATAGGTGAGAAAGTGCAGCCAACTCGCGATTTATCGTGCCGGGGCTGGTGGTTTTTAACTTTGCTTCGTCTTTCGCCTTTTGCTTCACGCCGCCGGGAATGGCGACTTCCTGAAGCCGCTGCTTCTTGTAGCGTTCGATGTCGAAACCACTGATTTTTGAAAGCGGCATGTCGCCGAAGAACGGCACAAGGTGCAATGAAAGGCGACGGCGTTTCATCACCAAATCCTTGCCACCTTCCTCGTCCAACTTAACCAGGTACTTGCTGGCTGACTCGCGGAAAGACAGCGCCACCTTGCGCCCCTTTGGCAGCGATAGGCGGTCATGCTTGGCGTCCTGGCGCACCTTCTCGATGAACTCTTCCGCCTGGGTGCGCGTGGTGCCGTCCGATTCACGGCCAATCACGCGGTGGATGCGCTGGCCGTCCACCATGACGTTGACGGTAAACACGCCATCGCCATTGGGCTGGCGCTCGAAGGTGATGCCGTGCTCGTTGACCTTCTCGCCGGGCGCAAGTTTGCGCATTGCGGGACGGGTGAGCTTGATATATGTCTTGGCCATAATGCCCTCCTAAAATGGGATGTCGGCGTCAAAATCTTCAAAAGGGGCGTCTTTCTTTTTGCCCCATGTCGGCAAAACAGATTTGTCAGCTGCGCCATTTGCGACCGCCGTGAATTTCTCCCAATTTTCGCGGAGACGTTCAAAAATCAGGCTGCTCTCCTCAATTTCCCAAGCCCATTCACCAGACGTTTTATGGTTACGACCAAGCCAGAGAAAACCGTTTTCGCGGATCAGCTTCCACAAAATTTGTTCATCATGGGTTAAAAGGCTGGGGTATCGCAGGGCCAGTTTTGCGAATCTATCCGCCTCATCAACATCCCACAGGTATGCAGATTCTGCGCCGATTGTGTGATCCGATGCCTCCAACCCTTTTAACCAAACCGGCCTTATCGACTCTTCCTCTAGCACTTTCGTGATTGCCCACTCGATATAGCTTGATAGCGTTCGACGATGAGTTCTAGCGGCCAGCTCGGCTAGATACCGCAACTGCGGATCAAGCCGCACCGTCACCGTTTCCGAGCGTGAAAGCTTGCCGCCCCCGCTTTTGCGTTTCTCCTGTTCAGCCATTTTCGTGTCCTCCACGTCAAAGATTCCAATTCGTTCTAATTAATTCTAGTCTCACATGTGTTCTATTGCAACACATATTTATATGAGTTATTCTTGTGCTGTCTTTAAACACATATAAAGGTGGCGCAATGAATGATCTTATCCAACACAAAGAAGTGACGCTGTTCCCCGATGGGCGGATGGACACCAAAAACGCATCCACATACACCGGACTTTCCGAAAAAACGCTGGCCATGATGCGCTGCAACGGCAACGGGCCGAAGTTCGTCAAACGGGGCCGGATTTTCTATTTCAGGGAGGACGTGGACACCTGGCTCAATGCAGGCGGGCGCTGCACCAGCACGGCGCAGGCACAACAACAGGCAACGGCCTAACGGCGCGTGGCTCAGAAAAAGAAAAACTGGCTCTCCCCGGAACGCCGCGAATCGGGCGGGTTTGCCGCTCTGCCTCACTGCCTGCTGGAAAGCCAGGTTTACATCGGTCTGTCTGCCCACACCATCAAGCTGCTGAATGATCTGCTGACGCAGTTCAAGGGTTTCAACAACGGCGATTTGTGCATGGCATGGACGATCATGGAAAAGCGCGGTTGGAAATCGCGCGACACTCTCAACAAGGCCCGCAAGGAATTGCTGGACGTGGAACTGATCCAGGTATCCCGCTACGGCGACCGCAAACGCCCCAACCTCTATGCGCTCACATTTTTCGCTATAGATGAATGCGGCGGAAAACTCGACATCAAGGCGACGGAAAAGCCAACCAGCCTTTGGCGGCTGCATGAGCCTCTACCACCCATCAAAATCAATATTACTCCCCCGCCCGGCGGGTTAAATGAGGTCGATATAACACGCCCGGCGAGTGACCCGGATGCACCAAACGCCGGATATGTCCCGCCTGCCGTGTCAAATGAGCCAATTTCGGAAATGTTATGACACGCCTGCCGTGCACCTTTCTATATTGCCATACCATGGGAAATCTGTTTGCAGGGTTTGGGGTGAAGGCATGGGCGTAGGGCGGTTTACCAAGGAAAATCGGCACCCCAAACTGTCCGGCGATGCATGCCTGACGGCAAGCTGCGGGGAGGGGGTGATGCTCCTTGTCATAAATGGCGCAAGGGTTCAGACTTGCAACACTGTTTGCTTGGGAACATCCCAGAAACGCTACGGCACAGGCCGAAAACCCATACAGAACCGCCAAAAATGACGATAAATATTGCGCTCATCACCAGTGAAGCCCTAGTGCTCGGCTGCGACAGCATTTCAAGCGTAACCCAGTACCTGCTTGACCCTTGGCCTTTCATAGCACGTGATGGGCAAGGTGAGATTGTTGCTGATGAAGCAAACCGTGTTACGGCCCAGTTTGACTATGGCGCTCTCGTGCCAGTGGTAACACATGCCTTTGGTGGCGTAACAAAAATGTTCAGCCTATCAACTGGCCATGTTGAAGTGGCGGCAATAACAGCAGGTCTTGCCAAGCTCAACGAACAGACGATCCGGGGAATTGCTGTTGAATTCTCGCACCAACCTCGTGAAGAGAAAACCGTTAAGGAAGTGGCCACAAGTTTTCTATTATTCATAAAGGAAAAATTTGATATTCACTGTGCGGAGTCTCAAACACCACCTGAATTCCAGAGTGATATTGAATTCTTACTCGGTGGGTTCGGTGAAAACGACAGCTTTCCATCGCTCTATCGCCTAAAGGTAAAAGAGAACTCCCTTGAATGTGTTTATGAAAAAGGAAAGAGCGGACTGGCCTGGTCTGGGCAGGCAGATGGCGTCGAGCGTCTAATTTTTGGCGTAGATAGCCAGCTACGTTCACATATTGCCCTAGAAGCAAACCGGCTGGTTGATAGTGTGCATCAGGACATGAAGGACGCAATGCTTAGGATAATCGGCGACGTTCTTCTTGCCGCAGGGTTAGAGACACTCCCTGAAAACATCAATACGGAACTACCGCCAGTGCCTATTGCCGAACTTCCATGGGGTCAGTTCAGATTGGATGTTGATTTTGCCAATCTACCCCTTCAGGATGCTGTCGATTTCGTGTCTTATCTGGTAAATTTGCAAAGTGGCCGGTCAAAATTTGTGCGTGGCGTAGCCACAGTGGGAGGAAGAACCCACATTGGGATCATTACCAAAGGCGATCCGTTGAAAATGCTGAATGAACCGGAAATCGCACATCGAAACGTAGGGTTTACAAATGATTACTAATTCACGCAGTGGTTTTCTACCAAGCACAAAGCCAGGTGAGGCCAGGGTTGGGCCTTCCCCGTCGATTTCCGGGAGTACGTCCGGGAAGGATATAAATGTGCCCAATAAGCCCTATATGGCACGGGAACGCATTGTCATGGATCAAGGGAAACTACGGATAGTACAGTCCCGCTAGCTTCTGGATAAATTTCTCCTGTAGAGCCGACACCCGCCCCTTTGGCGGGTGTTTTGTTTTTGGAGAACAATTGTTCAGCGTCATGAACAGGTGGCGTTGCGATGAAAAATGTAGCGGAGAGCGTCACTTGCGTCACTGTCCGTTAGCGCGCAAGCAGTTTCCCCGCCGATTTCGCTGCTTGAATTACCTTCTTATTGGCTGTAAAAACTGTAAGCCCTGGCACGGTCGCATAGTCGCCATCATCGTTGCAATCTGAGTCATCCCGGCGGCGATGGCTGCTTCGGCCATGAAAAGATCGTAGCCGTCGAGCCCCACGGAATACGCAACGGATAGGGTGCGGGCTTTTGCGGAGAGAAGAAAGTGTTGGGACATGGCGAGCCTCGCAATCACAGTAAACTACTGCGTCTATTATACACATGCTACTATGTGTTTCGAGAGTTAAAACAAATTATTTACTTTGTTGCGCACATCTGTTAGTTTGTGTTATAAAGTAATGACTGTGCAAAAGGAGTGTTTTGTTTTATGATACCCGCTATGACTTATGATGAATTCAGACGGCAATTGGGCAAGGCTGGCTTGTCGGTAAAAAGCTTCGCCGGATTGATCAAGCAGAATCCCAATTCCATTACCAACTATGCCGCGCAGGGCGAGATACCGCCCCATATTGCAATTATCGCGGCTTTAATGGCGGACATGGCCGATCATGAATTGGATTTCCGTGTTGCATTATCGCGGATACATTTCGAGGCGGCGAAGCCTCGCGGGTCGGCAGTTAAGGGAAAGTTTGGCGGAGCAAAACAAATCAGTTAGCAACCAGCCAAACATTAACTTAACATTTAAGGAGAACATCGCAATGACCGCTAGTCTGAGTCAAGCCAAGCAACAACGCTCGACCGCATTAGGCAAGGCGCACTTAGGCGATAGCCTTGCGCTACTGCCGCAACCTCCCGAAGAAGTTGCTCAACCGACGCCTGAGGCGTCTTCGGAGTCAAAGAGAAATAATTTCACCGTCGTCTCTCTGTTCTCCGGCTGCGGCGGCATGGACTTGGGCTTCAAGGGCGGCTTCATGTCGCTCGGACGCCGCTATGCTAAGAATCCGTTCAAAATCGTGTGGGCGAACGAACTCAACGAGGCCGCTTGCAGGACTTATCGGAAGAACATCGGCAAGCACATTCATCAGGGCGACATCTGGAAAATGCTCGATGAGTTGCCAAAGCAGGCCGACATCGTGATCGGCGGCTTCCCGTGTCAAGACATATCGGTTAACGGCAAGGGAGCCGGCGTGGCTGGCAAACGCTCGGGGTTGTATCGCGCCATGGTTGAAACCATCGCTCGCACCAAGCCCAAGATTTTCGTCGCAGAAAACGTCAAGGGGCTGCTGATGAAGCACCACGCCGACGCACTGCATCAAGTGCTGACGGACTTCAAGGCTCTTGGCTACAACGTCAGTTATCAGCTATATCATGCGGCTGATTATGGCGTCGCTCAAACGCGGGAGCGAGTCATCATTGTAGGCACGCTTCCCGGCATAAAGCCGTTCAAAGCGCCAGCCCCGACCTGCGAACTGAAAGACCATATCACTGCACGCAAAGCGCTGCACGATTTGTCCATGCTTCCAGAAAACGAAAGCATCAACCATGTTTGGAGCAAAGCCCAGCGCAGCCCAGAGCAAGGCGATAGGCGGCTTCGTGCTGACCGCCCTGGCTACACGATTCGCGCGGAGTGTCACGGAAATATACAATGGCACTATGAACAACTTCGCCGTATCTCGATGCGGGAAGCCGCGCGCATCCAGTCCTTCCCGGACGACTTTATCTTTGACTCCAAGCTACGCGAAACTGAGCGGCAAGTCGGTAATGCAGTCCCGCCAGTGCTCGCTTGGCACATAGCGCAAGCAGTCGCTGCTTCATTAAAGTAGCCCCTAGACAATCCAGCATATAGGCATTAGGCTGCGTCCTTTAGGATTAAGGGCGCGGCTTCGCTGCGCATTGTGCATGACACAAGATGAATTCGAAGAGCTGCTTGACGCTGTTGTGGCTCAACTGCGAGCGGAAGCGCAGGCAAAGCCATTCAAAGAATCAAAGCAATTTGAGAACAGGGTTCGCGAAGTCGTGAGAGATCAGTTTAAAGTCGCAGATTTGGAAATCGACTTTGCACCAGCCGCGCAAGCTTTTCCAGATATTGCAATCGGCGAGTTCGGTATTGAAGTGAAATTTACTGAAAAAGACACTTGGCGCTCTGTAGCAAATAGTGTCCTTGAGTCAAATCGCGTTGAGGAAGTTAAGAAAGTTTATTTGATTTTCGGGAAAATGGGCGGCGAACCTGATGTGAAATGGGGTGAATACGAAAAGTGCGTTATGCATGTCCGCACTTCTCATGTTCCTCGGTTTGAAGTGGAAATCGGCGCCGCCGAATCGCTATTCGAGCAAATCGGCATTTCTTATGATGATTTCCGCGTCTCCGAAATGCACGAGAAAATGCAATATATCCGCAAGTATGCTCGGGGTCGCCTTAAACAAGGCGAACGGATGTGGTGGTTGGAAGATGCGCCAGGCGAAGAACACTCTGTCCCAATACAGGCGAGGCTTTACACAACGCTCCCTGAGTCGGAAAAGACCAAACTCAGAGCAGAGGCAATATTGCTGTGTCCGCAGATAGTCAAACCCAGCGGAGCACCGCATAAGTATGATGATGTGGCCTTATATCTGCTCACCTATTATGGTGTTCTTTCCCACCAAACCCGCGACTTATTCAGTGCCGGCAGTGTCGCCAATCCTAAAAACGATGATAACGGGGGCCGCTACGTTGAGCGTGGATTGAAACTTATGGAATCTGAACTCCAAAACGCTGCCATGCGTATGGATTCCGCGCTTTTTGAGGAATATTGGGGAGAAGCCGTTCCACCAGAAAATCGCATAAAAGAATGGCTGCGCCGCGCCGATAAATTTGCGAAAGGTTGGACGCCTTCCAAAGAGTTGTTCATTGATTAAATGACCGATACGCTGTCGCCAACCGAGCGCAGCGCTCGGATGCGCTTGGTTAAATCGCAGGATACGCGCCCCGAAGTCATCGTCAGAAAGATTTGCTGTGATTTGGGGCATCGAGGCTACAGGCTTCATCGGAAGGATTTGCCCGGAAAGCCCGACATTGCATTTGTCGGGCGCAAGGTCGCCGTATTCGTCCACGGTTGTTTTTGGCATGGACATGATTGTTCTGGACACGTTCGCCTGCCGAAATCCAAGCAAGACTACTGGTTGCCAAAGATCGAGCGGAACCGCGCTCGGGATGCTGAAAACCTTGCTGTTCTAACGGGGAATGGCTGGCGGGTGCTGATAGTGTGGGAATGCGAAACGAAGATGGTAGATGAACTGACAAAGAAGCTTGCTGCGTTTCTCGCTTAGACATCTAAAGGCATGGAAGCAATGGTGGGTGTACTGGGTGGCGTAATACAAGGTTTGAGGAAAAGGTTAGCTACTACGACCTTTTGACCGCGCCGTCATGCGTCTTGCAAGATAAAGCGCAAGCCACCCGCCCGCGCTACACCGTGCCAACCTGACAAAGCGCCGAAGGCAAGATACCGCCATCGGCTTGCCTCTCTTGCCACGTTGGTTCCGCTCCGTTTCCGCCGCCGCTTCACCACTGCGCGCCTAGCGAAAAACCCGCCAGGCCCTTGCGGTTCGCAGGCGGCTAGTACGGTGCCACCGGAAAGTCCCGTGCAATCTCGATATTGGGCAGCGGTCTTGTCGGGCGGCAAAGTAACATAATGCCGAAATTATGCGCAATGGCCCAATAGCCACTGTCCGGCTTGCGCCCGCATAATTTGCATTATGCTAAATTGTCGCCCGGTTATTGTTCTTGATCCCCAGCCCACCCAGCGGGTCAGGCTACGCGGGGTCGCGCTACGCTGCGCCTTGCCCGCTCACCTGCCCCGCTCCCATCCGCCCCTTGGGGCTCCCTTAATGCAACTTAGGTGCTAATGCCTGCAACCGGCTCCACAGGGCTTCAATGATTACACCAGCGGCATCGTCAGGATGGCTTTTGCCGGTGTTTTCCAATAGGGCAGTATTTTGTGCCCACAGCCCGAAGTTGTTGCGTATCCACGCACCAAGGCCGAAGTGCAAGTTAATCAGGTCATCACGCGACATGACAACAATCTTATCCGTCTCGTCCTTCGGCAACATACCAAGCAGCACGCCGACAGCTTGATCGACAGTTACCGGCCATTGGTTGTCAGTCATTTCCTATGCCGCCACTCCCACGGTGGTGTTGGATCAGCATCCACCCATAGCCCACGTTTAGCGGCCTTGGCTTCGTTTTCAGCGTCTGCGTAGGCGTGTCTGTCAGTGGCTGACTGCGTGCGCTCATAGGCTTTGTAATGCCATGCTAAGCCTGCACGGACTTGCTCAAGGTTCACGTCCATGCCACCTGCCAGCACTTTGCCCAGCTCCCGCCCGTAGCGGTCGCGCTTGTCGGTTTCCACAGTCACGAACTGGTTGAAAACCATATCGCTCAAGCTTTGCTTTGAACGATTGCCGAAAGGTTGTTTTTTCTCTGGAGCGTCAATTCCAGTCAATCTAATTTTGTGCTGCACCTTGTCCGCGTCCAGCACCGTGATGGTGTCGCCATCAGCTACACCGACAACAGTGCCAGAAAAATCAGCCCATGCGGAGAAAGATAGTGCTAGCGCAAGAACGGCCAATAGTAGATGCATTTAACGAACACCCATAAGTTTAAGTAAATTACCGCACGGTCTTTGTTTCTTGTCACTCACCCACCCAGCGGGTCAGGCTTCGCAGGGTCGCGCTGCGCTGCTTCTTGCCCGCTCATCCGCCCAAGAGTTCCCTCAAAACCGCCCATCAGTCCTTTGGCGCATCCCGCCTCCCCAAGGCAACCACAATGCGCCTCACCGCCGCCCGGTCGGCGTCAGGCAGGGTTTGCCACAGCCACGCCAATTCGGCGGCCTCCGGGGTCATTCCTTGCGGCGGCGTGGCTGTTTCCGTTTGTTCCAGTAGCCAGGCGAGACTTTTGCCGAGCGATTTGCACAACCGCTCCAGCGCTTCCAGGCCGGGGTGTGATTTGCCGCTTTCCAGCTTGGAAAGGCGAGTCTGTTCAAAATCAGCGCGCATCGAAAGATCGCGCTGGGTGAGTCCCTGCGCTTCTCGTTCCGTCTTGATGCGTTTGCCGAGGGATAAAAGATCGGTTGCCATTGCGGCATTGTATGCAGAATCGGCATAAACCTCTAGCCAGGCTTGCATCATGCTTAACAAGCATTCAAAATATGCTCTTCGTGAATCAAAAAGACAGGCGACAACACCATGAACAAATCCGAAACCATCGACAGCATTTCCCGCTCTGCGGATGTCACCAAGGCCGATGCCAAGCGCGTGCTGGACGCGCTGGAAGCGCGCATCAAAGCGCATTCAGATGCAGGCGAGCGCGTCATGCTGCGCGGGCTGGGGAGTTTTTCCAGAGGCGCGCCAGCACAGAAGACCGGGCGCAATCCGCGCACCGGCCTGCCGCTGATCTATACTGCCTTCCATCGCGTTACCGGCGCGCCGTCATTCAGTGAAAGCAAGCTGTACAAGGAAATCAGTGCCGCCATCCAGCTTTCAGAAAGCGCAACCAAACGGGCAATAGACGCTTTCAAAGGCTCCATGAAAGTGGCTTTAAAAAAAGGTGAAATGGCGTCATTGACTGGCTTCGGCAGCTTCTACGTGGGCGAGCGTGCCGCCCGCAACGGGCGCAACCCGCAGACCGGCGCGACGATCAAGATTGCCGCTGCAAAGGTGCCAAAATTCCGGGCATCCAAGACCGGCAACCGGGGCGGGAAATTCAGCCCGGCCAGTGCGTTGAAAGCAGCAGTAAACTAAGCAAGTTTTATCACCAACGAGAAAGCGGCCTTGTGCCGCTTTTTTCATGTGCATCGCCAACGATCAACTCTCGACATTTCATTTTTCATGGCATATATTGATCGAACTCGATTAATAATTGTATTGCCCAATGATTTCCTGCCACCTTTCCACCATTCTCGGCGCAAAGCGCCTCAAAGTCTCCGACGTGTGCCGGGCAACCGGCATCGCACGCGCCACGCTGGATCGCTACTACAATGACCGGGTAAAAAGTTTTAACCGCGAAGTGCTGGGCAAGCTGTGCCAGTTTCTCCAGGTCAAGCCGGGCGACCTGCTGGTGGTGGTGGATCAGGGCGATCTTTTCGGGGTGCAGGAACAGAGTGACAAGGGGGCATTGTGACAGAACGGGAACTCAAGCTGCTGCTGGATGCACACGCCATCAAGCAGGTGCAGGTGCATTACGCCGTGATGTCGCAGGGTTACATGATCGTGGCCGATGGCAAGCCGCTGGAAACCGGCAAAAAGGAAACGCGGGAATTCAAGACGCTGGACGCAGCAGCGAGGTTGCTGTTCAAGCTGGGTATTGCGGACTTCTCGGTCAGACTGCGAACGACATAAGGAAAACGGCCATGCAAACAGTCGAAACCGAAACCACCGTGATTCCCTTCCCGGCGACTGATACCGAAGAAACCCCGAGGAGTGGCTATGAGTCGGTGCGTTTCAATGCCATGAAGCACGGTATTCTTTCCCGCTTGGCCGTGTTACCCCATGAAAATAGCGAAGAGTTTTCCGGCCTGCTGGCGGCGCTGGTGGAGGAACACCAACCGGCGGGCGCAACAGAAATGCACCTGGTAGAAGAACTTGCGGCGGTGATCTGGCGTAAGCGCCGGGTGCTGTTGGCCGAAGGTGCGACGATCAATCGCGGGTTGAAAAATCTGGTAGGCAGTGATGTAAATAGCCCGATCCCAGCGGCGGTGCCATTCGAGCGAGGGTTATCAAGTAAAGGCACCGACCTTCAAGACTTGATGACGGCAACGCCGGAAGAAGTCGTCGAGCGGCAACTTGTCGTCGCGCTTGACCTGCAAGCGACCGAGCGGGCGGCGGCGATCCTGAGCAAAGGCGGCACGAATGCCTATGAGAAGGCACAGCGCGCGCTGATGCAGGATTCCCGCGACTGGTGGGATGAACACGTCGAAGAAGAATCATACACGGCGGACGCCGAAGGGCTGGCAACCTTCATCCGCGAAACGCTGCTTCCGATTTGCATCCGCGTCGAAAAGGAAGTCCGGCATCACTACGCTATCAAGGCACAAACCATGGGCGAAGGTTTACAGGCATTCAAGCTGGAAAAACTGAATCGATACGAAACGCACCTTGACCGCAAGTTCGAGCGCACACTGGCCATGCTTTTGAAGATGAAAGAGCTACGCGACAGGCATTGAGGCCATTGAAACCGGCAGATAGATAAGAAGGTTAAACGGCTTCAAGGAATGGAAGTGGTCCATGTTCCAGTACATTAGCGATTTCCCCTCTATGCACATAACCCGCTATCCCGATGGTTCGGCCATCGTGGGGCTACCTGGTGGCGGTGTCGTGATAGTTGAGGCACAGACGCCCTACATTGTGCGACCACTGCCGGGCAAGGAAAATGGTGGTGGCACTTCCTTTTTCCGGATTATTCCGTCGCCACAGGGTAGCGTGGTCAATCTGTTTCGCAAAATCAAGCGATAGGGAGCCCCGAGGGGCGGATGGGTGCGGGGCAGGATGGCGGGAAAGGAGCGGCGCAGCGCGACCCCGCACAACCTGACACGC
Source organism: uncultured Sulfuricella sp. (assembly GCA_964351305.1). Taxonomy (GTDB): domain Bacteria; phylum Pseudomonadota; class Gammaproteobacteria; order Burkholderiales; family Sulfuricellaceae; genus Sulfuricella. The sequence continues at coordinate 18,432 of CAYGNO010000020.1, forward strand.
CGGTGGGCGGGGAATGAAAAAAGCGTAGCAACGACGCAGCAAAAAGCGAAGGGGCTGCGCACCACCAGCCCCGTTTTGCTGCCTTACCCCACCGGGGATAAAGGGGCGATGGTTTTGCTTTGTGGCGGTTTTTACCCGCAGGGCGCAAGACATAACGGCTTCTTATGCGAACCTGAAAGGCGGGCGGCAGTTTGCCCGGCGCTGGCGCTTTGCATAAGACGCCGTTATGTTACAAGCCGCCACAACTGCCAGCGCAGCGCGACAAGACCGCAAGTGTTACGCGTGCGCGGAACGGTCAAACCGCCACCGCACTAGCCGCCTGCGAGCCGCAAGGGCTTGATGGCGTAGCCGTGGGGTTGGGCGGAGCCATGAAGGCCGCAGTGGTAAAGCGGCGGCGGGAACGGAGCGGAACCAACGTGGCAAGAGCGGCAAGCCGATGGCGGGGTTATGCCTTCGGCGCTTTGTCAGATTGCTACGGTGTAGCGATGGCGCGGGGCTTGCGGGGTTTTGTTGCAAGCGCCGTGACTGAGCGGTCAGAAGCACACACTCTTTTTGATGCGCCAGTCCACTCAAGAAATATGTTTATGTAAGTGCTGACAATTTGGTAGAATGCCGCCAGTTCAAGTTCTTGTTGGTTGCTGAACTTCCCTGTGTAATTTCTGTGTAATTAAGCCTAGAAATTTACACAAAACCAAGGAAGTCAGTGGAATTCGCGATTTGCAAATAGCCGCCTGTTCTATAAATCAATCAAATAGTTAAGAAGAACTTGGAAGTAATGAGAAATCCCGGAAGGAATATTGAAAATCCTTGTGTCGGTGGTTCGATTCCGCCCCGGGCCACCAGAATTTCCACGAACGCAGTGAGTGAAAATCCTGAAAGGATATTCCTCCGCAGTGAATAAATCCCCTTGGGGGTTTGCCCTTGGTCACCACTATTTTCGGGTGCCGCCTCATCGGACGGCACCGCTCCTTGCCAAGCCCGTGGCGAAAAGTGCACAATTGAGCCATGCAGTTATTCACCCTCGGAATCAATCACCAAACCGCGCCCCTGGCAGTTCGCGAACAAGTCGCCTTCCACGCTGAAACCCTGGAACAGGCGCTGCACGACCTGGTCGGCCAGCGCCCGGTGAAAGAGGCGGCGATTCTTTCCACCTGCAACCGCACTGAAATCTACTGCAACACCGACAGCCCGCAGCAAGCCATCGAATGGCTGGCGGACTACCACCACATCAAAAAGCAGGCGATCGAGCCGCATCTCTACACCCTGCCGCAGAACGAAGCGGTCAAGCACGCCTTCCGCGTCGCCAGCGGGCTGGATTCGATGGTGCTGGGCGAGACCCAGATTCTCGGCCAGCTGAAACAGGCGGTGAACACCGCCGAACGCGCCGGCACTCTGGGCACGCTGCTGCACAAGCTGTTCCAGCGCACCTTTTCGGTTGCCAAGGAAGTCCGCACCCAGACCGAGATCGGCGCCAACAGCGTGTCCATGGCCGCCGCCTCGGTGCGGCTGGCGGAACGCATTTTCCCCTCGATCAAGGATCAGAACGTGCTGTTCATCGGCGCGGGCGAGATGATCGAGCTGTGCGCCAACCATTTCGCGGCCCATCACCCCAGGCACATCACCGTCGCCAACCGCACCCTGGAGCGCGCCAGCGCGCTGGCCCTGCACCTGGGCGGCAGCGCCATCACCCTGGCCGAACTGCCGGATCACCTCGCCGCCCACGACATCATCGTCACCTCCACCGCCAGCCCCTTGCCGATTCTGGGCAAAGGGCTGGTCGAGCGCGTTATCAAGCAGCGCAAGCACCGGCCGATATTCATGGTGGACCTGGCGGTGCCGCGCGACATCGAGGCCGAGGTCGGCGAGCTGGACGACGTATTCCTCTACACCGTGGACGACCTCGCCCAAGTGATCCAGGCCGGTCTCGGCAATCGCCAGCTGGCCGCCGAGGAAGCCGAGGCGATCATCGAGGTTCAGGTGGAAGATTTCATGCACTGGATGGATACGCGCAGCGTCGTTCCCACCATCCGCGCCCTGCGCGACCATGCCGAACGGCAGCGCCGCCACGAGCTGGAGCGCGCCCGGCGCCTGCTCGACAAGGGAGAAGACCCGCGCGAAGTGCTCGAACAGATGAGCCGGGCGCTCGCCAACAAATTCCTGCACGACTCCAGCCACGCCCTCAACCACGCCAGCGGAGAAGACCGCGCCCAGCTTGAAGCGCTGCTGCGCCGTCTGTATCACATCCACCCGGAATGAAAACCCTGACCACGAATAACACGAATTTCCACGAATGTTCACGAATAAAAGACACCGGCCAATCACATGGTTTTTCATTCGTGTTCATTCGTGGTAAAGCCTTTTTCTCAAAACCATGAAACCATCCATCCAATCCAAGCTCGACCAGCTTGCAGAACGCCTGGTTGAATTGACCCAGCGACTGAGCAGCAACGACGCCACGTCGGACATGGATAACTATCGCCGTCTCACCCGCGAGCATTCCGAAATCACACCGGTTGTCGAGCTCTATCAGCACTTCCGGCAAGCCGAACTGGACCTGAAAACCGCGCAGGAAATGCTGGCTGACCCGGAGATGAAGGCGTTTGCCGAGGACGAGGCAAACAGCGCCAGGGAGCAACTGGCGCAGATTGAAATCGACCTGCAAAAGCTGCTGCTGCCGAAGGACCCCAACGACGAACGCAACATTTTTCTGGAAATCCGCGCCGGAACCGGCGGCGACGAATCGGCCCTGTTCGCCGGCGACCTGTTCCGCATGTATGCACGCTACGCCGAAAGACAGCGCTGGAATGTGGAAATCCTGTCGGAAAGTCTCGGCGAAATGGGCGGCTACAAGGAGATCATCGCCAAGATAGTCGGCCAGGGCGCCTATTCCAAACTCAAGTTCGAGTCCGGCGGCCACCGCGTGCAACGCGTACCGGCAACCGAAACCCAGGGACGTATTCATACTTCGGCCTGCACCGTCGCCATCATGCCGGAAGCGGACGAACTGGCGGAAGTGAACCTCAACCCCGCCGACCTCAGGATCGACACCTACCGCGCATCGGGCGCCGGCGGCCAGCACATCAACAAGACCGACTCGGCGGTGCGCATTACCCACCTGCCTACCGGCATCGTGGTGGAGTGCCAGGACGACCGCTCGCAGCACAAGAACAAGTCGCAGGCGATGTCGGTGCTGGCGGCGCGCATCATGGACGTGCAGTTGCGCGAACGCCACTCCAAGGAAGCCGCCACCCGCAAATCGCTGATCGGCAGCGGCGACCGCTCCGAGCGCATCCGCACCTACAACTTCCCGCAGGGGCGCATCACCGACCACCGCATCAACCTCACCCTGTACAAGATCGACCAGATCATGGACGGCGACCTGGACGAACTGGTCGGCGCGCTGATGTCAGAGCACCAGGCGGAACAGCTGGCTTCCCTGGGCGTGGAAGCGTAGAACCCTGGAATATGATTGATGCTGACCGCGTGGGCACAGAGGCGTGCCCACCCTACTGATGGCCGTATCCCTGAACGAAATCGTGCAATGCAGCGCCCTCGCGCTTGCCCGCGCGCTCGGCCTGGGCGCGGCGGAAGCCCGCCTCGAAGCGCAGGTCCTGCTCGGCCATGCCCTCGGCCAGTCGCGCGTCTGGCTGATCGCCCATGGCGGCGACCCGCTCGACGCGGAGCAGACCGCCGCCTTCGCCGACCTGTTCGAACGCCGCCGGAGCGGCGAGCCCATTGCCTATACCCTCGGCGAACGGGAATTCTATAGCCTCAACTTCAAGGTCACCCCGGCGGTGCTGATTCCGCGCCCGGAAACCGAGCTGCTGGTGGAACTGGCGCTGGAACGCCTGCCCGCCGACCGCCCTTGCCAAGTGCTGGATCTGGGTACCGGCAGCGGCGCGGTGGCGGTGACGCTGGCATTGCACCGCCCCGATGCGGATGTGGTTGCGGTGGATCAGTCCGCCGCAGCGCTGGATGTCGCGCGGGAAAATGCAGAGCGACTGGGGGCAGGCAACCTGCGCCTGATTCAGAGCGACTGGTACGGCGCACTGGGCGAAGAGAAGTTCGACCTCATCGCCTCCAACCCGCCCTACATCGCCGCCGCCGACCCGCATCTCGCGCAGGGCGACCTGCGCTTCGAGCC
>CAYGNO010000021.1:0-22114 GCA_964351305.1 uncultured Sulfuricella sp.
GCGTAGGAGTCGTTCCATTGCATCGCAACTTCGACGGTCATCCCGTCCTTGCTGCCTACGGCATGAAAAACCGTCCCGTGCAGCACGGTTTTGGCGCGGTTGATGTAATCGACGAAACCCTTGACGCCGCCGGAGAAGGCGAAATCCTCCTCCTTTGCATTGCGCTGGTCGATCAGCTTGATCTTCACTCCATTGTTGAGGAAGGACAGCTCGCGTAGCCGCTTGGCGATGATGTCGTAGTGGAACTCGATGTTGCCGAAGGTTTCCGGGGCAGCGAGGAAATGCACTTCGGTGCCGCGCTTCTCGGTGATGCCGATGACCTTGAGCGGCTCGACCGGCACGCCTCCGCGGAATTCCATGTGGTGCTTCTTTCCGTCGCGCCGGACAGTCAGGCGCAACCAATCGGACAACGCGTTTACCACCGACACGCCGACGCCGTGTAGTCCGCCGGAAACCTTGTAGGAGTTCGAGTCGAACTTTCCGCCGGCATGCAATTCGGTCATCACGATTTCGGCGGCCGAGCGCTTCTCTTCGTCATCCTCCTTGATATCGGTGGGGATGCCGCGGCCGTTGTCAGTCACCGAGATGGAGTTGTCGGTATGGATGGTGATGACGATCTCGTCGCACCAGCCGGCCAAGGCTTCATCGATGGCGTTATCGACGACTTCGAACACCATGTGATGCAGTCCGGTGCCATCGGAAGTATCGCCGATGTACATTCCGGGACGCTTTCTTACGGCTTCTAGACCCTTGAGTATTCTGATGCTGCTGGAATCATAACTGCTGACCTGCTGGCCATTGTTCTGGCCGCTGTCTGGTTGCGCTTGCGTCATTAAACTGCTCCAAAAATCCTGCGGGTATTTCGTCTGCCGAGTGGCTAGATGCGCATCGGCATTACTACGTATTTGAAATTCTGATTATCGGCCAACTGGAATAAAGCGCTGCTGTTGGCATCGCCGAGATGACATTCGATCTCTTCGTTACTTACGTTGTTCAGCACATCCAGCAGATAATTCACGTTGAAGCCGATGTCGATGGTATCCCCGCTGAAATCGATCTCGATTTCTTCCTGGGCTTCCTCGCGTTCCGTATTGTTGCCGATGATTTTCAGGCTGCCATTGGAAAACACCAAACGAACGCCTGGCGTCTTTTCATTGGTCAGTATTTTGGCGCGCTGCAGCGAGTGCAACAGACTTTGTCGCGACAGTTTAATGAGTTGGGCATGTCCCTTTGGTATGACTCTTTCATAATCCGGGAATTTTCCGTCAATCAGCTTGGAGACAAATTCGATGGTCCCGAATTTAAACATGGCTTGTGTCGGCGTCAGCACGATTTCCAGGGCATCGTCATTATCGGCAAGCTGACGGGAGAGTTCAAGTACCGTCTTGCGCGGCAGGATCACTTCTATCGATGGCAGTTGATCACCCAGTTTTTCACTGGCATAAGCCAGGCGATGTCCATCGGTAGCAACGACACAGATTTCATTTCCCTTGACCACCAGCAGCAAGCCGTTCAGGTAGTAGCGAATGTCCTGCTGCGCCATGGCATATTGCACCAGCGCCAACAGGCGCTTGAACTGTTTTTGGCTGAGCGTGAGACGCGTCTGGTTTCCCTCGCTCTGCGCCATGCGGGGAAAATCTTCGGCGGGCAGCGTCTGCAGGTTAAAGCGGCTACGCCCAGCCTTGACCTGCAATCGCTTATCGTCAAGCGTCAGATTGACTTCTGCATCTTCCGGTAAAGCACGCAGGATATCCTGAAGTTTTCGCGCTGCCACCGTCAGGGCGACATTTTCGCCCGCTGCTGCCGCTGCACTGGTCTTGATTTGAATTTCTATATCGGTTGCCAGTAGCGTCAGGAGCGCGCCTTTCTTTTCCATGAGAACGTTGGACAGAATCGGCAGGGTATGACGTTTTTCAACGATGCCGCAAACCGATTGCAATGGTTCGAGAATCTGATTACGGGAGCCTTTGAATAAGAGCATATTTAAATACCTTATATAGAACATGCACGCACATAAATTGTGGAAAACACGTAAATACTTTATTTAATCAGATAATTATTAACTGTATAAGGCTCTGGAAAAAACGGTTTTCAAACTGTGGATCAATGTGTGTAGATTTATCAAATTGGTCAATTCTCGAAGTTATTCACAATTTATCCTATGCATTTACAGAAATAGTACATGGACGGATTTATTTTTTAACCCTTAAGCGTCTGCATCAGTACATGAACGTCATTGCCCAGTTGTGCGTCTTTGGCGCGCAGATCAGTGATTGTACGGCAGGCGTGCAATACGGTGGTGTGGTCGCGTCCGCCGAAAGCTTCGCCGATTTCCGGCAAACTGTGGTGGGTCAGGTCGCGTGCCAGCCACATGGCGATTTGCCGCGGCCGGGCAATGGCACGGGTGCGTTTTTTCGAATACATTTCGGCGACCTTGAGTTTGTAATAATCGGCAACCGTTTTTTGGATCAATTCCAGGGTGAGCAGTCGATTGGTGGCACCGAAGATGTCCTTCAGGGCGTCCTTGGCAACGTCCATATTCACGTCACGCCCATGGAAACGGGCATAGGCCAGAACCTTGTTGAGTGCGCCTTCCAACTCACGGACATTGGTGCGCAGATTTTTCGCGATAAGGAAGGCGACGTCGTCACCGAGTGAAATTTTCGCGGCCTCGGCTTTTTTCTTCAGGATGGCGACGCGCATCTCTGGTTCCGGCGGCTCGATTTGCACCGTCAATCCCCAGTCGAAGCGCGAAACCAATCTTTCCTCCAGGCCGGTGACATCTTTGGGATAGGTGTCGGAGGTTATGACGATTTGTTTTTTGGCCTCGACCAGAGCATTAAAGGCGTAAAAAAACTCTTCCTGCGTACGGTTCTTGTTATTGAAGAACTGGATATCGTCAATCAGGAGCAGATCCAGGGTACGGTAGTAACGCTTGAAGACATCAAAAGCCTTCTGCTGGTAGGCGCGCACAACATCGGCAAAGTAGTCTTCAGCATGGACATAGCGAATCACCATGTTCGGGTTATGGCGCCAGACTTCATTGCCTAGGGCATGAATCAGGTGGGTTTTGCCCAGGCCTACACCGCCATAGACAAACAGAGGGTTGTAGGAAGTTCCGGGATTGAGGGCAACCTGTTGTGCCGCGGCGCGCGCCAGATCATTGGCACGACCGGTGACCAGGGTATCAAAGGTGAAACCCGGGTTAAGGCGGGTTTTCTCGTAAGCGCTGTCATCGGCCAGCGACTTGGGTGCTGTGGAATGGGTAATAGCCAGGCTTGCAGGTGGCTGTTGAGATATTGAAGGAACATTGACGGCGGAATGATTCTCCCCCAGCGCGAGACTGATGCTCACCGGTTCAGGAAAATATTGCACGCTCAATGCCTGAATCTGATCAAGATACCGCTCGCGTACCCATTGCAAGACAAAGCGATTGGGTGCAATCAAGCGTAGCCGGGTAGGGGACAGACCGGGAGATGACGCGCTATCTTCATCGTCGCCTTCAAGGCGCAAGGTCTTGATCCACGTGTTGTACTGCTGCGCCGGAAGCTCTTTTTCAAACCGATTCAGACAGGCTGACCAGAATTCACTCATCTTGCAGGGAAACCCATCGAATGTGATATGTAATTGGTTGATATTATTATATATTATATTCCGCGCGGTGGCTTTTTTATCCACTCGACGGAAGAATTACGCATCGCATTCTAGCCGGTAATTGGCAAGTTATCCACAGGCTGGCTGAAAAATACCACTTGACAAAATCACGCTGAAAAGTTGTAATCGCGGGTTCTTTTTTCAAGGAAATTGCCATGAAACGCACTTATCAGCCTTCGGTCGTGCGCCGGAAACGCACCCACGGCTTTCTCGTGCGCATGCGCACTCGCGGTGGCCGTGCCGTGATCCGTGCGCGTCGCGCCAAGGGCCGTAGCCGCCTGGGTGTTTGAAGCCACTTTCCGTGCCTGACCGGGAAGGGAACCATACGCAGCTTGCAGGCGTGGATCTCGGTTTCCGCAGTGAACACAGGTTACATGCCGCAGCCGAATATTCTTTGGTGTTCGAGGCGCGACGCGTGTTGCGGGGCGAATATTTTAACCTGCATTATCGCTCCAATCTGACGATGTCTGCCGCAACTGGCGCGAGTGCCCGCCTCGGGCTGGTCATTGCCAAGAAGCTGGCGCGCCAGGCGGTGCAGCGTAATTTGCTGAAACGACTGGCGCGCGAAGCCTTTCGTCATGCACGCTTAGCGCTGCCGCACTACGATCTGGTATTGAGGCTGGCCAAACCTGCTGGTCACCGCCTAGAAAAGGAAGCGCGCCGAGCCTGGCGCGCCGATGTCGAGCAATTGCTGACGCGTTTGCCGCGATGAAAAATCTGCTGATTTCTCCTCTGGTAGGACTGATTCGCTTTTACCGATATGCTCTCAGCCCCATGCTCGGTTCCCGCTGCCGCTTTCATCCGAGTTGCTCGGAATATGCCATCGAAGCCTTGCAGCGCCACGGGATATTGCATGGCCTGTGGCTGGCTGTGCGCCGCGTGTTGCGTTGCAATCCCTGGAGTCACGGTGGATTCGATCCGGTTCCCTAGTCGGGAACTTCTAGCGGCCAAACTTTCCTCCCAGCGGAACTGGTTATAATCGCCAGCTCAATTCTGGCGCCTTAACCCGAGAAAATGTCGATGGACAATCAACGTCTGATCCTGTTGCTGGTATTTTCATTTTCCCTGATCATGCTTTGGGAGGCATGGCAGAAACAGGGCCAACCGCTACCTGTTCCAGTCGTGGCGAAACAGGGCGCGGCATCGCCATCGGCTGGCGATGTCCCGATTCCTTCCCCGACGCCCTCCAGCGCAGGATCGTCGGATAAGGCGGTGTTACCGCAGGTAGCGACCGCGCCGTCATCGACGACTGCCGCACCGGCCAAGCTGGTGGTTAAAACCGACCTCTTCGTGGCACAGATATCCGCCCAAGGCGGGGATTTGGTACACCTAGAACTGACCCAGCAGCGCGCCACCGGGGACAAGACCCGGAATTTTGTCCTGTTCGACAACGGCGTCCAGCATTTCTATGAGGCACAGAGCGGATTGACCGGGGAGGGCCAGGTCAACCACAAGAGCATTTACCAGCTCCCTGCCAGCGAATATCGCCTCAAGGATGGTCAGGATAGCCTTGAAGTGCGTCTGGAGGGTCCGGCCAGTTCAGCTGGTCTGCGGGTTGTAAAAATTTACACCTTCCATCGTGACAGCTATGAGATTGATGTCGTCCACGAGGTGGTAAACCAGGGTGCGCTTCCGGTTAGTCCACACGTTTACTTCCAGATAGCGCGCGACGGCAAGTCGCCGGAAGGCGGTTCGGATATGGTGCCTACCTTTACCGGGCCGGCGGTATATACCGAACAGGACAAGTTCCAGAAGATAGATTTCGAGGACATTGCCAAGGGCAAAGCCAAGCACTCAGCCAAAGCCGACAATGGCTGGATTGCCATGATCCAGCATTATTTCGTGGCTGCCCTGTTGCCGCCAGCCAAGGTCGAGCGCGAGTTTTATACCCGCAAGATCGGCGACGACCTCTATAGCGCCGGCGTGATCCTGCCTGGCGGGACGATTGCGCCGGGTGCCACCGGTAAGATCGGCCTGAAACTCTACGCAGGACCGCAAGAGCAGGACAAATTGGCGAAAATTGCCCCCGGACTCGATCTGGTGGTCGATTATGGCTGGCTCACGGTCATTGCCGCCCCCTTGTTCTGGGTGTTGCAAATGTTGCATAAGCTTGTCGGCAACTGGGGCTGGGCGATCATCTTGCTGACCGTTCTATTGAAGCTGATTTTCTTCCCGCTCTCGGCCGCCAGCTACAAATCCATGGCGAAAATGAAGCTGGTCACGCCCAAGCTGACCAAGCTCAAGGAAACCTTCGGAGATGACAAGGCGCGTCTCAACCAGGAAATGATGGAGCTGTACAAACGCGAAAAGATCAACCCGCTTGGTGGCTGCCTGCCGATCCTGGTGCAGATTCCCGTGTTCATCGCGCTCTACTGGGTCCTGCTTGGGACTGCCGAGATGCGCTATGCTCCCTGGCTGGGCTGGATCCAGGACCTTTCCGCGAAGGATCCCTATTTTGTCCTGCCGCTGTTGATGGGCGCGACCATGTTGATTCAGACCAAGCTTAATCCGACGCCGCCGGATCCGATCCAGGCCAAGGTGATGCTGTTCATGCCGATCGTGTTCACCGCCATGTTCATGTTCTCACCGGCGGGCCTGGTACTTTATTGGACCATCAACAACGTGCTGTCGATCGCACAGCAGTGGCAGATTAACCGTCTGATCGAGGGTGGCAAAAAGGCTTAGCGGGTTTTGCGACACCATTGCCGCGATCGCCACCGCACCGGGGCGCGGCGGCATTGGCGTGGTGCGCATTTCCGGTCCGGCGCTGGAGGATCTTGTCGAAGCTCTTGGCGGGAAACCTGCGCATGCGCTGCAGGCGCGCCTGGCCAGCCTGACCACATTTTGCGCCGCCGATGGCCACCCGCTCGATCAGGGTCTTCTGCTGTATTTCCCGGCCCCGCATTCCTTCACCGGTGAAGACGTGCTCGAGCTGCATGGCCATGGCGGTCCGGTGGTGCTGCAACTGCTGTTGCAGCGCTGCCTGGAACTCGGTGCCCGGTTGGCCGAGCCGGGTGAGTTTACGCGCCGCGCCTATCTCAACGGCAAACTGGATTTGGCGCAAGCTGAAGCGGTCGCCGATCTGATCGATGCTTCCACTGCCCAGGCGGCGCGTTCGGCCTTGCGATCGCTTTCCGGCGAGTTTTCCTCTGCAGTGCAAGGTCTGGTCGAGCGTCTGATCGAGTTGCGCATGCTGATCGAAGCGACGCTCGACTTCCCGGACGAGGAGATCGAGGCGGACAGGATACTGCGCGAGCAGCGCGCAGCCAGTCGTCTGGAGCAGATGCGCGACGCTCTTGCCAGCCTACTTGCCCGCGCCCGGCAGGGCAGCCTGTTGCGCAGTGGCCTGCAGGTGGTGCTGGCCGGTCCGCCCAACGTGGGCAAGTCATCTCTGTTGAACCGCCTGGCCGGCGAGGAGCGTGCCATCGTTACCGACATCGCCGGGACGACGCGCGATGCCGTGCGCGAGACCATCCAGATCGAAGGCATCCCCCTGCATATCATCGATACCGCCGGCCTGCGCGATACCGAGGATAGCCTGGAGAAGCTCGGCATCGAGAGAAGCTGGCGCGAGATCGGGCGGGCCGATGTGGTGCTGCAGATGGTCGATGCCGGGAGCGGCATGACCCGGTCCGACGAAGCGATTGCCATGCAACTTCCCCCGGGTGTCGAGCGCCTGATAGTGCACAACAAGTGCGACATCGCCGGTCTGGATGCCGTGCGCCGGGAAGAATGCGGCCAGGTGCATTTGTATATTTCAGCGCTGACAGGCAAGGGAATCGATTTGCTGCATGATGAACTGCTCCGGGTCGCCGGCTGGCAGGGGCATGGCGAGGACGTCATCCTGGCCCGTGAGCGTCATCTGCGCGCGCTTGCCGTGGCAGAGTCTCACCTCGAACGGGCCGCGGCAGAGCTGGATCGCAGCGAACTTTGTGCCGAGGAACTGCGCCTGGCGCAGGATGCATTGGGCACCATCACGGGCGAGTTCTCCGCGGATGACTTGCTCGGTGAAATTTTCTCGCGCTTCTGCATCGGCAAGTAGATGACTCTTGGGGTCGATTTGCTGATGCTGGCCGGAGCGGCGTTTCTCGCCGGATTAGTCGATGCAGTGGTCGGTGGCGGCGGACTGGTGCTGATTCCGGCGCTGTTCATGGCGCTGCCGCAAGCGGCGGCGGCGACGATTTTCGGCACCAACAAGTTCTCGGCGATCTTCGGAACTGCCAGCGCTGCCCTGCGTTATGCGCGGCGTATTGCCGTGCCGTGGCGAGCGGTCCTGCCGGCTGCGGTGGCAGCCTTTGTCTTTTCATATTTTGGCGCAATGTCGGTGGCGTGGTTGCCAAAGGATTTTCTGCGTCCCCTGGTGCTATTACTGCTGATAGCGGTGAGCGTTTATACGTTTCTCCGCAAGAATTTCGGCAGCATCGACCAAAATCGCCGGCATGGCCATGCAGACATGCTATGGGCACTGCTGCTCGGAGCGGTTATCGGCTTCTACGACGGTTTTTTCGGCCCGGGCACCGGAAGTTTCCTGATTTTCCTGTTTATTCGCTACTTCGGCATGGATTTCCTGCGTGCTTCCAGTGCCGCCAAAATCGTCAACGTTGGCACCAATGGCGCGGCACTGCTTTATTTTGGCGCTACCGGACATGTGTTATGGGCGATGGCGGCTTTGATGGCGGTGTTCAACATAGCCGGTGCGCTGCTCGGTACGCATCTGGCGCTGCGCCACGGCAGCGGATTCGTGCGCTGGATGTTCCTGGCAGTTGCGACTTTGCTGATCGCCAAATTCGGTTACGATACGTTTGCTTAATTCAGCCCTAGTGCGTTATGATTCAAAAAAAATAGAAATAATATAAAACTGGTATCATAAACAGTTGAAACCTAATTAAATTCAACGGTTGCAAACCAGTATTCCAGCCAAGAAAAATCCACAGGAGGAAACCATGAAAATAAAGTTGCTTTTGGCCGCACTGGGTTTTACCGCAGTTGCCACACTGGCACATGCCGATATCAATGTTGGCGTCGTTGTTTCTGCTACCGGACCGGCAGCCTCGCTAGGAATCCCGGAGAAGAACACTTTTGCTCTAATGCCGACCAGTATCGCCGGTCAAAAAATCAATTACATCATTCTCGACGATGCCTCGGATACCACCAAGGCCGTCACCAACACCAAAAAACTGATCAGCGAGGACAAGGTTGATGTCATTCTCGGCTCAACTATTACGCCCAACTCACTTGCCATGATCGATGTCGTCGCCGAGGCTGAAACCCCGATGATCTCGATGGCTGCGTCGGCGCGCATCATCCACCCGATGGACGCCAAGCGCCGCTGGGTATTCAAAACCCCGCAGAATGATGCCCAAATGGCGATCGCCATCACTGATCACATGAACAAGGCCGGCATCAAGACTGCGGCTTTCATCGGCTTTTCCGATGCCTATGGCGAGGGCTGGTGGGGCGAATTTTCCAAGGTGGCCGAAGCGCGGGGCATCAAGGTTGTCGCCAGCGAGCGGTACAATCGTGCGGACACTTCCGTGACCGGCCAGGTGCTGAAAATAGTTTCGTCCAATCCGGATGCCGTGCTGATTGCCGGTTCGGGTACGCCGGCGGCGCTGCCGCAAGTGGCGCTCAAGGAAAGAGGCTACAAGGGCACGATCTATCAGACCCACGGCGTTGCCAACAACGATTTCCTGCGCGTAGGCGGCAAAAACGTCGAGGGTACCTGGCTGCCGGCCGGTCCGGTACTGGTGGATAGCCAGTTGCCGGATTCCAACCCGCTGAAGAAGTCAGCATTGGTCTACGTCAAGAAGTATGAGGCGGCCTATGGCGCCGGCAGCGTTTCCACTTTCGGAGCGCATGCCTGGGATGCGGGTTTGCTGCTCTCCAATGCCCTACCGGAGGCACTGAAGAAGGCGAAGCCCGGCACCAAGGAATTCCGCGCCGCGCTGCGCGATGCCATCGAAGCCACCAAGGAACTTGCCGGGGCTCATGGGGTTTTCAATATGTCTGCCAACGATCATCTCGGCTTCGATCATCGCTCCAGCGTGATGGTCCAGATCGTGGATGGCAAATGGAAGCTGTCGCAGTAATTCTTGCGTCAGGGTGCCGATATTTTTCGTGACCCCATGATCGACAGCCAAGGGCGCCACGGTTAACCGCGGCGCCCTTGTTTTTCTCGGAAGCGACCGTATGAATTTGCAAATCGCGCTAGTGCTGGGACAGGATGGCATCACCAATGGCGCCATCTATGCCTTGCTGGCGCTGGCGCTGGTACTGGTGTTTGCCGTCACCCGCGTAATCTTTATTCCTCAAGGGGAATTTGTCGCCATGGGCGCGCTGACTTTGGCCAGCCTCCAGACCGGCAAGACACCGGGTACGCTTTGGTTGTTGCTTTTTGCAGGCATGGCCGTTGCCCTGATCGATAGTGCCATGGCGCAGCGCGCGGGAGCCGCGCGGCGCATCCCGCGGATCCTGCTTTGGAATGTGGCGTATCCGGCAACTGCCGCGGTTCTGGTGTTCCTGATCAAGCCGGCTGAATTGCCAATGCTGGCGCAAGTTCTGTTGACGCTGATATTGGTGGTGCCGCTCGGGCCGATGATATATCGCCTGGCCTACCAACCGCTGGCAGAGGCTTCGGTGTTGGTGTTGCTGATCGTATCGGTGGCGGTGCATCTAGCCCTGGTTGGACTCGGCCTGCTGTTTTTCGGTGCCGAGGGATCTCGCACCCCGGCATTCAGCAATGCCTCGTTCGACCTCGGCAGTTTGCACCTCACCGGCCAGACTCTATGGGTGCTGATCTCCAGCGTGTTGCTGATCGCCGCGCTGTATTTGTTTTTCGATCGTACCCTTTATGGCAAGGCCTTGCGTGCCACAGCCATTAACCGTACCGGTGCCAGGCTGGTGGGCATTTCCACCGTGACGGCGGGCAAGCTGTCGTTTCTGCTGGCGGCGTTGATCGGAGCATTCTCGGGAATTCTGATTGCCCCGATGACCACGATTTATTATGACACCGGCTTTCTGATCGGCTTAAAGGGCTTTGTCGGGGCGATTGTTGGCGGGCTGGCAAGTTATCCCGCAGCGGCCGCGGGAGCGCTCCTGGTCGGTCTGCTCGAATCCTATTCTTCCTTCTGGGCCAGCGCCTTCAAGGAGGTCATCGTGTTCACACTGATCATTCCGGTGCTGGTATGGCGTTCGCTGGCGACGCATCATGTCGAGGAGGGCGAGGAGTGAGGCGGCAGAATTTCATTCTCGCCGGGTTTCTCGCACTGATGGCTTTCTTCCCCCTGGTGCTGCCCGAGTTCTATGTAACACTTTTCAACTACATAGGCCTGTATGCGATTGTTGCATTGGGCTTGGTCTTGCTTACCGGGGTTGGCGGATTGACATCTTTTGGCCAGGCGGCCTTCGTTGGCTTGGGCGCATACACCACGGCTTATCTGACCACAGCGACTGACTTACCCGGTTGGCTAGTGCCATTTGGTGCCTCTCCCTGGCTGGCTTTGATTCTGGGGTTGGCGCTTACTTCTGTCGTGGCTCTTGCCCTGGGCGCCCTGACCTTGCGTCTGTCGGGGCACTACCTTCCGCTTGGGACAATTGCCTGGGGCATCAGCATCTACTTCCTGTTTGGAAATCTCGAGTTTCTCGGCGGACACACAGGTATCACCGGCATCCCGGCGCTGTCTGTGTTCGGGCTGGAAGTGAGGTTCGGGCGTGAGTTTTATTACCTGATCTGGATACTGTTGCTGGTTGCAGTGTGGCTCACCCAAAATTTGCTGGACTCGCGAGAAGGCCGGGCAATTCGGGCGCTCAAGGGGGGCAGCCTGATGGCCGAAGCAATGGGTGTGGATACCGCACGGTCCAAGATGGTGATTTTCCTGCTTGCCGCACTGTTTGCCTGTCTCTCGGGGTGGTTGTATGCGCACCTGCAGCGTTTCGTCAATCCAACCCCGTTCGGCTTGCAGATAGGCATCGAATATCTATTCATGGCAGTGCTTGGCGGAGCCGCGCACGTTTGGGGGGCTTTGATCGGTGCCGGCGTCATTACGATACTCAAGGAATGGTTGCAGGATTTGCTGCCTAAAATATTTGGCAGCAGCGGCAATTACGAGGTCATCGTGTTTGGCATGATGATGGTGCTGATGCTGCAACGGGCGCGCCATGGGCTCTGGCCGATCTTGCTGGGATTCCTGCCTGGCGGTGGGGGCGGCGGCGGGCAGGCGGAGGGCAGGCTGGTGCCCCAAGCCGAGCCCTTGAAGAAGGTGGCACTTCCGCAACACGGCCTGGAGTTGCTGATGGTGAGCAATGCCGTCAAGCGGTTTGGCGGGCTGGTGGCGTGCAATAACATGAATCTGTCGGTGCAGGCGGGCGAAGTGCTGGCACTGATCGGTCCCAATGGCGCCGGCAAGACCACCATGTTCAACTGCATTTCAGGCGTCGATCCGGTGACTTCGGGAGAAATTGCATTTCTTGGTGAGCGGATCGAAAAATTGAATTCGCGTGAGATAGCCCGGCTTGGGATGAGCAGAACTTTTCAGCATGTGCGCCTGTTGCCGACGATGAGCGTGCTGGAAAATGTCGCCATCGGCGCCCATCTAAGAGGTAGCCGGGGGGTGATGGCGGCGTTGCTGCACCTGGAGCGAAATGAAGAGCGCCGGCTGATGGCTGAAGCAGCCCGGCAGATCGAGCGGGTTGGTCTCAGGGATCAAATGTTCGACCAGGCCGGCAGTCTGGCGCTGGGACAACAACGGATACTCGAGATTGCGCGGGCGCTGGCGGCGGATCCGCACCTGCTGCTGCTGGACGAGCCGGCCGCCGGTTTGCGTTATCTGGAAAAGCAGGCTTTGGCGGATCTGCTGCGCCGTCTTCGTGCCGAGGGCATGGGCATCCTGCTGGTCGAGCACGATGTTGATTTCGTCATGGGCCTTGCCGACCGGGTGGTGGTGATGGAGTTTGGCGAGAAGATCGCGGAAGGATTGCCGGAGCAGGTGCGGCAGAATCCGGCGGTATTGGAAGCCTATCTCGGAGGCGTCGAATGAGCGGCAAGACCATCCTCGAGGTCAATGATCTGTGCGTCTCATACGGCAAGATCGAGGCACTGCACCATGTCAATCTGAAGATCGCCCCTGGACAAATCGTCACTGTAATCGGCCCGAATGGCGCTGGAAAAACGACCATGCTTGCCGCTATCATGGGCTTGCTGCCGCGCAGTCGGGGCGAGATTTCCTTTCTTGGCGAGTTCCAAAAGGAAATGGAGGTCGAAAGGCTGGTGGCGCAGGGGATGAACCTGGTGCCCGAAAGGCGCGAATTATTCGGCGACATGAGCGTCGAGGACAACCTGCTCCTGGGGGGGTTTATGCGCCATCGTCTGGGTTTTCGCGACCAGCGGAAAACAATGGAGGAAATCTATCAGATTTTCCCCCGTCTAAAGGATCGCCATGCCCAACTGGCTTCTACCCTTTCCGGTGGGGAGAGGCAAATGCTGGCGGCAGGCCGCGCACTGATGGCAAAACCGAAGCTTTTAATGCTGGATGAACCCAGTCTTGGGCTGGCGCCTTTGATAGTGCGCGAGATTTTCCGGATAATTGCCGATCTGAAGAACACAGGCGTATCGATCCTGCTGGTTGAACAGAATGCGCGCGCCGCCCTGAAATTGGCGGATTACGCTTATGTGCTGGAAACCGGCGAGATTGCCATGGAAGGACCTGCAGCTGAACTGGCGGGAGATCCGAAAGTCATCGAAAGTTATCTCGGCCTTGGATCGACGAGACATTAACGCCCCAGCCAGAAGGTGATGGGCGTGAGTGCTGTTTCACGTGAAACAAGTGGAATAAATACGATAGGTCGCCGGTTTCACGTGAAACAATTCAGTTTTTTCAGGCAGGGGCGTATCATTGCGCCTCTTTTCAGTCGGTCTGCTTAAATGCTGTTTCCCACGCGCTTTGATGTGATTGTTATTGGCGGCGGCCATGCCGGTACCGAGGCGGCGCTTGCCGCGGCGCGCGCTGGCGTGAAGACCTTGCTGCTGACGCACAATATTGAAACGCTTGGGCAAATGTCGTGCAACCCGTCCATCGGCGGGATCGGCAAAGGCCATCTGGTCAAGGAGGTCGATGCCCTGGGTGGCGCCATGGCGGCAGCCACCGATGAGGCCGGTATCCAGTTTCGCATTCTCAATTCAAGCAAGGGTCACGCCGTACGGGCGACCCGTGCCCAGGCTGATCGCATGCTCTACAAGGCGGCTATTCGGCGGCGGCTTGAGAATCAGCCCAACTTGACCCTGTTCCAGCAAGCGGTGGATGACCTGAGTTTGACGGGAGACCGGGTTACCGGCGTGGTGACCCAACTGGGTGTTCGCTTTGAGGCATCAGCGGTGGTGCTGACTGCGGGGACTTTTCTGGGCGGACTGGTGCATGTCGGCTTGACCAATTTCCAAGCCGGTCGTGCCGGCGATCCTCCGTCCGTCTCCCTGTCGCATCGCCTGCGCGAATTGAAACTGCCGGTGGGCCGCCTCAAGACCGGAACGCCGCCACGCCTTGACGGCCGCAGCATCGATTATTCGGCGCTGCAAATCCAGCCCGGCGATGATCCGGTCCCAGTGTTTTCCTATCTTGGCAAGCGGGAGCAGCACCCCCGCCAAGTCCCGTGTTGGATTACCCACACCAATCCACATACCCACGAGATCATTCGCCAAGGACTGGATCGTTCGCCTATGTTTACAGGCGTGATCGAGGGCGTGGGCCCGCGTTACTGTCCTTCCATCGAGGACAAGATCCATCGTTTTGCCGGCAAGGATAGCCATCAAATATTCCTTGAACCGGAGGGATTGACCACCCATGAGGTATATCCGCAGGGGATCTCCACCAGCCTGCCCTTCGACGTCCAGTTGGCGTTGGTGCGCAGCATGCAGGGACTTGAGGGAGCGCATATCCTTCGTCCCGGTTATGCCATCGAATACGACTATTTCGACCCGCGTAACCTCAAGTCCTCGTTCGAGACAAAGTCCATCGCAGGCCTGTTTTTTGCCGGCCAGATCAATGGAACGACGGGTTATGAGGAGGCTGCTGCCCAGGGCTTGCTGGCCGGGATCAATGCTGCATTGCAGGTGCAGGGGCGGGCTGCCTGGAGTCCGCGCCGCGATCAGGCCTACCTTGGCGTGCTGGTGGATGACTTGATTACCCGCGGTGTTTCCGAACCCTACCGGATGTTTACCAGCCGCGCCGAGTATCGCTTGAGCTTGCGCGAAGACAATGCCGACCTGCGCCTGACTGAAGTCGGTCGTGAATTGGGCCTGGTCGATGATATTCGATGGGAAGCATTTAATCGCAAGCGTGACGCCATCGCTGCCGAGACCGAGCGGCTGAAAACGACCTGGGTTAACCCCAAGATTGTTGCCGAAGCCGATGCAATGCGCGTCCTCGGCCTGCCGCTGGAGCGTGAATACTGTTTGTTCGATTTGCTGAGGCGGCCGCAGGTAAGTTATGATTTGTTATCGACCCTGACAGCAGCGCAAACACCGGAATGTGGATTTCTTCAAGACCCCCAGGTGGTCGAGCAGGTCGAAATTCAGGCTAAATATCAGGGATATATCCAACGCCAGCAGGAAGAGGTGGCCAGGAGCCAGTCCAGTGAAATGCTTTGTCTGCCTGCCGACCTCGATTATGGTGCAGTGCATGGCCTGTCTATCGAAGTGAGGCAGAAACTCAACCAACTCAGGCCCGAAACCCTGGGTCAGGCTTCGCGTATCCAGGGCGTTACTCCGGCGGCGATTTCACTTCTATTGGTGCACTTGAAGCGCAATTCGATGCATGAGAAGCGACGTGCATGATCGAGATTCCCTTGGAACGGCTGCATCACGGTATTGTGCAACTCGGTCTGGATCTTCCGGGTGGGGCAGAGGCAAAAATGTTTGCCTACCTCTCACTATTGGCGAAATGGAACCGAACTTACAATCTCACAGCAGTGCGCGACGAGAAGGCCATGGTCAGCCAGCACCTGCTGGATTCACTGGCAGTGCTGCCGCATCTGGAGATGGAGTCGAAGGAAATGCGTTCGCTCGTCGATGTGGGCAGTGGCGGCGGCTTGCCCGGTATTCCGCTGGCAATCGCCCGGCCGCAACTGGCCGTGGCATTGATAGAAGCGAGTCACAAGAAAGCCAGTTTTCTGCAACAAGTAAAGATAGAGCTCAAACTCGAAAATGTGAGCGTTCACTGCGTTCGTGTCGAAGATATGGATGAGCCAGGGCGTTTTGATGTTGCAATCTCCCGGGCTTTTTCCAGTCTTGCGGAGTTTGTTCGGCTTTCTGCCCATCTGCTTGCTCCGGGTGGCCGCCTGATGGCCATGAAAGGCGTTCATCCGGACCAGGAAATTGAGCAACTACCCGCTGGATGGCGGGTTTCCCGAAGTATTTCTCTTGCCGTGCCAGGGCTGGAGGCGGAGCGTCATCTGATCGTCATCGAACAGTCCTAAAGGGAAGACCATGCATATCTTCGCCATTGCCAACCAGAAGGGTGGGGTCGGGAAGACCACCACCACGGTAAACCTAGCCGCAGCCCTTGCCGCCAGCGGTCAGCGTACTTTGCTGGTGGATCTCGATCCGCAAGGCAACGCTACCATGGGTAGCGGAGTGGACAAGCGAACGCTGGAAAGAACCGTGTATCAGGTTCTCCTTGGGCTGGCCAGTCTCGCCGAAGTGCGTACTGACTCCCCATCCGGCAGGTTTGACGTGCTGCCAGCCAACCGGGATTTGGCGGGAGCAGAGGTGGAAATGGTTGAACTGGAGCGGCGCGAGATGCGCCTGAAAGAAGCACTCGCCGAGCATGTCGATGAATACGACTTTGTCCTGATCGACTGTCCGCCCTCGTTGTCATTGCTTACTCTGAACGGGTTGTGTGCCGCGCACGGCGTGGTCATTCCGATGCAGTGCGAGTATTACGCGCTGGAAGGATTGTCCGATTTGGTGAATACCATCAAGAAGGTGCACGCCAACCTGAATCGCGACCTGAAAATCATCGGGCTGCTGCGGGTGATGTTCGATACCCGTGCGACCCTGGGCCATCAGGTCTCGAGTGAACTGGAGCAGCATTTCGGCGACAAGGTGTTCAAGACCATCGTGCCGCGTAATGTCAGGCTCGCCGAGGCGCCCAGCTATGGAATTCCGGGCGTGTTGTTCGACAAGGCGGCAAAAGGTGCGCAAGCTTACATGGCTTTCGCAACGGAGATGATCGAACGCGTCAGGACGATGCAATAGGAGAAGACAAGAATGAATCCACCCAAACAGAAAGGCCTCGGTCGCGGTCTGGGCGCGCTGCTGGATGCCAATACCGGTTCCGATCCGATACGCCAGGACACCCTGCAAGTCACCGCGCTGCAACCCGGAAAATACCAGCCGCGAACGCGCATGGACCAGGATTCCCTGAATGAATTGGCAGCCTCGATCAGGGTTCAGGGGGTCATGCAGCCGATTCTGGTGCGTCCTGTAGGCGAGGGGAAATACGAGATCATTGCCGGCGAGCGGCGCTGGCGAGCGGCACAACTGGCTGGCATGCATGAAGTTCCGGCATTGGTGCGGGATATTCCTGACGAAGCTGCGCTGGCCATGTCTCTGATCGAAAATATCCAGCGTGAGAATCTCAATCCGCTTGAGGAGGCTGCCGGTATCCAGCGACTGATCGATGAATTCGCCATGACGCATCAGCAGGCAGCCGATGCTGTTGGCCGCTCGCGCTCGGCGGCTTCCAACCTGCTGCGTCTGCTTCACCTGGCAAAGCCGGTGCAGGAATGCCTGTTCTCAGGGGAACTCGACATGGGTCATGCCCGTGCCCTGTTGCCTCTGGCCAAGGCAGACCAGGCGCGGCTGGCAGTACAGGTCGTGCATAAAGGCTTGTCAGTGCGCGAAACGGAAAAACTGGTGCAACGGCAGCTCAAGCCCCATGTGGAAAAGGCTACGGAACAAAAAATCGACCGCGACCTGCTGCGCCTTGAGGAAGATCTGGCTGACACTATCGGAGCACCTATCAGGCTGGTCGCCAACAAGAAGGGAGCTGGCAGCCTGACGATCCGCTTCAGTAGTCTTGAGCAGCTCGATGGGATACTGGTACGCTTGCGTTGAACGGGGTGTACGCGGGTTTTGATTGACTCCAGCTGTTGTAGGAAATTATAATATTCTGCTATGTGCCTTCTGTTGTGGCTCGTCACGCTGGTCAAGTGCGGGAGTTAAGGGGCAAAAAGTCATGGGCGATATTAGGAAACCTCTACGCATTGTGATGAGTTGGCAGCTTGTCCTGACAGTGTTGCTGGCAGTCGTGAGCGCCTGGCTGGCGGGTGTGCATGGCGCGATATCCGCGTTCCTTGGAGGCTTGGTAGCGATGGCGGGAGGGGTGGCATTTGCCTGGTTTGCCTTGTCCCCAAGGCCATCGTCCCATGCTTCGGCAGTGGCTTGGGACGGACTTACCCGTATATTCAAGGCCGAGGCGGCGAAAGTGGGGGTCATCATCGTTTTATTGTGGCTGGTGTTAGCCACCTACAAACAGGTGGTGGTGCCAGGGTTTATTGGATCGTTCATACTCTCAGTGATCGTTTTTTCGATGGCAATCTTCCTCCGCAATCCAGTCGCGCTTGAGAATGGCAAATGCAATGTCGACTGAAGCTCTTACCCCCACTTCCTATATCCAACACCACCTGACGTTTCTGACGCATCCCGTCGGCAATGGGGGATTCTGGACACTGAATGTTGATTCACTGCTGACGGCGATCTTTCTGGGTGTCATCGGTTTCGGTTTTCTCTGGTGGGTGGTGCGTGGCGCGACCTCGGGTGTGCCGAACAAGCGGCAGGCTTTTGTGGAACTGGCCATGGAATTTGTGGACGATCAGGCCAAGGCAATTTTTCATGGCGAACGCCACAAGTTCGTCGCTCCGATGGCGCTGACGGTATTCGTCTGGGTGTTGTTGATGAACGCCATGGATTTTCTGCCGATCGACATCATGGAGCTGTTCTACCGGCATGTGCTGGGGCAGAAAAACTGGCGCGGCGTTCCCACGGCCGACCTCAATACCACCTTTGCGCTGGCGCTATCGGTCTGGATCCTGATGATCTATTTCAGCATCAAAGTGAAGGGTCTCGGTGGCTGGATACACGAATTATTCTGTTCTCCATTCGGGTCCAATCCGCTGCTATGGATATTTAACCTGTTGTTCAATCTGGTCGAGTATATTTCCAAGCCTCTCTCGCACGCCCTGCGTTTGTACGGCAACATGTATGCCGGCGAAATCATCTTCATGCTGCTGGGCATGTGGGCCGCCACGGGCATCAGCGGAGTCATCTTCGGCGCGATTCTGGGCGTTGGCTGGTCCATTTTCCATATTCTGATCGTCGCCTTGCAAGCCTTCATTTTCATGATGCTGACCATCGTCTATATCTCGATGGCCCACGAAAGCCATTAACCTTTTTTCAATCGTCTCAATCATCTCAATCGTCTCTTAACCACCTGCTAGTTCGAAAGGAACGCAAATGGACAAACTCCAATATCTGGCAATGATCCAAGCCTATACCGGCGTCGGCATCGGCCTCATTATCGGTCTGGGCGCCGCCGGCGCATGCATCGGCGTGGGTATCATGTGCTCGCGCTTCCTTGAAGCGGCCGCCCGCCAGCCGGAACTGATGAATGCCCTGCAGGCCAAGGTATTTCTGCTGCTTGGCCTGATTGACGCTTCCTTCATTATCGGCGTCGGACTGGCCATGCTGTTTGCATTCGGCAATCCGCTGCTCGCCGTCATTCATTGATTGATGTTTCTGACTGATCTCGGCTAGCACCCACAGGGCAAAAGGAAGCAACATGGATATCAATTTAACCCTGATCTCCCAGGCAATCGCTTTCGCGCTTTTCATCTGGTTCACGGTGAAGTTTGTCTGGCCGCCCATGCTTACGGCCATCACCGAGCGACAGAAAAAAATCGAGGAAGGCCTTGCTGCCGCTGAACGCAGCAAGCGGGATCTTGATCTGGCGCAACATCGCTCGACTGAAACCTTGCGTGAAGCCCGCGAGAAGTCGACCGAGATGATCGGCGGGGCCGAGCGTCAAGCTGCGCACATCATCGAAGATGCGCGCGCGGAAGCCACCCGCATCGTTAATCAAGCCCGCAATGCAGCCGAGGGAGAGGCGGCAGTTGCCGCCCAACGCGCCAGGGAAAGTCTGCGCGACCAGGTGGCGCTGCTTGCTGTGGCTGGTGCCGAGAAGATACTGCGCCGGGAAGTCAATCCCCAGGTGCATGCCGATCTGCTCGCCAGCCTCAAGTCGGAGCTTTGACGCGCCATGGCGGAAAATGTCACCCTTGCCCGGCCGTATGCAGAGGCTGCCTACCAACTGGCCTTGGCTGGCAACGCTCTGGCTGAATGGTCAGGGGCATTGGAGTGCATGAGGGCAGTGACCAGTCATCCCGACATGCGCCACTGCATCGACAACCCTCGTCTGGCGGAGCAAGACCTGACACAGATGCTGCTCGATGCGATTGACGGCAACTTGAATTCCGACCAGAAGAATTTCATCCGCGTGCTGGTAGCGAATCAACGCCTGGCAGTCGTAACCGAGATTCGAGACCTGTTCCTGGAGCAGAAGAATGCTCATGAAGGGGTCAAGGATGCGCAGATTACCTCCGCTTTCCCGCTCGATACAGAGAGCCTCGCGCAACTTGTGTCCAACCTGGAGCAACGCTTCAAGTGCAGGATACAGGCGACCGTCAATGTCGACCCGGAACTGATTGGCGGTGCACGCATCGCGATCGGCGACCAGGTGATCGATGCTTCGATCCGCGGCAAACTCGCCGCAATGAGCATAGCGCTACAGAATTAGGAGTTTTCCCATATGAACCTCAATCCTTCTGAAATCAGCGATCTGATCAAGAACCGGATCCAGAAACTGGACCTTGCCGCGACTTCCCGTACCGAGGGAACCGTGGTGTCGGTGTCCGACGGCATCTGTCGCGTGCATGGGCTGGCTGACGTGATGCAGGGCGAAATGCTGGAATTTCCGGGCAATACCTTCGGTCTCGCCTTGAACCTCGAGCGCGATTCGGTCGGCGCCGTCATCATGGGCGAGTACGAACATATTTCCGAGGGCGATACGGTCAAATGTACCGGCCGCATTCTCGAGGTGCCGATCGGTCACGAGTTGCTCGGCCGGGTAGTCAATGCCCTGGGCGAACCGATCGACGGCAAGGGCGCGATCAACGCCAAGCTCTCGGACAAGATCGAAAAGGTCGCCCCCGGCGTGATCTGGCGCAAATCGGTGTCGCAACCACTGCAGACCGGTTTGAAGTCGATCGATGCCATGGTGCCGATCGGCCGCGGCCAGCGCGAGCTGATCATCGGCGACCGCCAGACCGGCAAGACGGCCGTCGCAGTCGACACCATCATCAACCAGAAGGGCGAGAACGTCTTCTGCATCTACGTGGCCATCGGGCAAAAAGCCTCGACCGTCGCCAACGTGGTGCGCAAGCTGACGGAAGCCGGGGCGATGGAATACACCATCATCGTCGCTGCAACTGCTTCAGAGTCCGCCGCCATGCAGTTCCTCGCACCCTACTCCGGCTGCACCATGGGCGAGTACTTCCGCGACCGCGGCATGGATGCCCTGATCATTTATGACGACTTGACCAAGCAGGCCTGGGCCTACCGTCAAGTGTCCTTGTTGCTGCGCCGCCCGCCGGGCCGCGAAGCCTATCCGGGAGACGTCTTCTATCTGCACAGTCGTTTGCTTGAACGCGCCGCGCGCGTGTCCGAGGCCTGGGTCGAGAAATTCACCAACGGCGAAGTCAAGGGCAAGACCGGTTCCCTTACCGCGCTGCCGGTCATCGAGACGCAAGCCGGCGACGTGACCGCTTTCGTTCCGACCAACGTGATTTCGATTACCGACGGGCAGATCTTCCTGGAGTCGGACCTGTTCAATGCCGGCATCCGTCCCGCCATCAATGCCGGCATCTCGGTGTCGCGCGTCGGCGGCGCAGCCCAGTGCAAGGTCATCAAGAAGCTTGGCGGCGGTGTCCGCATGGCGCTGGCACAGTACCGCGAACTGGCCGCGTTTGCCCAGTTCGCTTCCGACCTTGACGAAGCCACCCGCAAGCAGCTCGAACGCGGGCGTCTGGTGACGGAATTGATGAAACAAGCGCAGTACGCGCCGATGAAGGTTTCCGAAATGGCAGTGACCTTGTTTACTGTCACCAAAGGCTACTACGACGATATCGATGTCAAGCGCGCGCTGTCATTCGAGGCCGGTCTCATGGGCTATCTCAAACAAAGCCATGCCGAGCTGCTAGGAAAAATCGAAGCCAGCAAGGACCTTGACGCCGACAACGAGAAAGCCCTGGCGGCGGCGGTCGAGGCCTTCAAGAACACCTGGGCCTGATGCGGGACGGACGGAGCTGACCATGGCGAGCGGCAAGGAAATTCGCACCAAGATCCTGAGCGTGC
>CAYGNO010000022.1:0-3356 GCA_964351305.1 uncultured Sulfuricella sp.
GAGCTTCATCATGCAGTCGAAGTGACCGAGCGGGCAGACCCGCTTGAAGCAGGGGCTGCAGGGCAGGTTGAGGCTGACGATCCGGGCCTTGTCCGACAGCGGCGGGGTGAAGCCGGGGCTGGACGAGCCGAACAGCGCGATCACCGGCTTGTCGAGCGCAGCGGCAATGTGCATCAGGCCGGAGTCGTTGACGACGGCGAGATTCGCGGCGGCAAGCAGGTCGATGGCCTCGGCCAGGCCGGTCTGGCCGCACAGGTTGCGGAGCGTCGAATTCCCCCCCTCTCCCCAACCCTCCCCCGCAGGGGG
Organism: uncultured Sulfuricella sp.; assembly: GCA_964351305.1. Taxonomy (GTDB): domain Bacteria; phylum Pseudomonadota; class Gammaproteobacteria; order Burkholderiales; family Sulfuricellaceae; genus Sulfuricella. The sequence continues at coordinate 307 of CAYGNO010000022.1, forward strand.
GGAGGGGGCAAAGGAGGGTAGCTTGAAATAGATTTGTTCGATTTCGGTACCGATTTCCGCATCCTTGCGCGAGCCCAGCAGCCAGATTTCACGGCCCGGCCAAGCGCTGGCCAGCATCCGCGCCAGCTCGGCGAAATGCGGCGCCGGCCAGCGCTTGGCCGGGCCGTATTCGGCGCCGACGCAGAATGCGATAACGGGCTTTTTCGGAGCGAGGCCGAGTTTGTTGAGGGTGATTTGTATGCGGTCTTTATCCGCCGTCAGGCGCGGATTTTCTACCGGTCGGCGCAGCGGGGTGCCGGGATGTTCGGCCAGCGCGGCGAAGCGCTCTACCATCAGGGGCAGCGCCTGTTTGTCCAGGCGGCGCATGTCGTTGACCAGGCCAAAGCGCATTTCGCCCTTGAAGCCGGTGCGCAACGGTATGCCGGCAAAGAAGGGAATCAGCGCCGATTTGAGCGAATTGGGCAGGATGACGGCATGGTCATAGCGGTCCTGCCGCAGCGCGCGCCCCAGCTTCCAGCGCAGCTTGAGGCTGAGTTCGCCATGGGCCAGCGGGTTGATGACGACGCGCCGGATTTCCGGCATGCGCTCCAGCACCGGTGCTACCCAGGCCGGCGCGAAGGCGTCGATCACGGCATTGGGATAGCGTTCCCGCAGGCGTCGTAACAGGGGCTGCGCCATCACGGCGTCGCCGACCCAGGACGGTGCGATGATCAGAATTTTCGGCATCTTCTTAACAAATGAACCGCAGAGGCGCAGAGACGCAGAGGGGAAAAAGCTTCAAGATTTTCTCAGCGTCTCTGCGCCTCTGCGGTGAAGAGGGTGTTAATGATGCCCCTTGGGCAGTTCGCCCTTGAGCTTGTACAGCGTGCCGCAATACGGGCATAGCGCTTCGCCGGTCTTTTCAATCTGCAGGAACACCCGCGGGTGGCTGCTCCATGCCGGCATTGCCGGTGTCGGGCAGTGCAGCGGCAAATCCTTCGCCGTGACTTCGTAATAACGCGCCTTGAATTCGGGTTGCATCGCTCGCTCCTAAGAAACTGTCTCAAACCAGGGTCAGCCAATCCTGATGGTTCGTCGCCTTGCCGGTGACGCAGTCGAAGAACATGGTCTGCAATTGGGTCGTAACCGGGCCGCGCCTGGCTTCGCCGATGGTGCGATTGTCCAGTTCGCGGATCGGCGTAACTTCAGCCGCCGTGCCGGTGAAGAAGGCTTCGTCGGCGCAATACACTTCATCGCGGGTGATGCGTTTTTCGATCACCGGGATGCCCAGTTCGCCGGCGAGCTCGATGATCGAGGCACGAGTGATGCCTTCCAGGCAGGAGGTCAGGTCGGGCGTGAACAGTTTGCCGTTTTTGACGATGAAGAGGTTTTCGCCGGCGCCTTCCGCCACATAGCCGTCCACGTCGAGCAGCAGGGCTTCGTCGTAGCCGTCGTGCGCGGCTTCCTGGTGGGCCAGGATGGAATTGGTGTAAGTGGATACCGACTTGGCGCGGCACATGTTGACGTTGACGTGGTGGCGGGTGAATGACGAGGTTTTGACGCGGATGCCTTTCTCCAGCGCTTCGGCGCCGAGATAGGTGCCCCACGACCAGGCGGCCACGGCGATATGGGTAGAGAGCGCGGTCGCCGCGATGCCCATGGCTTCCGAGCCGTAAAACACGATCGGGCGGATGTAGCCGGATTCGAGTTTGTTGCCGCGAACCACATCCAACTGCGCCTGCATCAGGGTAGCTTTATCGAACGGCATTTTCATGCCGAAGATATGCGCCGAGGCGAATAGCCGGTCGGTGTGCTCCTTCAAACGGAAGATCGCCGTGCCCTTGCCGGTCTTGTAGGCGCGTACGCCTTCGAACACGCCCATGCCGTAGTGCAGGGTGTGGGTCAGGACGTGGGTGGTGGCGTCGCGCCAATCCACCATCTTGCCGTCGTACCAGATCAGGCCGTCGCGGTCGGACATAGACATGCTTGTGCTCCAGAATGCAAAAAATTAAGAATGGGCTAATTGTAACGCATTTCAGTTCAAAACAGCCGGGTAGGATGGGTGGAGCGTAGCGATACCCATCAATCATCCATTGCGCGGTGTGTTGGGTTTGATGGGTATCGCTACGCTCCACCCATCCTACGTCCACTACGGTTCAATTGCCTTTTCCTGCTTCAAACACCGCCTGCCACAGCCGTTTGACGGCTGTCGCGTGTTCTTCCGCCTGCGCCGGGTCGATGCGGGCATGGACGCCGCCCTGTAGCCGCAACTGGTGCTGGAGCAGACGGTATTCGCGGTAGGTGTCGCGCACCTGCTCTGCCAAGTCCAGGGGGATCAGCTTGAGTTCGCCGGCGAGCCGGAGCAGGGCGAGATTGCCGGCATCTCGCGTCAATTCTGGATGGAGGCAGGAAAAATTCAGCACCAGATACTGAACGATAAACTCGACGTCGATGATGCCGCCGCGATCGTGCTTGATGTCGAACAGGCCGCCAGGGTTGGGGTGTGCATCCAGCATTTTCTGTCGCATCTTGATCACTTCTTCGCGCAGGGTCGCAGCATTGCGTTCCTGCCGCAACACCTCGATGCGGATGCGCTCGAAGGCCGCGCCGATATCGGTGTCGCCGGCGCAGAAGCGGGCGCGGGTCAATGCCTGGTGCTCCCACACCCAGGCCTGATTCTTCTGGTAGTCCTCGAATGCCTCGACCGAGCTGACCAGCAGGCCGCTGGCGCCGTTGGGGCGTAACCTCAGATCGGTTTCGTAGAGGATGCCGGCAGGCGTCATGCTGGAAATCCAGCTGTTGATGCGCTGCGCCAATTTGGCGTAGTTCTCGGCGGCGTCCGGGGAGTCGTCGTCGTAAAGGAAAATGATATCGAGGTCGGAGGCGTAGCCCAGTTCCTTTCCGCCCAGCTTGCCGTAGGCGATGATGGCGAAGCGCGGCGTGTCGCGGTGTTTGACGCGCAGCCCGGCCCAGGCGAGGCGCAAGGTTTCGTCCAGGATCATGTCGGCCAGGTCGGAGAGCTGGTCGGACAGGATTTCCAGCGGCAGCGCCCCGGCCAGATCCTGCGCCAC
>CAYGNO010000022.1:3456-21686 GCA_964351305.1 uncultured Sulfuricella sp.
AGAGCTGGTCGGACAGGATTTCCAGCGGCAGCGCCCCGGCCAGATCCTGCGCCACGAGGCGGAATGTTTGTGCCTGCTTGAAGTGGCGCATGATGTCCATCTGCCGCTCGGTGTCGCCTTCAGCCGCGTGCAGCAGCACTTTCAGCTCATGCCGTAGTTTTTCCCGGTCGTACCTGGCGTATAGCTCGCGGGTATCGAGCAGTTCATCCAGCAAAAGCGGGTGCTGGGTGAGGTAACCCGATACCCAGGGGCTGGCGCTGCACAGCTTGGCCACCTGGTTGAGGGTCTGCGGGTATTCCACCAGCAGGGCGAGGTAGGTGCCGCGCCGGCTGATGTTTTCCACCAGATGGAGAATGCGCTCCAGCGTTTCGTCGGGGTTGGGGAAATTGCAGGCGACCTGGATCAGCGGCGGCAGGAGTGAGTCGAAGCGGGCGCGGCTCTCGGTCGGCAACTGGTTGTAGCGGCTGCTCTCGCGGGTGCTCCTGAGCCGCTGCCAGGCTTCGGCGGGGTGCTGGTAGCCCTGTTCGGAGAGAAGCGCCAGGGCTTCCTCCTCGGCCAGCGTTCCCAGCCACAGTGCCGCCAGGGTGTGGTTGCCTTGCGCGCTTTGCGGCGCCGCGAAGACTTGCTCGAAATGGCGCTCCACCTTGTTGCGGTGGCCGTCGAGTGCCAGCAGGAATTCGGGCCAGCCGGCGTAGCTCATCGCGGCGGCGATGATCTGGCGGTCGGCGTCGCTGGCCGGCAGGGTCTGGGTCTGCGCGTCCTCCAGGTATTGCAGGCGGTGCTCCAGGTTGCGCAGGAAGAAGTAGGCGTTGCGCAGCTCGGCCACGGTCTGTGCCGGCAGCAGCTTGCGCTGTTCGATCAGGTCGAGCGCCACCAGGGTGGAGCGGGTCTGCAGGGCGGTTTCCTTGCCGCCGCGGATGAGCTGGAATACCTGGGCAATGAATTCGATTTCGCGTATGCCGCCCGGCCCCAGTTTGATGTTGTCCCGCATGTCGCGCCGGTTCACTTCCTGGCGGATCTGGGTGTGCAGTCCGCGCATCGAGGCAAAGGCGCCGAAATCGAGGTATTTGCGGAACACGAATGGCCGCAGGATGGCGGCCAGTTCCCGGTACAGGCTGCCGGTGAGAGGCCGCCCCTTGATCCAGGCGTAGCGTTCCCATTCCCGGCCCTGGGCGAGGTAGTAGTTTTCCAGCATGGAAAAGCTGCCGACCAGCGGCCCGGAGTCGCCATAGGGCCGCAGCCGCATGTCGACGCGGAAGACGAAACCGTCCGGGGTGGTCTCGTTGAGGGCGCCGATCAGCTTCTTGCCGAGCAGGGCGAAGTATTCATGGTTGCTGGTTTTGCGCGGCCCGGTGGTTTCGCCTTCCTCGGGGTAGGCAAAGATCAGGTCGATATCCGACGAGACGTTGAGCTCGCCGCCGCCGAGCTTGCCCATGCCGACCACGACCAGGTCCTGTTCGGTGCCGCTTTCTTCCCCGATCGGCGCGCCGTACTGGTCGCGCAGCCAGCCGTTGATCCGGGAGAGGGCGAAGCGGGTGGCGATTTCGGCCAGCAGGGTGGCGGTGCTCATCACCTCGCGCAGGTCGGCCAGTCCGGCGAGGTCGCGCACGATCAGACGCAGCATCACCTGCTTGCGCAAAACGCGCAGGGCTTTTTTCAGGGCGGTCTCATCGTCGATCGCGCAGCCGTCGAGGATGGCCTGCATTGCCGCCGCATCCCAGGGGATGAACAGGGTTGCGCGCAGCCGGTCGAGCGCGGTCGGGCCGCTCTCGGTCAGGCGCCGGGCATAGCGGCTGAGGCTGAGCGCCTTTGCTATGAGTTGTTCGGGCGAGTTTTGCTTGGGAGTACCCATTTTTGTATTGTGAGTTGTCAGTTGACTTATCTATAAGTCTGAATAAATGGTCTGTTGAGTTTGCAACTATTATTAAAAGCGATATCATCAATTAACTGCATCGTAACAAAAACTCCAAGGAGAAAACATGTCATCAATCGAATCAGTCATGAACGAAACCCGGATATTCGAACCGGTCGAGTCATTCAAGGCCCAGGCCAACGTCAAGGGGATGGAAGGCTATCGGGCGCTGTGCGAGCAGGCTGAGAAAGATTACGAAGGCTTCTGGGCCGGGCTGGCGCGCGAACTGCTGGTGTGGAAGAAGCCTTTCGCCAAGGTGCTGGACGAGAGTAACGCGCCGTTCTACAAATGGTTCGACGACGGCGAAATGAATGTGTCCTGGAACTGCCTGGACAAGCACCTGGCTACCCAGCCCGGCAAGACCGCGATCATTTTCGAGGCGGACGACGGCAAGGTCACCAGGATTTCCTATAAGGACCTCTACCACCGCGTCTGCCAGTTCGCCAACGGCCTCAAGGCGCTGGGCGCGAAGAAGGGTGACCGCGTCATCATTTACCTGCCGATGAGCATAGAAGCGGCAGTCGCGATGCAGGCCTGCGCCCGCATCGGCGCGATCCACTCCGTGGTGTTCGGCGGCTTCTCCGCCAAGAGCCTGCATGAGCGCATCACCGACGCATCCGCCAGCCTGGTCATCACCGCCGACGGCCAGTTCCGCGGCGGCAAGGCGCTGCCGCTCAAACCTGCGGTGGACGAGGCGCTCGCCATGGGCGGATGCGACTGCGTGAAAAAGGTGGTGGTGTACCAGCGCACCGCCGCCGAAACCGCCTGGGACGCCCAGCGCGACGTGTGGTGGCACGACGCCGTCAAGGGCCAGGCCGACACCTGCGAGCCGGAGTGGGTCAACGCCGAGCACCCGCTCTTCATCCTCTACACTTCCGGTTCCACCGGCAAGCCCAAGGGCGTACAGCATTCCAGCGCCGGCTTCCTGCTCCACGCTATCAACACTATGCGCTGGACCTTCGATTACAAAGACAGCGACGTGTTCTGGTGCACCGCCGACGTCGGCTGGATCACCGGCCACACCTACGTCGCCTACGGCCCGCTGGCGATCGGCGCCACCCAGCTGATGTTCGAGGGCATGCCGACCTACCCCGATGCCGGCCGCTTCTGGAAGATGATCCAGGACCACAAGATCACCACCTTCTACACCGCGCCCACCGCGATCCGCTCCCTGATCAAGCTCGGCGCCGACCTGCCCAGGCAATACGATCTCTCCTCCCTGCGCCTGCTCGGCACCGTGGGCGAGCCGATCAACCCCGAAGCCTGGATGTGGTATTACAATAACGTCGGCCAGGCCCGCTGTCCGGTCGTCGATACCTGGTGGCAGACCGAAACCGGCGGCCACATGATTACCCCGCTGCCCGGCGTGCATGGCCTCAAGCCCGGTTCCTGCGCCATGGCCCTGCCCGGCATCATGGCCGCGATCGTCGATGAAGCGGGCCATGACGTGGAAAAAGGCAAGGGCGGTTTCCTGGTGATCAAGCGCCCCTGGCCCTCGATGATCCGCACTATTTACGGCGACCCGGAGCGCTACAGGAAGAGCTATTATCCGGAAGACCTCGGCGGCAAATACTATCTCGCCGGCGACGGCGCCAACTGCGACCTGGACGGTTATTTCTGGATCATGGGCCGGATCGACGACGTGCTCAACGTGTCCGGCCACCGCCTTGGCACGATGGAAATCGAATCCGCCCTGGTGGCCAACCCGCTGGTGGCGGAAGCCGCCGTGGTCGGCAAGCCGCACGACATCAAGGGCGAAGCGGTGGTGGCCTACGTCGTGCTGAAAGGCGCGCGACCCGAAGGCGAGGCGGCGAAGAAAGTCGTTGCCGACCTGCGCGACTGGGTGGCCAAGGAGATCGGCCCCATCGCCAAGCCCGACGAAATCCGCTTCGGCGACAACCTGCCCAAGACCCGCTCCGGCAAGATCATGCGGCGTTTGCTGCGCGCCTTGGCCAAGGGCGAGGAGATCACGCAGGACGTTTCCACGCTGGAGAATCCGGCGATCCTGGAGCAGTTGAAAGAGACCGTGAAGTGAAATTGGTCGTATTCCAGCGAGCGTAAGGCGTATGTAGTATGGGCGCCAATTAAGCAACTCGCGCAAGCCGTCCATCTCTGCGAACCCCAGCAACAACAGTCGAACATTTCAATCGGAAAAGGCGGGCGGCATCTGGCAACGGTGCTATTGGGAGCGCCAGATTCGTGACGAAACCGATTATGTGCGGCATGGGGGGTGAATTGCCGGGGTTCGCAGGCTCACCCCGGCCTGCACGCGCTTGCAGGATTGGGAGGGGCGGCGGATAAGCGCTATTCGTTGTTATGTCAAAGTTAACAGGACAGTGATGTCTGACTTTATTTTCATAAAGTCGCGATAACCGCTTTATTTTTTTGCTGTTTCGCTTAAGATGTAACCGGAGAGAAACATACGCCGTATTGGTTAAGAGTTGAAAAAATAAGGATGTATAAGGATGAAAATTCGCAACCTGAAGATATGGGTTCGTCTGGTAGTAGGCATTTCGATTATCCTGGCGATTGCCTGGTCGGGCATGATCTGGTGGGCGACAGTGCAGCAGCGCGAGACGGCCATCGACCAGGCGCGTGATTTCTCCCAGAGCGTGCATCGCATGACCATGGCCAGCCTGACCGGCATGATGCTGACTGGCACGATCAGCCAGCGCGCACTTTATCTCGACCAGATCCGGCAGTCCGAGGATATCAAGGAATTGCGCGTGATTCGCGGCGAGGGGGTGAGCAAGCAGTTCGGACCCGGCGCTGCGGAAGAAAGCAAGACCGATGCTGTCGAGCAGCAGGTGCTGCAAAGTGCCAAGCCCTATTTTCAGGTGATCGAGGACAAGGACGGAGAAAGCCTGCGCGCCGTGATCCCGGCGCAAGCGCAGAAAAACTACCTCGGCAAGGACTGCCTGATGTGCCACATTGTGCCGGAAGGAACGGTGCTCGGCGCGGTCAGCATGCGTATCTCGCTCAACAAGGTCAACCGCACGGTACACGAATTCAGTTTGCAAATCATGGCGGTGGCCCTGGCGCTAATGGTCCCGGTGATCCTGTTCGTTTACTGGTTCATTAACCGCTCGGTCACGATCCCGCTCCAGAAAGTTTCCACCAGCTTGGGCGATATCGCTGAAGGTGAAGGCGATCTGACCCGGCGCCTTACCGTTGACGGCAAGGACGAGATCAGTGAAATCTCGGATGTCTTCAATACCTTCATGAACAAGCTGCAATCCATCATCCACGAGGTCCAGTCCAGCGCCGAGCAGGTGCTGTCCACCACCCACAATCTGGCCAGCGTTTCAGCCCAGGTGGCGTCGAATTCCCAGTTGCAGAGCCAGGAAGCGTATTCCATGGCGGCCCAGGTGGAAATCATGACCTACAACATCGACGGCGTGGCGAGCCAGGCCGAGCATGTTCAGGAAATTTCCACCCAGTCGAGCGAGTTGTCCACCCACGGCAGCGAAGTCATCCATAACGCGGCGGCTGAGATGAACAAGATCACCGAGTCGGTGAACGATTCCTCCGCCATCATTCAAGATCTCGGCCAGCAGTCCGACCAGATTTCGGCAATCGTCAGCGTCATCAAGGAAATCGCCGATCAGACCAATCTGCTGGCGCTTAATGCGGCCATCGAGGCGGCGCGGGCCGGTGAGCAGGGGCGGGGGTTCGCGGTGGTAGCCGATGAGGTGCGCAAGCTGGCCGAGCGCACCGCCAATTCCACCAAGGAAATCACGACGATGATCGAAAAAATCCAGCACGGCACCCAGCGGGCGATCGGCAGCATGGAATCCGGGGTGGCGCGGGTGAGCGAGGGTACAGCGTTGGCGCAACGGGCAGGAGAGGCGATCAACCAGATCAAGTCCGGCGTCCAGCAGGTGGTGGAGGCCGTGAGCGAAATTTCCGTATCGTTGAAGGAGCAAAGCCAGACCAACAGCGAAAATGCGCACAAGGTGGAGTATATTGCGCGCCTGTCGGAAGAAAACAGCCAGGCTTTCCAGCAAACGGCCGATACTATTCGCGATCTGGAGCAACTGGCGGATAATCTGCAAAGTGTAGTGGGGCGGTTTAAAACCTGATTTTTACATGTGGTCAAAAATAAGGAGGTTACAATGAATTTCGACGATGCAATCGCGGCGCATATCAAATGGAAAGTCCGGCTGACCCAGTTTATCGACGGCACCAGCGCCGAGCAGCTCAAGAGCGAGGCAGTGTGCAAGGATAATCTGTGCGACCTGGGCAAATGGATTTACGGCGAGGGTGCCGCATTCAAAGCCAAGCCGCATTACACGGATCTGGTGACCAAGCACGCCAATTTCCACCGCTGCGCGGCGGATGTGGTCAAAAAGGTCGAAGGCAACGACAAGCCGGGCGCCAAGTCGCTGCTGTCCGGGCCGTTTGCCGTGGCGTCGAAAGAAACCGTGACCGCCATCATGGAGCTGAAAAAAGAGGCAAAGTAAGTCTCTGCTGCTATTTTTAAGTGGCTCAAAACCCGGATACGGATAACGTAATCCGGGTTTTTAGTTCTCCGCGTGGGCACAAAAAACGTGCCCACCCTACCCGGCTCGAATTCGTCCCCAAGCCGGCCATCCCAAACGTGAAAATCAGAACACCATGACCACACTCAGTTTGCACGCTTGTAACAAATGGGGGGAAAGCTTATATTTCGCAAAGCAGTTTGGCGGAATGTGTCCGCAGCCATCTCGCGTTACTGAACGGGGATGAACTACAACAATTAAACCCAGATAATCCAATTAGAGCCAAAACACCGCTGTGGGAGCGGCGACAACCCTCTCTCCAACTCTCCCCCAAAGGGGGAGAGGGCGATCGTCCCTTCCCCTTCAAGGGGAAGGTTAGGATGGGGATGGGAGTTGGCCGCGATTTGCGTCCGCATTCGCGCCGGGGGCGGCGCTCCTGCGGGCACGAACTTCCAATGGATAATATCCGGGTTAAACCAAGGCCCAGCGTATGAACGGTATGTACAGAAAAGCTTTGCGATTGCTCAACACGCTTAAAGGCTTTGTATTTGCCGCCACTGTGGGTGTCGCTCTGCTCGTCTTTCTCGGCGCGACGCTTGCTTCCTCTTTGCTTTATGAAAAACTGCTGGAAGAGCATACGCAAGAAACGTCCAGGGAAATTTCCCGGCAGAATTTCAACGCGCTTTATCAAACCCTGCGCATCGGCGGTTCCCGCCAGCAACTGGATGAGGTTGCCGCCGCCAGCAAATCCGCCTTTTCAACCACGCTGGACCAGGTAAGCCTATATCGCGGCAAGTCCGTGGAAGCCCTGTATGGAAAGGTGCAGCAACCCCCGCCGTTTGATGAAGTCGGGCAAGTCCTGGATAGCGGCAAGGAAGCCGTGGCCAGGACAGGCAGCCATATCCGCTATACCTTCCCGGTCATGGCGCAACCGGAATGTCTGCGCTGCCACACCAACGCCAAGGATGGAGAAGTGCTGGGTGCCATTGCTGTCCAGCATAACCTGCAAACGGTAACCGCCACGGTGCGCATCTATTACGTCGGGCTGTTTCTGGGGTTAGGTTTGCTGGTATTGCTGGCCGCCGCCGCCGTGTCGGCTTTTGCCGCCAGGAAGATCAAGCGTTCGGTGGATTTGTTCCGCGGCAAGGTCGAGTCGGTTAACACCGTCAAGGATTTTGAACAGTTCAATCTCAGCCACGTCGATTTCGGCTTCGAGGAATTCAACCAGACTTTCGATGATGTCGCCCTGCTGGTCGAGAAGATGAAATGCGTCGCGGTCGACAAGGATGTCCTCGAATTCGAGATCAAACTCCTCGAAAAATTCATCATCACCTCGAATGTGGTGCGCGACTGGCGCGGGTTCGTCAAGGATCTGCTGCTGGACATCAACCCGATTATCGACGCCTACGCTTTGGTCACGATTTTTCGCGTCGAGGAAGAGGCTTATGAATGCGAGGTTTTCTGGCGCAACACTCCCTCCGCTGAAACCATTCGATTATTCGAGAAGAACCTCCATAAGCAACTCCAGGATAATCCCTTTTTCAGTGGCGCGACGATTCTGCAGATTGTCCACAATGTCGCCGACGAGAAGGTCTCGCTGCCCGAGTTGAGCGCTCAGGACATCGAACTGCAAACCAAATCGCTGTTGCTGGAAACGCCGAAAATCGGCGGCATTGTCGGCATCGGCGTGCAATCGCCGCTGGCGCTGGACAACATTCGGCACATGGTCATCGGCAGCATCCTGACCACGCTGCTCAACCTGGTGGGATCGGTCAAGGCGATCTACAAGTACACCAAGGACCTCGAACACTACGCCACGCGCGACCCGCTGACCGATCTGTATAACCAGCGCATGTTCTGGGAATTGCTGGGATACGAGGTGGGTCGGTCGAAACGGCATAACCAGCAATTTGCCGTGATGATGCTCGACATGGACAACTTTAAAACGGTCAATGACCGCTATGGACATCATTTCGGCGACTCGTTCCTGCAGGCATTCGCCGGGTTGCTGCACAAGGCAGTAAGAGACGGGGATATGCTGGCGCGTTACGGCGGCGACGAATTTTGCATCATCCTGCCCGAGGCTGACGACACCCAGGCCCACATGGTCGCGCAGCGGATAGCGGAACTGCTCGACAACTTTTCCCTGGAAACGCCGGATGGCTACAAACTCAAGGCCACCGCGTCGATAGGCATCGCCATCAGCCCGAATCACGGCGACAACCCCAAGGACCTCTTCCTGGTCGCCGACAACATGATGTACAAGGCCAAGAAAATGGGGAAAAACGCCATCGCCATTCCCAGCGAAGACGAAATGGCGGAAGTATTCAGGAAGGCAGGCGAAAAGGTTCTCATGATCCAGAACGCCCTGGATCAGCAGAAAATCGTGCCCTACTTCCAACCCATCTGCGACGCCGCTACCGGCGAGATAGCGATACACGAACTGCTGATGCGCATCCAGTTGGGCGACCAGATCGTCACCGCCAACGATTTCATCGAAGAAGCCGAGAGCATGGGTATCGTCCACAAGATGGACTACCAGTTGATCGAGAAGGCCTTCATCCAGATGAAGGAACAGAGCTATCAGGGCATGCTGTTCGTCAATCTCTCGCCCAAGGCGCTCATCGTCGGGGAATTCGTGGCGCGGGTGCATCGTCTGGCGGTGGAGTTCGACATCGCGCCGCGCCGCATCGTGTTCGAGATCACCGAACGGGAAACCGTCAGCAACCTGAGCTTGCTGGAAAAATTCGTTCTCGATATCAAGCTGCAGGGATTCAGCTTCGCGATTGACGATTTCGGCTCGGGATTTTCATCCTACCAATACATCAAGCGTTTCCCCGTCGATTACATCAAGATTGAAGGAGAGTTTATCAGGAACATGCTGGCCGATGAGGTCTACCTCGCTTTCGTCAAAAGCATCGTTACCCTGGCCAAGGAATTACGCATCAAGACCATAGCCGAATATGTCGAGGATGGCGAAACCCTGGCGGAAGTATGCCGTTTAGGCATCGACTACGCACAGGGTTACCACGTCAGCCGCCCCTCGCCGGCTATTTGCACAGCCTCGCAGCGTCGGGTCTAGATTAACCTAAAAACGGCAATTGCTTAACCGCAGAGGCGCAGAGACGCAGAGGAATAAATAGGTTACAACAGAGGCCTGACCAAACGGTAACGTGAAGCAAACCCGGTGACCGGGGTATAATCTGACCGCAGGGGCGCTCAACAAAGCCCCTGCGGTATTTTTTTGAACCTGGATCATGCTCAAAACCTCTTGGCGCTGGAGTTACCGAATTGCAATCGCAGCCCTGTTCCTGGCCGGGCTGGCGTTCGCCTCGACGGTGGTGGCGCTGCGCTACTGGATCTTGCCCAACGTCGGCCAATACCGCGAGGACATCGCCGCTTCCATCACCCGTGCAGCCGGTCAGCGCGTAACGATCGGCGCGATCGATGCCAACTGGGAGGGCTTGAGGCCGCACCTGGCGCTACGCGAAGTTCAGGTTTACGACCGGCAGGGGCTGCCTGCGCTGGTGCTCCAGAATATCGACGGCACCCTGTCGTGGTGGACGCTGCTGGTGGGCGAGGCGCGCCTGCATTCCCTCGAAATCAGCGATCCCGCATTGAGCATCCGGCGAGATGCCGAGGGCCGTTTCTTTATTGCGGGCATCGAGCTCAACCAGCCGGACAGCGACAGCGGTTTTGCCGATTGGCTATTGCAGCAATCGCGTATCGTCATCCGGAATGCAGTGATCGAGTGGCGCGACGAGAAGCGCCAGGCGCCGGTTTTGACCTTGAGTCGCGTCAACCTGCGCCTGGAAAACAGCGGCAGGCGGCATCGACTGGGCCTGCAGGCCGTTCCACCTGCCGAACTGGCAGCTCCGCTGGATATTCGTGCCGATTTGAAAGGTGAAACAGTGGCCGATCTGGCCGCCTGGGAGGGCAAGGTTTATGCGAAACTCGACCGTGCCGACATCGCCGCCTGGCAGACCTGGTTACCCTTCCCGTTCGAGCTGCAGCACGGTTATGGCGGGATTCAGGCCTGGCTTGGGTTCAAGGCCGGGAGGATCGGCGAGGTCACAGCGGATGTCCGGCTGAGCGAGGTGACCGGCCGTTTCGCCAGTGATCTGCCCGAGCTCGATCTGCACAGCCTGAGCGGACGTCTCGGATGGCAGGCGCTGCCGGGTGGGTTCGAATTCCGCGCGCAACGTCTGGGTCTGGCGGCGAAGAGCGGTGTCAACCTGCCGGCTACCGATTTGCTGGTGCGCCATGTCCCGGCGCAAGGCAAAAAGTCCGCTACAGGGGAAATTCGCGCCAATGGCCTTTATCTGGAACCGCTGGTGAAATTGGCCGATGCGCTGCCTCTGTCGCCGGAAGTGCGTGGCAATCTGGCTGAAATCAGCCCCCAGGGCAGCTTCCGCGACTTTAGTGTGAAATGGAGCGGCGACTGGAAGTCGCCACAGCGCTATACAGCCAAGGGGGGCTTTATCGGCTTGGGCATGAAACCCCATGGAAAGCTGCCGGGCTTTTCCGGCCTGAGCGGCAACCTCGACGCCAACGAAAAATCCGGCACGCTGGCGCTGGATTCACACAGTGTGCGGGCCAATTTTCCGGAGCTGTTCCGCGAGCCGCTGGAGATGGATGCGCTGACTGCGCAGATGAACTGGAAGAAACAGAAAAACAGCAATGGCCTGGATATAAACCTGACCAGTCTTTCCCTTGCCAACCGCCACCTGGCGGGCACGCTGTTCGGCAGCTACAAGATGACTGGCGGCACGCCTGGCACGGTCGATCTTACCGGCCAGTTTACCCGTGGCGATGCGCGCCAGGTCGGTCGATACCTTCCTCTTGTGATCGGCCAATCCACGCGCGACTGGCTCAACACGGCGCTGCTGGCCGGGCAGTCCAACGATGTGCGGCTGCGGCTGAAGGGTAATCTGGCCGATTTCCCCTTCGCCGATGGCAAGCGCGGTCTGTTCGAGGTGGCCGGAAAAGTGACCGGCGGCACGCTGGAATATGCGCCGGGCTGGCCAAAAATCGAGAATGTCGTGGTGGATCTCCTGTTCCGTGGCGCCCGCATGGAAATCACCGCACACCAGGGCCATACCGATGGCATGCAAATCAGCAAGACCCGCGCGGTGATTCCAGACCTGTTGACCTGGGATGAAATTCTCGAAGTGGAGGGTGAAGCCCGCGGGCCGACCGGAGACATGATCAAGTTTGTCGATCACAGCCCGGTCAGCGCCATGATCGACGATTTCACCGAAGGCATGGGGGCATCGGGCAACGGCAATTTCAAGCTGAAGCTGGTTATCCCCTTGCGACGCAACCAGGACAGCCGGGTGACGGGCAGCTACCAGTTCGTCAACAACCGCGTTTCTCTCGGCGCGGACTTCCCGGCGCTGGAACAAGTGAACGGGCGCCTGGAGTTTACCGAAGCCTCGGTGGGGATACCTCAAATTACGGCGCTGGCCTTGGGCGGCCCGGCCTCGATCAGCGGGGCGACCCAGAAGGATGGCGGCGTGCGCATCCATGCACAGGGGCGTGCCACCGCCGCCGGAATGCGTGGCTTGGCCGACCTGCCGTTAATCCGTAACTTGACCGGTACCGCCGACTGGCGCGGGGTGGTCTCGATCCGCAAAAAGCAGGCCGATATGGTGCTCGAATCTTCACTGGCCGGGTTGGCGGTTAACCTGCCTGCGCCTTTCGGCAAAAAGGCGGCTGACGCGGTGCCGCTGCGCATCGAGAAAAAAATGAGCGGCGCCAGGCAGGACCTGCTTCAGTTCAACTATGGCAAAGCACTTGCTGCGGTGCTGTCGCGCCGTCATGAAAATGGCAAAACGACGATCGAGCGCGGCGCGGTCAATCTGGGGGCTGCGGCGGTGCTGCCCCCGCAGTCCGGCATCTGGTTGAGCGGCGAACTGCCCCTGCTCGACCTGGATCATTGGCGTGGACTCCTCGGACAGCCATCGGCCAAGGCGTCGCCGTTGCCTGGGCTTGCCGGCCTCAACCTGAAATTCGGCGCACTCGATGCGTTCGGCAAACGCTTTAACGACCTGCGTATTAGTGCCAAAATGCAGGAGAGCGCCTGGCAGGCGAAGATAGAGAGCAGGGAGCTGACCGGCAGCGTGAACTGGAACCCCGAGGGGCGCGGACGGCTCCAGGCGCGCCTGGGTTATCTGACCATTCCCGATCCAGCTCCGGCGAAGCTGGGGGTTCCAACGGAAGCGCCGCAGGAGAAGGAGCTGCCGGCATTGGATATCGTCGCGGATAGTTTCTCGGTCAAGCAGAAGAAACTGGGCAAGCTCGAACTGCTGGCGGTGCAGGAGGACGAGGATTGGCGCATCGAGAAGCTGCGCATCAGCAACCCGGACAGCAGCCTGCAGATGGATGGCTTGTGGCAGGGTTGGCGACGCAGGCCGATGACCAACGCCAATCTGCATCTTGAGACGCAGGACGTAGGTAAGCTGCTGGCCAGGCTGGGTTATCCTGAAGCGGTGAAACGCGGAACGGCGAAGCTCGACGGCCAGCTTTCCTGGGCGGGCAGTCCCCAGGATATCGATTTTCCGAGTTTGGCCGGCAATCTGAAGCTGGAAGCGAAGAATGGCCAGTTTCACAAAATTGAGCCGGGCGCGGGCAAGCTGCTTGGCCTGCTCAGCCTTCAGTCGTTGCCACGGCGCCTGACGCTGGATTTTCGCGATATTTTCAGCGAAGGTTTCGCCTTCGACTCGATTTCCGGTAGTGCGCGCATTAACCGCGGTGTGGCGCGCACCGACGATTTCAGGCTGGAAGGGCCGGCGGCAAAAGTCCGGATGCAGGGTGAAACCGACCTGGCCAGGGAAACCCAGAACCTGAAGGTGAGAGTGGCTCCCCAGTTGGGAGAGGGCGTGTCCGTCGCCGGCGCTTTTTTGGGCGGACCCGTGGTCGGGATAGCTGCGCTGGTGGCGCAAAAATTGTTGCGGGACCCGATTGATCAAATCGCTGCCTACGAATACAGTATTACCGGGACATGGGATAATCCCAATGTCGTAAAAATTGGCGGGAATGTGCAGTGAGGTGATGGGTAAGGTGAAGTCGACGACGGCGCTGTTTTTGACTTTTCCCATCACCCCTTACCCATCACTCATCACTGAATTAAGCAATGGATGAGAGGAAAGAAAATGATAACAAAAGCCAAATCGAGCTTCGCCAGAACCAAGACCCGCACCGCAGTCGCCCGTGCCAAACCGCAGCCCGGCGTTTGCCGCGTCGCGGCCATCCAGATGGCCTCCGGCCCGAGCGTGGCAGCCAACCTTTCCGAGGCCGAGCGCCTGATCGGCATGGCCGCAGCGCAGGACGCCAAACTGGTCGTGCTGCCGGAGTTTTTTGCCATCATGGGGAAGAAGGAAAGCGACAAGGTAGCGGTGCGTGAAGCCGAGGGCAAGGGGCCGATGCAGAAATTCCTCAGTGCCATGGCAAAGAAGCACAAGATATGGATCATAGGTGGCTCGGTGCCCTTGGAGGCGAGCGTGCCATCCAAGGTGCGCAACAGCTGTCTGGTATACGACGACAAGGGAAAACAGGTGGCGCGCTACGACAAGATTCACCTGTTCGGACTGGATCTCGGCAACGAGAAATATCGCGAGGAAAAAACCATCGAACCGGGCGACCAGGTAGTGGTGGTTGAAACTCCGTTCGGCCGAATCGGTCTATCGGTATGTTATGACCTGCGTTTTCCCGAACTTTACCGCGCCATGGGCGAGGTCGATATCATCGTCGTGCCCTCCGCCTTCACCGAAACCACCGGCAAGGCGCATTGGGAAACTCTGGTGCGCGCCCGAGCCATCGAGAACCTGGCCTATGTGGTGGCCTCGGCCCAGGGCGGCTATCACCTGTCCGGTCGCGAAACGCACGGCAACAGCATGATCGTCGATCCCTGGGGCGTGATTCTCGATCGTCTGCCGCGCGGCTCCGGCGTAGTGATCGCCAACATCAACCCGGCCTATCAGGCGAGCTTGCGCAAGAGCCTGCCAGCCCTGACACACCGAACCTTGAAAACTTGCTGAACTCTGAAAATTTATGAAAATTGAAACTGCTTCGTTCCAGTCCGACCCTCTATTCGGCACCGCCCAATCCACGCTGCTGACCCCCTACGGACTGGATGTGGGCGACCTCCAGCAGGTGTTCGGCCGCATCATGACCCATCAGGTGGATTACGCCGACCTCTACTTCCAGTACACCCGCGCCGAGGGGTGGAGTCTGGAGGAAGGCCAGGTCAAGTCGGGCAGTTTCAGCATCGACCAGGGCGTGGGCGTGCGCGCCGTAACCGGCGAAAAGACCGCATTCGCCTATTCCGATGACATCAGCCTGCCGGCTCTGGCGGCCGCAGCCGAAACTACCCGTGCAATTGCCCGGCAGGGAGCGGAGAAATCGGTGCCGGCTGTTTACGGTGCGGCCAAGCCCCAGCTTTACCTGCCCCACGATCCGATCGCCAGTCTCAAGGACGCCGAAAAAGTGGCCCTGCTGGAAAGGCTGGAGCGCCATGCGCGCTCGCTCGATAAGCGTGTCACCCAGGTCATGGCATCGCTGGCCGGCGAATACGAGGTGGTGCTGATCGCCCGTAACGATGGCCTGCTGGCGGCGGATGTGCGGCCACTGGTCAGGATTTCCCTGCAGGTGATCGTAGAGGACGGCGGACGTCGCGAGCAGGGCAGTGCTGGCGGCGGCGGGCGGTTCGACTACACTTATTTCAGCGACGAGGTGCTGCAGGATTATGCGCAAAAGGCAGTGCATCAGGCGCTCATCAATCTCGATGCCAAGCCGGCTCCGGCAGGCACCATGACCGTGGTGCTGGGCTCCGGCTGGCCGGGCATCCTGCTGCACGAGGCGATCGGCCACGGCCTGGAAGGGGATTTCAACCGCAAGGGCAGTTCCGCCTTCAGCGGCAAGATCGGCCAGCGCGTCGCATCAGCCGGCGTGACCGTGGTGGACGACGGCACCATCGCTCGCCGCCGCGGCTCGCTCAACGTCGACGACGAAGGCAATCCGACCCAGTGCACGGTGCTGATCGAAAACGGCATCCTCAAGGGCTACATGCAGGACACGCTGAATGCGCGGCTGATGGGCATGGCCGTTACCGGCAACGCCCGGCGCGAGTCCTTCGCCCACATCCCGATGCCGCGCATGACCAACACCTATATGTTGAACGGGGACAAGGACCCGGCGGAAATCATCAAGTCGGTCAAGCATGGTTTGTATGCGGCTAATTTCGGCGGCGGCCAGGTTGACATTACCAGCGGCAAGTTCGTGTTTTCGGCGGCGGAAGCCTACATGATCGAGGATGGCAAGATCACCTGTCCGGTCAAGGGCGCGACCCTGATTGGCAACGGGCCGGACGTGCTGACACGGGTGTCGATGATCGGCAACGACATGGCGCTCGATCCGGGCGTGGGCACCTGCGGCAAGGACGGCCAGAGCGTGCCGGTGGGCGTGGGCCAACCGACGCTGCGCATCGACGGCCTGACCGTTGGGGGGACGGCCTGATCGATAATAGCCACGAAAAGGCGCAGAAATCACAAAAATATTTTTGTGATTTCTGCGCCTTTTTGTGGCCTATGGGGGCATGATGAAAAGGCTCCTGGCCTTCGCTTGTTTGTTGGCTTTTTCCACGGTCTGCGCCGCCGCACCGTTCGAGCCTGGCGTACCCTATTACTTCGAGAGTTTCGATCCGGCGATGAAACCGTGGGACCCCGGTCAGGACCTGAACATCGAAGAGGTGTTCAAAAATTATGTTTACTACGAAATTATCTTCGACAAATCAGGCCGGGAGATCACGGTCAACCGCTACCTCCAGAACCGCAAGGAGCGCAGCGACAGGTTTCTGGTTCGGCCCGACCGGTCGCTGGAGGCAAAGTAGTAAGGATGCGCGGGTGTCATTATAATGTCATGAATATATTTTACTCTTGAGAAATTGGACTATACTGAATTCAAAAAAATGATGTGAAGTTATTCATTATTTAACCCGGAGGAAAATATTATGGCGACAACCCCAAGCACGGCAAAGAAAACGGCATCATCAAGCGCTGCAAAACCCACTGCGAGTGCAAAAGCTACCGTGAAGAAGCCCGTTGCGGCCAAGGTGGCCGCGCCGAAGAAGGCTGTTGCGGCTGCACCGAAGAAAAAGCCTGCCGCGAAGAGCGCAACGGTTGCCAAATCCACCGTCACGCCCGAGCAGCGCTTTTGCATGGTTGCCGAGGCGGCTTATTTTCACGCCGAGCAGCATGGATTTCTGGGCGACCCGATGCAGGACTGGATTGCGGCTGAAGCGGAAATCTCCGCGCTCCTCAGCGGGAAATAGCCTTCGCGAGGCGCTGCACAAGCGCCTGAACATCCGCTGTCTGTTCCGTATCCACCTCGATAATTGCGGTCGATTCTCTGTCGTCCAGAGGCTCGCTATTGCGGAGCTGGCTTTCCAGCACCGCGATATCCGCTTCCGAGGCGTCTCGCCCGTGTTGCACGCGCTGCTTCACCCGTTCCCGCAGCCGATTTTCGGGTGCGGTGACATCCAAAATGGCGAAAGGAACGCTTAATTCCTGAGCCAGTTCATGGAAAGCGGCGCGCTCTCGCCGTTTGAGGAAGGCGGCATCGACGATGACGGAGAAGCCGGACCGGACAATTCCCCGCGCCACCTCCGCCAGTCGCCGGTAGGTGCGTTCGTTGGCTTCCAGAGAGTAAATATTCCCGCCAGTCCCGGCGCCGCTGCGCGCCTCCGGCTTGAGCCCATGCAGGCGTTTTCTTTCCACGTCGGAACGGACCCGGAACAAGCTCAGCGCTTCCAGCAACGATTGCGTGACCGTGGTTTTTCCGGAGCCGGACAGGCCATGGGTGATGGCCAGGAAGGGTTGAGAAGGGCGAGTGAAGTCTGCCGCCAGTTCGATGTGGTCTCGGTATTGCGTCCAGTGGCCGGCGGACAATCCCTCCTGCCCGGCCCGGATACAGGCCACCTTGGCGCGCACCATGGCGCGGTACACCAGGTAGTAGCGCAGCACCTCAAGGCCGTCGTAATCCCCGGTTTGCTCCAGGTAGGCATTGAGGAATCGGCGTGCCAGGTCTGGCCGCCCCCGGTCTTGCAGATCCATGGTCAGGAAGGCCGCCTCACTGATGACGTCGATCCAGCGCAGGTTGTCGCTGAACTCGATGCAGTCGAAGGGAACCGCCTCTCCATCCAGTAGCGCCATGTTGCCGAGATGCAGATCGCCGTGGCACTCGCGGACAAAGCCCCGTGCCTTGCGCGCCTCAAAGGCGTCGATGCGGGCCTGATATTCCCGTTCGCTCCATCGTTCCAGTTTGTCCAGGCGGATAAGGTCTTCTTTATCCCGCAGTCGCGGGCGAATCTGCGCGAAGTTTTCCGCCACCGGCAGGTGAGTCCGCTCCGGCGTGCCGAAAGGACTTTCGTTGCCTGCAATTGCCGTGCGGCCATGGAAATCGGCGATTCTGCGGGCAATGGCGTCTATCGTTTCGGGTGCCAGTTCGCCGCGCAGCAACACCTGGTCGAGCAAACAGCCTTGGGGGAAGCGCCGCATTTTAACGGCGTATTCGATGGCCGGGCCGGGGCCGTTCAAGTCAGGATGATCTGCGCTGCCGGCGATGGAAACGACTTCCAGGTAGAGATCGGGCGCCAGTCGCCGGTTGAGGCGCAGTTCTTCAGCACAATAGAAGCGGCGTTTTTCCAGGGTGCTGAAATCGAGAAAGCCGAGATCGACCGCTTTCTTGATCTTGTAGGCATAGCCGCCAGCCAGCAGCACCCAGGAAATATGCGTTTCCACCAACTCGACCGGTTCTTCCAGGGTGCTGCTGGCTGGCGG